>JBFWQW010000125.1:0-8016 GCA_050249235.1 Acidimicrobiia bacterium | reverse complement strand
TCCATCCGGCCGCGCTGCCCTGGTCGTCGGGCACGACCGGCCTGCCGAAGGGCGTCGTCCTCACCCACGCCAACCTGGTGGCCAACCTGGCCCAGTACGAGCACGGCCTCGCCTATGCCGGGGGCGAGGCCGGCCTCGCCGTCCTGCCCTTCTTCCACATCTACGGCCTCCAGGTCCTCCTGAACGGCATGCTCAGCCGGGGCTGCACGGTCGTCACCATGCGGCGCTTCGACCTGGCCGAGGCGCTGGGCCTGGTGCAGCAGCACCGGATCACCCGGTTCTTCGCCGTGCCGCCCCTCGTGCTGGCGCTGGCCCGCCACCCCGTCGTCGACGACTTCGACCTGTCGTCGCTCACCACCATCTTCTGCGGCGCCGCACCACTCGGCGCCGAGCTGCAGCTCGAGGCGACCGCGCGGACGGGCGTGGAGGTGGTGCAGGGCTACGGGATGACCGAGCTCTCGCCGGTGTCCCACCTCACGCCCCCCGGCCAGACGCGCGCCGGCTCGGTCGGGGTCACCGTGTCGAACACCGAGTGCCGCATCGTCGGGCCGGACGGGGCGGACCGCGGGGTGGGCGAGGAGGGGGAGCTGTTGGTCCGGGGCCCACAGGTCATGGCCGGGTACCTCGGCGACGAGGAGGCCACCCGGCGCACCATCGACGCCGGGGGCTGGCTCCACACCGGCGACGTCGGCCGCTTCGACGAGAACGGCCACCTCTACCTGGTCGACCGGGTGAAGGAGCTCGTCAAGTACAAGGGCTTCCAGGTGGCGCCGGCCGAGCTCGAAGCCGTCGTGGCGACCCACCCCGCCGTCGTCGACGTGGCCGTGGCCGGCATCCCCGACGAGGAGGCCGGCGAGGTGCCGAAGGCGTACGTCGTGCTCGCCCCGGGAGCCGAGCTCACCCTCGAGGCGCTGCAGGCGTTCCTCGTGGGCAGGGTGGCGCCCTACAAGCAGGTCCGGGCCATCCAGGTCGTCGACCAGGTCCCCCGGTCCATCTCGGGCAAGATCCTCCGCCGGCTGCTCCCCACGACGCCCTGACCGGACCGGCCCCGCCGGTCGGGCCCGGTCGGGACGACGGTCACCCGGCGCGGGGGGTCACCAGGCCCCGACCGGACGGTCGGTGAAGCGCACCACGAGGCCGTGGGCGTCGGCAGGGTCGATGGCGAGATGCCCCTCGGCCGGCGACTCGAGCCGCAGCCCCCGGGCCGACAGGTGCGAGCGGGCGGCTTCGAGGTCGCGGACCTGGAACGTCATGGCGTGGACCATCGGCCCGTTGCGGTCGAGGTCGGCCGCGGCCCGGCCGGCCGGGTCGGTCGGCTCGGCCAGCTCCACGGTGGTGAAGTCGCCGACCTGGACGAACGTCGACGCCGTCCCCCACGGCGTGGGCCCCTCGTGGAGCACCTTGCCCTTCAGCCCGTCCGTGAAGAAGGCGGTCCCGGCGGCCCGGTCGTTCGAGGTGACGGTGATGCACGCCGTCCGCTCGATGCCGAGGGGGCGCTCGTCGGCCCAGCGGTCGACCCAGGTCGGGTCGTCGAACCGGGGATCGTCCTTGTGGAGCGACGCCATGTGGAGGCCGCACATCTCGATCAGGCAGGGGGTCTCCTTGACCGACGTCCAGATCTCGTGGTCGATGCCGTCGAGCGGGCGGCCGAACTCGTCCTTCAGCGTGTAGCCCTGCCCGGTGAGGTGCTCGACCAGGTCGGCGGCGTCCTCGATGTGCCAGGCGATCGAGTGGAGGTGCTCCCCGAAGCGCTCCCGGAACTTCGCCGGTGCCGGCGCCCCGCCTTCCGTGACCGTCATCGGCGACACCGTCAGGTCGCCGATGTGGAGGAGCGAGATCGTCACGTTCCCCGGGCCGGTGCTCTTCTCCCAGTAGGTCTGGGCACCGAAGACGTCGGCGTACCAGCGCAGGGTGGCGTCGTGGTCCTCGACGAGGTGGGTCAGGTGGAAGACGCGGTTGACCTGGAACATGGGGCCCCCTCGAACGAGCGTGTCCCCGGGAGCGTAGGGGTCCGCCCGCGGGCGGGGCCGTCCGGACGGCCCCGTCGGGAGCGCCCGGTCGGTCGACGGCGGGGCCGGGGCCACGGGTTGCCGTCCGCCCCCCGAGTCGGAACCCCGCCGATGGGGGCCAGGCGTGCTTAGCTGGGTCGAGCCGCAACCCACGCTGCGCCGCAGCTGGGGGTTGCCCGACCAGCTACCCGGGGGGGTCCAGCAATGATCCACAAGCGTTGGCTCGTTCGTGCCATCGCAGCGCTCGCCGTGCTGTCGATGCTCGCCGCCGCCTGCGGCGGTGATGACGACGACGGCGGCGGCTCCGAAGCCGCCGAGGACGTCGATCCCAACGGCGAGCTGCGCCTCTCGGCGAGCCTGGCGCAGACCGGGCTGTTCTTCGACCTCACCACGCAGGTGTCGGTGCCCCTCATCTGGCACCCGATGATCTTCGACACCCTGCTGCGCCGCCAGGCCGACGGCGGCATCGAGCCCGGCCTGGCCAAGAAGGCGACCGTGGTGGACTCGTCGACCCTCACCGTCGAGCTGAACAGCGGCATCAAGTTCTCCGACGGGACGCCCCTCGATGCCGAGGCCGTGAAGTTCGGCATCGAGCGCAACATCAACCTCGGCAAGCAGGGCTCGTTCGAGGCGGAGCTCTACCAGCTGGGTTCGATCACGGTCGACTCCCCGACCGAGCTCACCATCAAGCTCAAGACGCCGGTCGCCGGCGCCTGGTACCGCCTCCTCACGCTCCCGGAGACCTCGCCGGTGTCGCCCACGGCGGCCAAGGCGGGAACGGACTTCAACAAGACCCCGGTCGGCGCCGGGCCGTTCACGGTCGAGTCGTTCGCGGTCGAGGACCACGTGACGCTGGCGAAGAACCCGACCTACTTCGAGGCGTCGAAGATCCGGCTGGCCAAGATCACGTTCGTCCACGTCACCCCCGAGTCGCTGGGCAACGCCCTGCGCTCCAAGACCGTCGACCTGAGCAACAGCGTCCCCTACGCCGTGGCGGAGGGACTGGTCGGCACCGGGCTGGAGGTGAGCACCAGCGTCTCGGACAACTCGCTGCTCCAGGGCCACATCTGCAAGAGCCGGCCGCCGTTCAACGACCTGCGCGTCCGCCAGGCCGTGAACTACGCCCTCGACCGGGACGAGCTCAACGCCATCTACGACGGCAAGGGCGAGCCGATGTGGGGCTTCTTCGCCAGCGACAGCATCTTCCACGATCCCAGCCTCGAGGACTTCTACAAGCGGGACATCCCCAAGGCGAAGTCGCTGCTGGCCGCGGCCGGCATGCCGAACCTGGCCTTCGACATGTACTTCCCGGCCGGGCTCGACGGGCAGCGGGCCGCCGAGGTCTTCCAGCAGCAGGTGGCCGAGGCCGGCATCACGGTCACCTTGAAGCCGGCGCAGGCCGACTTCTTCCCGGAGGCCCTGGGGGCCCCGATCCAGTTCTTCGCCCTGCAGCGCAGCGGCCTGCAGAAGGTGACCCGGGTGTACGTGCCCGGCAGCTACGGCAACGTCTGCAACTGGAACGACCCGGAGCTGAACGAGCTGGTGGCGAAGATCCAGGCCGTGCAGGAGGACTCGCCGGAGGGCATCAAGCTCTGGAAGGAGCTCCAGCGCCACGCCCTCGAGACGGCGGTCACGATCTTCGGCCTCTTCGGGGTCCAGACCCAGGTCTGGGACGACAGCAGGGTCGGCGACGTGTCGTTCCGGTTCCTGTCCACCCAGCCCATCCCCGACTTCTACGGGATGTACATCACGGGCTGAGCCCCGATTCGGGTTCGGTCGCCAACGGGCGGTGGCCCGGGACCTCGGGTCCCGGGCCACCGCCCGTCGCGTCTCCGTGTCCCCGCCGTCGCTCAGGTGAGCTGGTCGCGTAGCTCCCGCTTCAGCACCTTGCCGTAGGCGTTGCGGGGGAGGGCGTCGACGAACACGAAGCGGCGGGGCTGCTTGTAGCCGGCCAGCGTGGTGCGGCAGTGGGCGGCCAGCGCGGCCTCGTCGGGCTCGCCCCGGGCCACGACCACCGCCACCACGAGCTCGCCCCAGGTGCGGTCGGGGAGCCCGACCACGGCCACCTCGTGCACCGAGGGGTGGTCGGCCATGGCCGCCTCCACCTCCACCGCGTAGACGTTGGAGCCGCCGGAGATGATCAGGTCCTTGGCCCGGTCGAGGAGGTACACGTAGCCGTGCTCGTCCATCCGGCCGAGGTCGCCGGTGTGGAGCCAGCCGCTGCGCAGGGCCTCGGCCGTCTCGTCCGGCCGGCGCCAGTAGCCGAGCATCACCGCCCCGCCCCGCACGCAGACCTCGCCCACGCCGCCCGTCGGGAGCTCGACGTCGTCGTCCCCGAGGATGCGGACGTCCGTGCCGGGCCGGGCCACGCCGGCCGAGGACAGGCGGTCGGGCCGGTTGCCGGCCAGCGCGGCGGCGTGGTCGGCGGCGGGCAGCACGGTGGCGGTCATGGGCGTCTCGCCCTGGGCGTAGAGCTGCACGAGCACCGGACCGAACACCTCGAGCGCCTGGCGCAGGTCGGCCGGCGCGAAGGGTGCCCCGCCGTAGACGACCTGGCGGAGCTCGGGCAGATCGGGCCGGCGCCCGCCGAGCGAGTCGACCAGCATGACGATCTGCGTCGGCACCAGCCACGTGTTCGTCACCCGCTCCCGGGCCATGAGCTCGAGCACGGCGGGCGGGTCGAACCGGGGGTCGGCGGGGATCACCTGGTGGGCGCCCCGGGCGGTGGCGGCGATGGCGTGGAACCCGGCGCCGTGGCTGAGCGGCGCGGCGTGCAGCGTCACGCCCCGCTCGTCCATCGGGGTGAGGTCGGCGAGCCAGGAGGCGGTCACGAAGCCGAGGGCGCCGTGGCTGAGCATGGCTCCCTTCGGCCGGCCGGTCGTGCCGGACGTGTAGAAGAGCCAGGCCAGGTCGTCCCGCCCGGTGTCGACGACCGCCGGCACCGGCGCCGCGCCGGCGATCAGGTCCTCGTGGGCCAGGCAGCCCGGCGGGACGTCACCCTCGCCGGCGACCACGACGTGGACCGCGCCCGGGAGCGCATCGCGCACCAGCCGGGCGCCTTCGGTGTCGGTGAGCACGGCCAGGGCGCCCGAGTCCTCGACGTGGTACCGCACCTCGTCGGCGGTGAAGCGGCTGTTCAGCGGCACGAGGCAGAAGCCGGCCTTGAAGCAGGCGAACATCGCCTCGAGCATCTCGGGCCGGTTCCGCATCAGGACGCCGACCCGGTCGCCCTTGGCCACGCCCAGGGCGACGAGCCCGTTGGCCAGCCCGTTCGTGCGCCGGTCGAGCTCGGCATAGGTCACGACCCGGTCGCCCCAGCTGACGGCCGGCCGTTCGGGGAAGCGCCGGGCGCTGTTCGTGAGCAGCTGTCCGAGGTTCACGGCGTCACCACGGCACGGGACCCCCGTCGTCGAAGAAGCCGCCGTTCGGGCCGTCGTCGGGCAGCGTGGCCAGCCGCACGACGACGGCGGCGCCCTCCTCGGGCGTCCGGGTCCCGCCCCGGTTGGCGTCCGGCCTCGTCATCTCGGTGTTCGTGTAGCCGGGGTCGGCCACGTTCACCTTGAAGCCGGCTTCACCGAGCTCGTTGGCGAACTGGACGGCGATGGAGTTGATGGCGGCCTTCGAGGGGTTGTAGCTGAGCATCGGCCTGGCCTGGTACTTGGTGCCGGCCGTCGTGGCCAGCGTGAGCGAACCCAGCCCGCTCGAGACGTTCACGATGCGAGGCGCGGCCGAGAGGTGCAGGAGCGGGATCATCGCCAACGTCACCCGGATTGTGCCGAACACGTTCGTCTCGAACGTCTTGCGCACGATCTCGAGCCGGCTCCGGCTGGGCGGCGCCGGGGCCATCTCCAGCTTGATGGCGGCGTTGTTCACCAGCGTGTCGAGCCGGCCGTGCTCGGCCGCGATGGCGGCGACCGCGGCCGACACGGTGTCGTCGTCGGTGACGTCGACGCCGATGGGCCGGACGTCGAGCCCGTCGGCCCGGAGCGGCTCGGCCGCCTCCCGACCCCGCTCGAGCGAGCGCGACCCCAGGAGCACGGTGTGGCCCAGCCGGGCCAGCCCGGCCACCGCGGCCAGCCCGATCCCGCGGTTGGCGCCGGTGACGAGCACGACCCGCCGGGCGTCGGGGGGAGGGGTGGGGGCGCTGGACACGGCCGACATCGAAGCACGCCGGGCTGCCTCGTGCCGAGGTCGCCGCGACTACCGTTTCCCGGTCCGTCCAGCTCGTGAGGGGGCTCCACCGTGCCTGACAGAACGGCCGCCCGGCTGGGTTGCTACGTGCTCCCGGGCGGCGTGTCCGATCCCCGGCCCGGGCTCGACCAGGCCCGCCGGGCCGAGGCCATCGGGCTCGGCACGGTCTGGATCGGCGAGCGCTACGACACCAAGGACCTGCCGTCGCTGGCCGGCGCGCTCAGCCAGGTCACCGAACGGGTGCGGATCGCGGCGGGCATCACCCACACCGGGCTCCGCCACCCGATGGTGCTGGCGTCCATGGGCCAGACGCTCCAGGCGCTGAGCGGCGGGCGCTTCGCCCTCGGCCTCGGCCGCTCGGCCATGTGGCGGTGGAACAACTACGGCGCGCCGGCGCCGACGCTGGCCTCGCTGGGCGACCACGCCACCATCCTCCGCCGCCTCTGGGCCGGCGAGACCGTCACCTACGACGGCCCGGCCGGTCGCTTCCCGCTGCTGCGCCTGGCCCAGCGCCCGCCCCTGGCTCCACCCCCGGTGCTGCTGGCCGCGGTGGGCCCGAAGACGCTGGCCCTGGCCGGCTCGGCCTTCGACGGCGTGATCCTCCACCCCTTCCTCACGCCCGACGCCGTCGGTCGCTCGGTGGCGATCGTCCGGGAGGCGGCCGAGGCGGCCGGGCGTGACCCGTCCGCCCTCCGGTGCGCGGCCACCGTGGTGGTCGCCCCCGACCTCACGCCCGAGGAGGAGGGGCTCGCCGTCGGCTCCCGGGCGGCCGGCTACTTCGACGTGCGGGGCCTGGGCGACAGCCTCGTCGCCGCCAACGGCTGGGATCCCGACGACCTGGCGAGGTACCGGAGCCATCCCACGCTCGTCGGCCTCGAGGGCAAGCAGGCGGACAAGGCGCTCAGCCGGCCGGTGCTCGTCGAGCTGAGCCGGACGATGCCGCCCGACTGGCTGCCGTCGTCGTCGGCCGCCGGCTCCACCGAGGCCTGCGCGGCCCGCCTGCACGAGTACCTCGACGCCGGCGCCGACGAGCTCGTGCTGCACGGCAGCACCGCCGAGCACCTCGAGGGCCTGGCCGGCGCCTTCGCCGAGCAGGGCGCCGGCCGGTGACCCTCGCGCCCATCGAGGAGCTCACGGACCGCTTGGCGGCCTGGCTCGGCGGGCGCCTCGGCACCGGCGGGGTGACGATCACCGAGGTCTCCCGGCCGGCCGCCGGCCAGTCGAACGACACCGTGCTGGTGACCGCGTCGACGCCCGGCGGCGACGAGCGCCTGGTCGTGCGGCGCCAGTCCACGGGCACGACGATCTTCCGCGACCCGGACGTCATCCGAGAGTTCGACGTGCTCGCGGGCCTCGGCGACACGCCCGTGCCCACGCCCCGGGCCCGCTGGGCCGAGGCCGACCCCGACGTGCTCGGCTCGCCCTTCTTCGTGATGGACCAGGTGGCCGGGCGGGTCCCGGCGGGCAAGCCCTCGATCCACACCGTCGGCTGGCTGCCCGGCCTGTCGGCCGCCGAGGTCGACCGGCTGTGGCGGTCGGCGCTCGACACGCTGGTCGCCGTCCACGCCGTCGACTGGCACGAGCGCCACGCCTTCCTGCTCGACGGCGGCGAGGCCGCGGCCGGCTTCTCGGCCTACGTCGACCGGCTCGTGGACTGGTACCGGTGGTGCGCGGCCGGGCGCGAGTTCCCCGTCACGGACGCCGCCGCCGAGCGCCTCCTGGCCGGGGCCCGGGACGTCACCAGCGAGCCGGTGCTGCTCTGGGGCGACGCCCGGGACGGCAACATGATCTTCGGCGACGACCTCGAGGTCGCCGC
>JBFWQW010000124.1:0-8052 GCA_050249235.1 Acidimicrobiia bacterium | reverse complement strand
CGATCGAGGCGGAGTTGACGGCCCGGTTGGCCTCGACCCGTTCCTCGGGGGACAGGGCCATGAAGGAGGCGCCACCGGCGCCGACGTAGAGGATCTCGGCCTCGACGCCGTCGATGTCCATGTCCTTCAGGCGCTCGACGGCGTTCGACTCGCCGGGACGGCCGGCGGCCGGCCAGGGAGCGCCCTTGCCCATGTTGGGCATGGCGGCGAAGGCGTCGCCGGTGGATTCCCGCTCCTTCTTGAGCTCGGCCTGGGCCGCCTTCTGCGGCTTGGCCGCCAGCATCATGGCGGCGTAGGCCTTCTCGGCCTCGACGACCTTCTCGCGGAGCTTCGTCGACAGGTGGGCGTGCACCAGCTCGTTCGGGATGGTGACGTGCGAGTCGGCGGAGATGATCCGAATGTTGTCGGCCATGCAAGTGCCCCTTCCGGTTGGGCGAATCGGTCTGCGGCGCTGGGAGCGTCGTGCGTCCCCCCCGGGACACCCGGCCAGGTTACCGACGGGGGGCGCCTCCCGCCCGCGGCCCCGGTTGGTCCCTGGCCCGGTATGCCGGGGGCAGATCCGCCGCGCCGCCGGTCGTGCGGGGCGGCACCGCCCGGCGTCCTAGCCTGCGCCCATGTCCGTCGTGAAGATCAACGCCATCACCGTCCCGGCCGGCTCCGGCGACGAGGTGGCTCGCCGGTTCGCGGCCCGGGCCGGCACCGTCGACAGCGCCGAGGGCTTCGAGGGCTTCCAGCTCCTGCGCCCCACCGACGACCGCACCACCTGGCTGGTCGTCACCCGCTGGCGGGACGACGCGTCCTTCGACGCCTGGCGCAACGCCCCCGCCTTCGAATCGGCCCACGCCCGCCCGGCCGGGGCCGACGGTTCGCCGGCCCAGGGCCAGCCGCCGGTGGCGATGTCGGCCGAGCTGTGGTCGTTCGAGCTCGAGCTCGACGCCGGCCCCAAGGTGGGTTGACCCTCCGCGACCTCCACGTCGCCGGGGCCTGGGTGGTGATCGTCGCCAACGGGCTGGCCGGTGCCTGGGCCCTCGGGGCCCACTGGCAGGCGCGGCTGCGGACCAGGTGGCTCTGGGGGCTCACCGCCGCGGCCGAGGTCGGGCTCTTCGTGCAGGTCGGGCTGGGCGTGGCCGCCATGGAGGCCGACGACCTCCGACCCCGGGAGTTCCACGAGTTCTACGGCTTCGTCGCCCTCTTCACGGTGGCGATCGTCTACGCCTACCGGGCCCAGCTGCGGGACCGCGTCCACCTGCTCTACGGCCTCGGTGGCCTCTTCCTGATGGGCCTCGGTCTCCGCGCCCTCTACCTCGGGGGCGCCTGACCGATGCCGGGCGCCAGGGCGGGCAGGCTGCACCCGTGAACATCGACGAGCTGCTCGCCGCGGCCCGGGCCGGCCTCGACCGGGTCGCGGCCGCCGACCTCGCCGCCGCGGCGGCCGCCGGGGCGTTGGTGGTCGACATCCGCCCGGCCCACCAGCGGGCGGCCGACGGGGAGCTCCCCGGTGCGCTGGTGATCGACCGCAACGTGCTGGAGTGGCGCCTCGACCCCACCGGCGAGCACCGCGTGGCCGAAGCCGGCGACCCCTACCGCCGGGTGGTGGTCGTCTGCAACGAGGGCTACGCCTCGAGCCTGGCCGCCGCCACGCTGCGTCAACTCGGCCTGCACCGGGCCACCGACCTCGAGGGGGGCTTCCAGGCCTGGCTCGCCCTCGGCCGCTGACCGGGAGGTCTCCCCGGCGCCACGGTCCGGGAGGTCAGAGCGTCTTCGGGTAGTACTCGCCTTCGCCGAGCAGGGCGGTGTCGGACCGGAAGTCGGACGTGAACGGCCAGTCGTCCTCCTCGCCCTCGAGGGGGCCCTGGACGAAGCGGCCGAAGTCGCCGCCGACCCGCTCGTTGCCGACCAGCGACCAGGCCTGGCGCTTGTAGGTCCAGTTGCCGGGCTGGAGCCGGTGGCAGTGGTTGAAGTGGGCGACGGCGAGCTCGCGCCGTCCCGCCCGCCACAGGTGGTTGGCCAGCTCGAAGTGAGCCGCGCCCTCCGAGAGCTCGGGCGAGCGGGGTTGCGAGCGGGCCACCACCTCGGCCGGGCGCAGGGCGTGCCGGCTGGCCGACCCCTTCGCGACCCAGTCGCGGATGGCGTCGGCGTAGCGCTCCCGGTCCTGCCCGCCGCCGATGTTGCCGCGGGGCCGGTCCTCGGGTGCGGGAGGCGCGGTCCTCGCCCGGCTCACCCGGGGGATCGACGTGCGCATGTCGGATGGCAGGGCCTGGCGGGCGTCTGGCCAGCCCGGCTCGGCCGGTCGCACGATGGTCCCGGCCTCGTCGATCCACACCACGTTGGGGATGTTGACCACGCCGAACAGGGCGTCCATGCGGTGCTCGGCGTCGAGCAGCGAGGGATGCTCGGCCCGCGCCGCCTCGATGTGGGGGCGCGACGCCTCGGGTCCGCTCAGCTCGAGCGAGACGGTGACGACCTCGAGGCCGTGGGGATGGAGCTCGGCGCGCAGGGCCTGCCACCCGGGCAGGTCGAAGGCGCACCCTCAATAGGGCGCCCACGAGACGAGCACGACCTTCTGGCCCCGCAGGGAGGACAGGCGGAACTCGTTGCCGTCGAGGTCGGGCAGCACCAGCTCGGGCGCCTCGGCCGAGACGAGAGCGCGGTTGCCCAGCGACTCCGGACCGACTGCCCACAGGCCCGCCTCGTCGTCGCGGACCACGGCCATGCCGAGGCGCTCGGCGGTGGCCAGCACGTCGAACGGTCCGGTCTGCCCGAGCGGGACGCACACCTCGGCCTTGCACGCTCCCTCGGGCTTGATCTCCCAGCCCGTGCCGGCCGCGAAGGCCTCGGGTGCGATGTCGAGCGTCTCGAGGATCACCCCCCGACCGTAGCGCCCATCCCCGGGTCACCCGCCGGGGTCCGGCACCGCGCCCCCGGCGTCCCGCCCCGGCCCGCCTCGTAAGGTGCCGCCGTGCGGCCACCGTCCGTCGACGCCCTCGCCCGGTCGCTGGCCGACATCGACCTCCCGCATCCGCTGCTGGTGGAGGCGGCCCGGGCCGCCATCGCCGCCGGCGAGCCGGACGCGGCCCGGGACCGCGCCACGTCGATCCGGCGGGCCCTCCTCGGGCCGGTGGTGAACGCCACCGGCGTCCTCCTCCACACCAACCTGGGCCGGGCGCCGCTGCCCGTCCGTGACGACGGCGGGTACCGCAACCTCGAGCTCGACCTCGAGACCGGGGGACGGGGCAGCAGGGACGCCCATGCCGCCGCGCTGCTGGCCCGGTCGTGCGGCGCCGAGGACGCGCTCGTGGTCAACAACGGCGCCGCGGCCGTGCTGCTGGCGCTGCGGGCGCTGGCGGCCGGCTCGTCGGTGCCCGTCTCGCGGGGTGAGCTCGTCGAGATCGGCGGTGGCTTCCGCGTGCCGGAGATCCTCACCGAGTCGGGGGCACGGCTCGTGGAGGTCGGCACCACCAACCGCACCCGGCTGGCCGACTACCGCCGCGCCGTCGACCGGGCCGAGCCGCCCGTCGGCCTCGTCCTGAAGGTGCACCCGTCCAACTACCGCATCACCGGCTTCACCAGCTCGGTCGGCGTGGCCGAGCTGGCCGGGCTCGGCGTGCCCGTGGTCGTCGACCTCGGCTCGGGCCTGCTCGACGCGGCCTGCCCGTGGCTCCCGGGCGGGCCCCCGGCGTGGCTCCGCGGCGAGCCAGCCGCCCGCCAGACGCTGGCCGCGGGGGCGTCGCTCGTCACCTTCTCCTGCGACAAGCTCCTCGGCGGCCCGCAGGCCGGGGTGATCGCCGGCTCGGCCGAGCTCGTGGCCCGGTGCCGGGCGCAGCCGCTGGCCCGGGCCGTGCGTCCCGGCGGGCACGTGCTCGCCGCGCTGCAGGACGTCGCCCTCGCCTACCTCCGGCGCGACGGCGCAGCCATCCCGCTCTGGCGCATGGCGACCGTGGAGGTCGGCGAGCTGCGGACCCGGGCGGCCGCCATCGCCGAGACGGTCGGCCCGCCCGTGCGCGTGATCGACACCGAGGCCGCCGTCGGTGGCGGCTCGGCGCCGGGGGCTGTGCTCCCGTCGGCCGGGCTGGCCGTCCCCGGCTCGGTGGCCGACCGGTTGCGGTCGCAGCCGGTGCCCGTGCTGGCCCGGGTCGTCGACGGCACGACGCGGCTCGACCTGCGCAGCGTCGACCCGGCGCTCGACGCCGCCGTCGCCGCCGCGCTGGTCGCCGTGGTCGCCCGATGACCCGGCTGCGTCCGGCTCGCCGCCCCGCCGCGCCCCGGTGACCGACGACGCCCCCATGCGGGTGGTGGCGACCGCCGGCCACGTCGACCACGGCAAGTCGACGCTGGTGCGGGCGCTCACCGGGATGGAGCCCGACCGCTACGAGGAGGAGCGCCGGCGGGGCCTGACCATCGACCTCGGCTTCGTGTGGACGACCCTGCCGTCGGGCCGGGGGGTGGCCTTCGTCGACGTGCCCGGCCACGCCCGGCTCGTGCGCACGATGCTGGCCGGCGTCGGCGCCGTCGACCGCTGCCTCTTCGTGGTGGCCGCCAACGAGGGCTGGATGCCCCAGACGGAGGAGCACCTCCGCATCCTCGACCTGGTGGGTGCGGTCGACGGGGTGGTGGCGCTCACGAAGGTCGACGCCGTCGACGCCGCCGACCGGGCGGCGGCGAGGGCGGCGCTGTCCGGGCGCCTGCGGGGCACCTTCCTCGAGGGCCGCCCGGTCGTCGAGGTCGACGCCCTCCGCGGCGAGGGGCTCCCCGCCCTCCGGGTGGCGCTCGACGAGCTGATCGAGCGGGCGCCGCCGCCGCCCTCCCGCGACCGGCCGCGCCTCTGGGTCGACCGGGCCTTCACCGTGAGGGGCGCCGGCACGGTCGTGACGGGCACGCTGTCCGACGGCCCGCTCGACGTCGGCGACGAGCTGGTGGCCCTCGACACCAGGAGCCGGCCGGTCGCCACCCGGGTGCGGGCCCTGCAGTCCCAGGAGCGCGACCGGTCCTCGGTCGGGCCGGGGCAGCGGGTGGCCGTGAACGTGGCGGGCGTGCCCCACGACGCCCTCGGTCGGGGGGCGGTCGTGGTGCGTCCGGGCCAGTGGCGGCCGACGGCGAGGTTCGACGCCCGGCTGCGCACGCTGCCCGGCGCCGAGCTCGGCAACCGGGGGGCGCTCCTCGGCTACGTCGGCACGAGCGAGCAGCCGGTGCGGTTGCGCCTCCTCGAGGGTCGCGAGCGGATCGGGCCCGGCGAGGCCGGGGCCGCCAGGGTGTGGCTCACCCGGGCCGCGCCCCTGCTCCCCGGCGACCGCTTCGTGCTGCGCGACACGGGGCGGGGGGTCACCGTCGCCGGCGGCGAGGTGCTCGACGTCCATCCGGTGCTTCCCGTCTCGCGGGCCCGACCCGACCGGTCGGTCGACCGGCTCGTCGCCGAGCGGGGATGGGTCGAGGCCGACGAGCTCGAGGCCGTCACCGGGGTCGTGACCCTGCCCACCGTGGGCCGGTGGGTGGTGTCGCCGGCGGCGTTGGACGAGGCCCACCGGCGCGTCGAGGCGATCGTCGGTGCGGCCGGTCCGCTCGGAGCGGACGTGGCCTCGCTGGACGAGCGGCTGCGGGCGCTGGTCGCCACCGACGAGGGGCTGGTGGTCGACCGGGGGCGTGTCCGGCCGGCCGGTGGGCCGGAGCCGCCGGCGTCGGCGCATCCGTGGCTGCTGGCGCTCGAGGCCGCCCCCTTCGCCCCGCCGGCGCCCGACGACGTGCCCCGGGCCGAGGTGCGGGCCCTCGTGCAGCGGGGCCTGGTGGTGGAGGAGGCCGGCCTCTTCTTCGCCCTCGCCGCGGTCGAGGAGGGGCGGCGCCGGGTGGCTGCCGCCCTGGCGGCCCGACCGGAGGGGCTCGCCGTGGGCGATCTCCGCGAGCTCCTCGGCTCCAGCCGGAAGTACGTGGTGCCCCTGGCGACGATCCTCGACCGCCGCGGCGTCACGGTCCGCCGGGGCGACCGCCGCCTTCCCGGCCGCCGCCTCGACCTGCCCCTCGAGCCGCGACCGATCTGAGAGGATGCGCCGACGGGCGCACCCGTGGCCCGAGCGGCCCGGCGCCGGAGGCGCCGAGAGCGGAGAACGCAGCGCTTCCTCGGCGACGAAGGAGCCGAGAACCAGAACGGACGTGACCTGTCCGCGCCGACGCTGACGGGAGGCGGTCGCTCAGCCCGGGACGACGGTGACCCGGCCCGAGCCGGGGCCGACGCGACCGACCACCGCCCCCCGGTGCCCGGCCGCGGCCAGCGCCCGCACGGCGCCGTCGGCCTCGGCCGGCGACACGCCGAAGAGGAGGCCGCCCGAGGTCTGCGGGTCGGCCAGGAGGTCGCGGGTGGTGCGGTCCGTGGCGCCGTCGACGGAGCCCTCCAGCCACGCGAGGTTGCGCCCGGTGCCGCCGGGCACGGCCCCGGCCTCGCACAGCTCCCGCGCCCCGTCGAGCAGGGGCACCGCCGCCGCCTCGACCACGGCGTCGGTGCCGGACGAGCGCATGGCCCGCGAGAGGTGGCCGAGCAGGCCGAAGCCGGTCACGTCGGTGGCCCCGACGGCACCGGCCTCGAGGGCGACGCGGCTGGCGTCGGCGTTGAGCGTGGTCATGGCCTCGACCGCGCCGGCCAGCTGGGCGTCGGACGCCAGGCCCCGCTTGGCCGCCGTGGTGATGACGCCGACGCCGAGAGGCTTGCCCAGCACGAGCAGGTCGCCGGCGCGGAACCCGGCGTTGGTGAGCATGCGGTCCGGGTCGACGGCGCCGAGCACGGCCATCCCGTACTTGGGCTCGGGATCCTCGATGGAGTGGCCCCCGGCCACCACGAAGCCGGCCTCGGCGGCGCAGTCGGCCCCGCCGGCCAGCACCTCGCGGAGCAGCTCGACCCCGAGCGCCTCCGTGTTCCAGGCCACGAGGTTGAGAGCCAGCAGGGGGGTCCCGCCCATGGCGTAGACGTCGGACACGGCGTTGGTGGCGGCGATCCGGCCCCATGACCGGGCGTCGTCGACGATGGGGGTGAAGAAGTCGGTGGTCAGCACGAGGCCGGTGCCGCCGAAGCGCCACACGGCGGCGTCGTCGCCGGTGTCGGGGCCCACGAGGAGGTCGGGGTGCACGGGGGCGAAGCCGGCCAGGGCCTCGGCCAGGATCGTGGGCGCCAGCTTGCAGCCGCACCCCGCGCCGTGGCTGTACTCGGTCAACCTGGTGGTCACGCGCGCTCCCGGGGGATCGGTTGGCGGAGGTGGACGGGAATCGAACCCGCCAGAGGGGTCGACCCCCTCTCGCCCGCTTTGAAGGCGGGGGCTGCCACCAGGTCAGCGGACACCTCCGGGCAGGACAGTAGGCGACGGGCTGGGAGGGACAGGCACGGCGGCGGGCTGGGAGGGACAGGCCGGGAGGGACGGGCACCGCAGCGGGCTGGGAGGGACAGGCACGGCGGCGGGCCGGGAGGGACAGCTCCGGGCCGTCCTCGGCTCGGCCGCCGGCCTACCATCCCGTGGTGCTCCTCGACCGCCTGTCGCTCCGCCCCGACGAGCTCCTCGCCGCCACCGGCTGGGAGGTCAAGCCGGAGGGGGCCTGCAAGGGCGACGAGTGCGTGCCCCTCACCGGCGTCGAGGTCGGGGCCGACGGCACGATCGACGTGCGGGGCTTCGCCGAGCGCATGGGCATGCCGCTCGTGTCGGACGAGGCCCACGGCCTCCACGCCCTCGGTCCCCGGGCCGGTGGACGGGTGCTCGACGGTGTCGAGCTGCCCGAGCTGCAGCTCGACGACTTCCACGGCAACGCCTTCGACGTCGCCAGCCTCCGGGGCCGCAAGGTGCTCCTCGTGGCCTGGGCCTCGTGGTGAGGGTGCCGCTTCGACCTGCCCGGGTGGCAGGCACTGCACCGTGAGCTCGAACCCCTCGGCCTGACCGTCGTCACCGTCGACCTCGACACGAACGTCGAGGCCGGCCGGCCCTTCGACGAGGCCGCCCAGCCGACCCACCCGTCCCTCGTCGACCCCGCCCTGACGATGGTCGAGCTGTTCGGCATGACCAACGTTCCCTTCGGGCTGTGGGT
>JBFWQW010000123.1:0-8052 GCA_050249235.1 Acidimicrobiia bacterium | reverse complement strand
CTCGATCCCACTCGCCGCTACCACGGCTCAGGGCGGCCTCGCGGAGGGCCTCGCCGCTCTCGCGTCATAGCCTGACTGTCAGGGATGTCCCGCGACATCAGTGTCAGACATGTCGCGCGACACAACACCGGGGCTGTTCCGGCTGGGTCGACAGAGAACGGGAGGTCAGGCGGTGAGGGCGTCGGCCGCGGCCCGGGGGGCGTAGGCCACCACCGCCACGGCCGACGACACCATCGCCAGCTCCCGCTCGGTGAGCTCGGCATCGAGGCGGTCGAGGGCGCCGAGCACCTGGCCGGCCGCGTCGGGACCCAGCCGGCCCTCACCGTCGAGGAGGCGGAAGAACCAGCGCATCGTCTCCCCGAGGCCGCCGAACGAGCTGATGTCGACCTGCTCGAAGCCCTCGAAGAGGAGCCGTGCGCCGTGGGGCGTGATGTTGAAGAAGTGGAACGGCACGGCGTGGAGCGGCTGCATGAAGGCGAACTCGGCATACACCGGGGCGCCCGGCCTGAGCACCCGGCTGATCTCCGCCACCGCCCCCGGCGGGTCGGGCACGTGCTCCAGCACGGCCTGGCTCAGCACGAAGTCGAACGTGTCGTCGGCGAAGGGCAACGAGAGCCCGTCGCCGTAGAGGTCGACGCGCCGGTAGGGCAGGTACTCGAGGTTGAACACCCGGGGATCGGGGTGCCGCCGGTCGCCGCCGCCGAGGTCGAGCACGAGGGCATCCGGCGGCAGTTCCCGCAGCATCGCCTCGAAGCGGGCCGGATAGGGGTTGCCCCGGTTGTCGCCGCTGAGACGGATCGGCGCCGCCCGGCCGACGGGGACGTAGGCGGCCAGCTCGTGGAGGATCACCTGGTCGTGGGTCGGGTCGTCGGACTCGAGGATCGAGAGCGACCACGCAACCGTCTCGTCGACCGGGGCCCGCAGGACCACCACCTCGGTGCGGACCTCGTCGGCGTGGAGGTCGACCACGGTCGTCTCGTCGCCGAGCTGGAAGCAGACGCGGCCGCTCCACGGATGGGCGAGGAGCTCGAAGCGGATGCCGGCCCCGTCGACCAGGCCCCCGAGCTGCGACCCGACTCCGGCGCCGGCGATCCCCTCGGGGACCTCCCGCCAATCGCCCGAGCGGGCCAGCCTGGCCAGGCGCAGCTCGACCGGCTCGTGGACGAGGCCCTCGAGGCGGTCGGCGGCGCCGAGGTCGCGCTCGAGGAAGGACGGCCGATAGCCGTCGATGCTGCCGACCGGACCGCAGCGGCCGCAGGCGATCCCCGCCTGGGCGATCGCTCCGAGGCGGGCCAGCGGGTCGGTGAGCTCGAGCGGACCGCGGCAACGGGGGCACACCAGTCGGTCGAGCAGGGCCCGCTGGTGGTGCGCCGCGATCGCCGCCGCGGGGTCAGACATCGCAGCGCCAGGCGAGGGGCAGCCGGACCGCGACCGGCCCGCCGGCGGCGTCCGCCACGAGGCGGGCGACCACGGCGAAGCAGAGACCGGCCTGCTCGAAGGCCCACGTGCGGGTGGCCCCGACACCGGTCGCCGCAGACGGGTCGAGGCGGTGCAGGACCTGTCCGCCCGGGTCGACCACCTCGAGGCGGAAGCCGGCCAGGTCGGACCACTCGCCCTCGTCGATGGTCACCGACACCTCGTGACGACCGGCCCGCAGCGGGAACGGAAGCGTCTGGCCGAGCGTGCCCCCCGTCCCGGCCGGCACATCCAGGCGATCGGCGTCGGGCGTGGGGAACAGGCCCCGACACAGCCGCCGGTCCCAGTGCGACTCGAAGATCTCGCGGGTGCGGGCGGTCAGACCCGGGTCGGGCGCGGCGTCGGTCCGGCGGGCCACCAGCCACCAGACGAAGGAGCGGTCCGGCTCGTCTCGTGCCGTCGCCGCCCGGCGGGCGAACACGGCCGGGTCGTCGATCCCCTCCTCGAGCTGGAGGACGGAGCCGTCGATCTCGCACCGCCAGATCCCGGTGACGGACACGACCTCGAAGCCGGCCAGGCCGACCAGCTCGGCGATCTCGGCCGCCGCCAGCTCGACCGTGTGGCCACCGTGGCTCCAGTGCAGGTGCTCCGTGACGAGCCGGTTCGGGCTGTCGAGCACGAGCCAGCCGTCCGGGCGGAGCACACGGTGAGCCTCGCCGAGGAAGCCGGCCAGCTCACCCGACCAGAGGTGCTCGGTGGTCTGGCCGGCGAACACCAGGTCGATCGAGCGGTCGTCGACGCCGTCCATGTGGTCGGCGGTCGACGGGAGCCAACGGACGTAGGGCTGGAGGTCGACGGGCTCCGGCTCGAACGCCTCGACGCCGACGTGCTCGATCACCGGCCCCACGGCCTCCTCGAACCAGTCGAAGTACCACCGCCCGTTGGCGCCGACGCTCAACGCGTGCCTGGCGCCCTTCGGCACCCGCTCGAGCTCCATCGTCCGCAGGGCGTGGTTGGCGTGGTGGAAGGCGTCGCTCGTGCCGTGCCCGGCGGGCGCCGCCGCCGTCCCGTCGACGACCGGGGGCTGGTTCTCCCCGTGCGCGAGCTGGCCGCTCGACCGGAGCTGGGTCTCCCCGTGCGCGAGCTGGCCGCTCGACCGGAGCTGGGCCACGATGGCATCGACGTAGGGCGCCACCACCCGGTCGGCGACGCGCCGGGCGGCACGGACGATGGCTGACCGGGGCGCCAGCCCGCTCCGCTCTCGCATGATGCACGGAGCGTAGCGGCCCCGCTCGCCCCGTCAGGGCCGACGGGCCCCGGGATCAGGCGACCGCTTCGTCCACGGTGTCGAACAGCGAGAACACCTTCGTGAGGCCCGTGACCTCGAACACCTTGCGGATCCGGGCCTGGGTGCAGACCAGGTGCAGCACCCCGCCCTCGTCGCCCTTCACCCGCTTGAGCGCGCCGACGAGGACGCCGAGGCCGGTGGAGTCGAGGAACTCGACGCCGTCGAGGTCGACGACGATCTTCGTGCGGCCCTGGGCGACGAGCCCGTGCAACTGCTCCCGGAGGCGGGGAACGGTGGCCACGTCGACTTCGCCCGACACCGCCAGCACCGAGAAGCCGTCTCGCTCGTCGAGGACCAGTCCAAGATCCATGGGAATCGGTGCTCCTCGGGTCTCCGACCCCGACGGGCCGACCAGTACGACCCCCGGACAGTAGCGACCCCCGCCCGGGGTCCGTCTGCCGGCGGCGTCACCGGGTCGGAGGCCGGGGGGCGACACGCGAATCACATGCTTGTAGCGTCGCCCCATGGTCAGGGCGGGTGCCCTCGTGTCGAGCGCGGTCCCCGACCTCGACGCGGACCTGGACCCGGCACCCGCCGGACTCGACGACGACGCCGATCCCGTCCGGTCCGCCGACGGCATCGAAGCGGTCGCGGCCCGGATGGGCCGGGACGAGCGGCTCGCCCACCTCGAGCGCATCCCGGCCAGGCCGGCCCGCTACCGAGCCCTCGCCCGACCGCTCCCCGGGCCGATCTCGGCGGCCGTGCCCGAACCCGGGCTCTGGTCGCACCAAGCGGCAGCCATCGACCTGGTGCGGGAGGGCGCCTCGGTCGCGATCGCCACCGGCACCGCCTCCGGCAAGTCGCTGTGCTTCCAGCTCCCGATCGCCGAGGCCGCCCTCGGCGAGCAGCCGGGCACGGCCCTGCTCCTCTTCCCCACGAAGGCCCTGGCCCAGGACCAGCGCCGCGCCCTGGCCCAGCTCGGGCTCCCCGACCTGGTGGCCGCCTGCTACGACGGCGACACCACGCCCGACGAGCGGGCCTGGGCCAGGCGCAACGCCAGCGCCGTGCTCACCAACCCCGACATGCTCCACGCCGGGCTCCTTCCCTTCCACGCCCGGTGGGCGACGTTCCTCATGCGGCTCCGCTACGTCGTCGTCGACGAGCTGCACGTGCTCCGCGGCCTCTTCGGCACCCACGTCGCCCACGTGCTGCGCCGGCTCCGCCGGGTGTGCGCCGCCTACGGCTCCGATCCCACGTTCGTCTTCACGTCGGCCACCATCGGCCGGCCGGAGGTGCTGGCCCGGGAGCTGTGCGGCAAGGACGTCGTGGCGGTGACCGACGACGGCTCCCCCCGGGGCGAGCGGTTGGTCGCGCTCTGGAACCCGCCGCTGCTCGACGAGCGCACCGGGGCCCGGGGCTCGGCGAACGTCGAGACCGCCCGCCTGCTCGCCCAGCTCGTGGCGGCCGACCGCCGAGTGATCGCGTTCTGCCGCAGCCGGCGATCGACCGAGCTGGTCGCGGCCGATGCCCGGCGCCGGGTCGGCCCCGCCGCGGCCGGCGCCGTCCGCCCGTACCGGGGTGGCTACCTGGCCGAGGAGCGGCGCCAGATCGAGGCCGAGCTGTTCGCCGGGCGGTTGCGGGCCGTGGTGGCCACCAGCGCGCTCGAGCTGGGGGTCGACATCGGCGGGCTCGACGCCTGCGTGCTCGACGGCTTCCCCGGCACCATCGCGTCGTTCTGGCAGCAGGCCGGTCGAGCCGGGAGGGCCCAGCAGCGCTCGCTCGCCGTCCTGGTCGGCGGCGAGGACCAGCTCGACCAGTGGTTCATGGCGCACCCGGAGGAGCTCTTCAGCCGGCCGCCCGAGCCGGTGGTCGTGAACCCGGGCAACCCCTCGGTGCTCGATCCCCACCTCGCCTGCGCGGCCTACGAGCTCCCGCTCACCCCCGAGGACGGCCGCTGGTGGGGCGACCACCTCGACGACGGCGTCCGCCGGCTGGTGGTGGCCGACCACCTCGCCGTCCGGGACGGCCGGGCCTACTGGATGGGGCGGGGGGCACCGGCCCGGGGCGTGGGCCTGCGCAGCGGGTCGTCGGTCGAGTACCGGATCGCCAGCCGGGACGGCAACCTCGTCGGCACGGTCGACGGCAGCCGGGCCTTCTCGTCGGTGCACCCGGGCGCGGTCTACCTCCACCAGGGCCGCACCTGGCAGGTCGACGAGCTCGACCTCCACGACCGGGTGGCCTGGGTCGACCCGTGCGACGGCAGCGAGCTCACCCACGTCCGGGCCGAGACGGACGTGCGCATCCTCGAGGTGGAGGCGAGCCGGGCGGTCGGTCCGATCGCGCTGCACCTCGGTGCCGTCGAGGTGAGCGAGCAGGTGATCGGCTTCCAGCGCAAGGAGGTCGCGACGGGCAGGGTGCTCGGCAACGAGGATCTCGATCTGCCACCGAGCTCCCTCGTGACGAGGGGGTTCTGGTTCACGCTTGCGCCCTCGGTGCTGCTCGGTGCCGGCATCGAGCCCGGTCGATGGGCCGGCACCCTCCACGCCGTCGAGCACGCCGCCATCGGCGTCCTGCCGCTGTTCACGATCTGCGACCGGTGGGACGTGGGCGGCGTGTCCACCCCGCTCCAGGCCGACACCGCCCGCCCGACCATCGTCGTCTACGACGGCTACCCGGGCGGCGCCGGCATCGCCGAGCTGGGCTTCGAGGCGGGCGAGCGACTCCTCCGGACCACGCTCGAGGTGATCGACGGCTGCCCGTGCGAGCACGGCTGCCCGTCCTGCGTGCAGTCGCCCAAGTGCGGCAACCTCAACGAGCACCTCGACAAGGCCGGCGCCGCGGCCGTCCTCCACGCCGTTCTCGACGCCCTCCTCGACGGACCGGACGGCTGACCCCGGACCCGACCCGGCACCGTCACGTCTCCACCCGCATCGACGCCGTGGCCTCCAGCTCGACGTCGTGGACGAAGCGGCCGACGAGCGGCACGGTGGTCGGCGCCCGGTAGCGGACGGTCACCCGGACCGTGGTCCCCGGCGCGCCCCGGGGACCGATCTCCACCTGAAGGCGGTCGGCGTCGAGCTCGGTGGCCGAGCGGGCCGCGCCGACGATCGCGTGCCGCTCCGGCGACACAGCCGCCTCCCGGACGGCGTCGCGCGCCGCGTGCAGCACCAGCAGCTGGTCGCGCACGACCAGCCCGACCTGGACCAGGGCCATGGCGAGGAGGGCGAGCAGGGGCAGCACGAGGGCCAGCTCGACCGCCGACTGCCCGCCCTCGCCCCGGCCCCGGCCCCGGCACCGGCACCGGCACCGGCCCAGCCACGTCGACGTCCGAGGCGGCAGGGGCCGGAGCGGCTCCGGCGTCACCCTGCCTTCACCGTGCGGATCACGCCGTCGAAGACGGCGTCGAACAGCTTGCCGATCTTGTCCGTCTGGCCGGCCCAAGCGGCGAGGAGGAGGGCGACGCCGGCCGCCCCCAGGAGCACGAGCGCGTACTCCGCCGAGGTCTGGCCGTCCTCGGCTGCCAGGCGGCGCCGCCAGCGGCCGGCTCGGCCGGTGACGACGAGGTGGACGAGCACGAGACGGGCGAGGGCGAGACGGGCGATGACGAGTTGGTGGAGCACGGGAGCCTCCCTGCGGAGCGGATCGGTCAGGGGCGCAGCGCCCCGAAGGCGCCGGCGAGCATGGGGACCACGGTCAGCAGCGCGAACGCCGGCAGCACGCAGCACACGAGGGGGAAGAGCAGCTTCACGGGTACCCGCCGGGCGGCCTCCTCGGCGCGGCGCCGGTGCTGGTCGCGGACCTCCGACGCCAATCGCTCGAGCGACTGGCCGAGCGGCGCGCCGTAGCGCTCGGCGGCGGCGAGCACCCCGACGAGCGGGCGGACCGCCTCACCCAGCTCGGCCGGCAGGTCGTCGAGGGCGTCGGCGCATCGCCGACCCTGACCGACCTCACCGGCCACCCGGGCCAGGCCGGCGGCCACCGGGCCGTCGCCCCGGCGGCCGACGGCGGCGACCGCCAGGGGCACCGTGAGCCCGGCACCGACCGCCAGGGCCAGGAGGTCGACGGCCTCGGGCAAGCTCTCCTGCACCGCAGCCTCGATGGCATGCCGCTCGCCGTGGCGGCGACGCAGGTCGAGCCCCCAGGCCCCGGCCACCACCACCGGCGCCAGCACCGGCGAGATCGGCACGACGAGGACGGCGGCCACGGCCGCCACCACCAGGCGTCGGCCGCGGCGGCCCAGGCCGGGCCGGTGCCGGCGGGGACGCAGGGCCACCAACCGCTCGGGCGGACGGCGCCGCCATCCGATCCACGCGACCATCCCCATCCAGGCGGTCGGGCCACCGACAACGGCGAGCCAGGACGGCACCGAACCCCCGCCGGTCACGCGGGGGCCGCCACGATCCGCTGCATCCACCAGGCGCCGAGCGCGTCGAGTCCGAGCCCGGCGGCGAGGCACAGCTGCCCGACCGGCGTGCCGACGAGGAAGCCGGCGCTCCGCGGGTCGAGCCCCACCGCCACCAGCGAGAAGGCGAGGGGCGCCAACGCGATCACCAACGCCGAGTAGCGGGCCTGGGAGGCGAGCGCACGGATCTCCCCGGCCACGCCGGCCGAGGCCCGGAGGGAGGCGGCCACGCCGTCGACGGCCCGGGCCCCGGCGCCACCGGACTCTGCGCTCGAGGCCAGCGCGGCCACGACCAGGCGCACGGGGCGACGGGGGCTCCGGGCGGCCCAGCGGTCGAGCGCGTCGACGAGGGGCGCGCCAGCCTCGACCTCGTCGCGGACGCGATCGAGCTCGTGGCCGAGGGGCGGACCGACGAGGCGGCACGCGTCGTCGAGGGCGAGGTGCAGCGACGCTCCGCCCCGCAGCGAACGTCCGACCTGGTCGAGCAGCTCGGGGAGCTGGGCATCGGTCCGCCGGACCCGGCGGGCCAGCGCCGTCCTGGCGGCGAACCGGGGTGCCGCCAGCGCGACGGCGACGCCGAGCGCGCCCGCCGGGAGACCCGCCACAGCCAGCCCGACAGTCGCCAGGCCCAGCCCGCCGACGAGCCACCCCCAGGTCACGAGCGCAGGGTCGGTGCCGGCACCGGCGTCGGCGAGGGCCCGCGCCACCAGCGGCGATGCCGGGACCCTGACCGGCGCCGGGCGGTGGCGCCCGAGCCTGCGCAGCAGGTGCCCGGCCGCGACCCGGCGCCCGGCCCACCGGCCGCCAGCGGCGGCCATCCCGACCGCGAGACCCGACGCCACGGCGGCCGCCGCCGGGCTCAGCACCGGGCCGCTCTCGTGGGGGCGGCGACGATGCCGGACCGGTCGACGAGCCGACGGGTGACGATCGCCGAGCCGGGACGGCG
>JBFWQW010000122.1:0-8079 GCA_050249235.1 Acidimicrobiia bacterium | reverse complement strand
CGAAGATCCAGCGGTCGAGGGCGTCGAGGGCGAGCTTGTCGGGGCTGTCGCCGGGCTCGCCACCGCCGCCGGCGGCGGCGCCCTCCTCGCCCAGGGCCTGGGTGCTGCGCTTGGAGAAGACGATGGCGCCGATCAGCACCAGCAGGGCGGCGGCGGCGATGGCGTAGCGGGCACCGTCGTTGTCCTGCAGGTTGATCACCGCAGGCAGGATGAGCAGCGACACCAGGTTCATCACCTTGATGAGCGGGTTGAGGGCCGGGCCGGCGGTGTCCTTGAAGGGATCGCCGACGGTGTCGCCGATGACGGCGGCCTTGTGGGCCTCCGAGCCCTTGCCGCCCTCGTGGCCGTCCTCGATGTACTTCTTCGCGTTGTCCCAGGCGCCGCCCGAGTTCGAGAGGAAGTTGGCCATCAGCTGGCCGGTGAGGATGACGGCGGCGAGGAAGGCGCCGAGGGCGTAGAAGTTGATGCCGAACCCGATGATCACCGGCGTGAGCACGGCGAGGAGGGCCGGGGTGGCCAGCTCGCGGAGGGAGGCCGCCGTGCAGATGTCGATGACGGGTCCGTAGTCGGGCTTCTTGGTGCCGGCCATGATCCCGCCGTCGGCGAACTGGCGACGCACCTCCTGCACGACCACGCCCGCGGTCCGGCCCACCGCCCGGATGGCGAGGGAGCTGAACATGAAGGCGATCGAGCCACCGATGAGCAGGCCGATGAAGGTCTTCGGGTCGGCGACGTTGATCGGGAAGCGGTCGAAGACCGTGAGGCCGGCCTCCTCGAGCTCGTCGATCTGGGCGACCGAGAGCAGCTCGTTGCCGATCGTCTCGATGAACGAGGCGAACAGGGCGACGGCGGCGATGACGGCCGAGCCGATGGCGAAGCCCTTCGTGACGGCCTTGGTGGTGTTGCCGACGGCGTCGAGGCTCACCATGATCCGTTCGGCCTCGCCGGAGAACTCACCCGACATCTCGGCGATGCCGGCCGCGTTGTCGGCCACCGGGCCGAAGGTGTCCTCGGAGACGACGACGCCGGTGGTGGCCAGCATGCCCATGCCGGTGAGGGCCACGAGGTAGAAGGTGAACTTGATGTTGCCGTCGCCGAGGGCGATGGCCGCCCCGAGGGCGCCGGCGATGGCGACGATGGCGTAGACGGTCGACTCCAGGCCCGACGAGATGCCGGCGAGGACCGTCGTGGCGGGACCGGTGCGGGCCGCCACGGCGATCTCCTGGACGGGCGCCGTCTCGGTCGAGGTGAAGTACTCGGTGAGGCGGCTGGCGACCTGGGCCAGCACGAGGCCGATCACGACGGCGCCGAACATCCGCCAGCCCTCGTTGATCTCGTCGTTGCCGACGTAGGTGAGGGCGACGAAGCCGGTGCCGATCACGGTGAGGACGCCGGCCGTGAGGAAGCCGCGGTTGATCGGCGCCATGGCCGACTTGTCCTCGTCGGTGGCCCGGACGGCGAAGATGCCGACGATCGAGGCCAGCACGCCGATGGCCCGGCAGGCGACGGGGAAGATGAGGCCGAGCGCCGGGTTGGCGCCGATGGACTCGAAGGCGGCCACGCCGAGGATGATCGAGGCGACCAGCGTCACCTCGTAGCTCTCGAAGAGGTCGGCGGCCATGCCGGCGCAGTCGCCGACGTTGTCGCCCACGTTGTCGGCGATGGTGGCCGGGTTGCGGGGGTCGTCCTCCGGGATGCCGGCCTCGACCTTGCCGACCAGGTCGGCGCCGACGTCGGCCGCCTTGGTGAAGATGCCGCCGCCCACCCGCAGGAACAGGGCGAGGAGCGAGCCGCCGAACCCGAAGCCGACGAGGATCGCCGAGCTCGTGTTCTGGAAGATCATGATGATGATCGTCGCCCCGAGGAGACCGAGGCCGACGGTGAACATCCCGGCCACGCCGCCGGTGCGGAACGCCACCTTGAGGGCGGCGGGGAGCGAGCCGGTGCGGGCCGCGGCCGCGGTGCGGACGTTGCCCCGGACGGCGAGGCCCATGCCGATGAAGCCGGTGAGGCCCGACATGAGGCACCCGCCGATGAAGGCCAGGGTGCGGAACAGGCCCGACTCGACGAAGGAGAGCGCTTCGTCGCCGTTCGGCTTCAGGACCTGGGTCGAGGTGACGAACACCACGATCGCCAGGGGGACGAGGATCACGGCGATCGTCTTGAACTGGCGCCGGAGGTAGGCGAGGGCACCCTCCTGGATGGCGTCGGCGATCTCGATCATCGTCGGGGTCCCACGATCGGAGGCGAGGACGCCCTTCATCAGGAAGAAGCCGACACCCAGCGCGAGGAGGGCGGTCGCTCCGGAGAAGAGGAGCCAGAACCACTCCTCACCACCGAGCTCGAAGGACTGATAGCCCCCCTCAGCAGCGAGCACGTGAAGCATCGGTCAAATCTCCTTGGGGGACGGCGGCCGCGAACGCGAGCATCGCAAAATAACGTTTCAACCCCCCGAAACGTCAAATCTCTGTTTCGGGCACCTGAGCGCGGACGTAGACCTGGGCGGCCACGCTGGCCCCGAGCGTCCGGTCG
Organism: Acidimicrobiia bacterium; assembly: GCA_050249235.1. Classification (GTDB taxonomy): domain Bacteria; phylum Actinomycetota; class Acidimicrobiia; order Acidimicrobiales; family CADCSY01; genus JAEKLB01. Next base: position 5,547 of record JBFWQW010000122.1, on the reverse strand, counting down.
CGGCCGTCGACCCGCAGGACGAGCGGGCCGTCGAACGGGTGCTTCTCACGCACCTCGACGACCACCCCGGGGCGCAGCCCCAGCGTCTCGAGGAAGGCGATGACCTCGGGGTCGATCGACCCCGGGACGGCCACCACGGCGACGTCGCCGGGGTTGAGCTCGTAGAGGTGGGGCAGCACCGGGATCGACACCGCCTCGAGGGCGGGGATCGGGAACCCGTGGGGGCACGTCGTGGGCCGGTCGAGGGCGACGAAGATCCGGTCCTCGACCTCCTGGGGCAGGTCGTGCTCGAAGGAGCCGGCCAGGCGGTCGGCCTCGTTCCACGCGTAGCCGAGCATGTCGGCGAGGAAGCGCTCGACGATCCGGTGCCGTCGGATGGCGGCCACGGCCAGGCGCATCCCCACGTCGGTGAGCTCGACGCCGTGGTAGGGGCGGTGGACCAGGATGCCCCGCTCGGCCAGCCGCTTGACCGTCATGGTCACCGTGCCGGGGGCCACGCCGAGGGCGTCGGCGAGCGCGCCCGTCTGCGCGTCCTTGCGGTCTCGGGTCGACCGGTAGATCGCCTTCAGCGTCTCCCGCTCCGACTTGGTGATGGTCTCATCCATGGTTTCGGCGGGGCCAAACCTAGGTTTCGGCACCTCACCACTCCAAGGCGGGACGACCGGCCGCAGGGCGGCCGAGCCGTCTCGGTGTCGACCGCCGCCGGGACCTCCCCGGGTAGCCTGCCGCTCGGTCGCCCGGAGCTCCGGAGGCCAGCGCAGGCCGGGACGGCGCACACGACGAACAGGTAGGCGGGACGCACGCATGAACCGGTTGAGGACCGCCGTCGGCAAGCTGGCCCGCCTGCCCGGCCTGCCGAAGGCGAGGAGCCTCACCGAGCACGCCGTCGCCCCGTACCTGCGTGAGAACGTCCACTTCCTCCAGCAGCGGGCCGACGACCTCGACGGGCGCCTCGGCCGGCTCGAGGACACCGTCCACCGGCTCTTCCTCTCCGTCGAGGCGATCGAGACCCACCAGCCGGCCGTGCTCAACGCCATCGCCTCGGTGAACGGCTCGGCCCGCCACTTCGCCCGGGAGTCCGCCGCCCTCCGGACCGCCATCGACGACGGCGACGTGGCCGTGCTCGAGGAGATCCGCCCCCACCTGGACACGGTCGCCTGGCTGGTCGAACGGGTGGAGATGGTGCGGGCCGAGATGCTGAACGAGCTCCACTACGGCGGTCGGGGCGGCGCGCCGGGCCGCGAAGGGGCCGAGAAGACCTCGGCCCGGGTCGTCGACCCGTCGAAGCTCGAGGGCGGCCCGATCCGCGTCAACCTGGGTGCCGGCCACCTGGCCCTCGACGGCTTCGTCAACGTCGACATGCGGGAGCTGCCCGGCATCGACGTCGTCGCCGGGATCGACGACCTCCCCTTCGAGGCCGGTTCCCTCGCCGAGATCTTCAGCAGCCACACCCTCGAGCACTTCCCCGAGCTGCAGCTCCGCCGGACGCTGTTGCCCTACTGGGTGTCGCTGCTCGAACCGGGCGGGACGTTCCGGGCCGTGGTTCCCGACCTCGAGGCCATGGCGAACGCGTACAGCGAAGGGACGATCTCCTTCGACGTGCTGCGGGCCGTGACGTTCGGCGGCCAGGAGTACGACGGCGACTTCCACTACACGGGCTTCACCCCGGCCAGCCTCTCGGCCCTGCTCACCGACGCCGGCCTCGAGGCGCCCGAGGTGATCGCCCGGGGCCGGCCGAACGGCGACTGCCTCGAGCTCGAGGTGTCGGCCAGCAAGCCCCGGGGCGGATGACGGACCGCAGCGGGCGCGCCGACGGCCCCGGGCGACGGGGCCCGGACGGCCACGGGGACGGGTCGGTCCGCCGGTGAAGGTGTCCGTCGTCATCTGCACCCTGAACCGGGCCGGCAGCCTGGGGGCCACCCTCGAGGCCCTCCGCTACCAGAGCTGGCACGACTTCGAGGTCGTGGTGGTGAACGGCCCGTCCGACGACGGCACCGAGGCGCTGCTCGCCGGCTGGGTCGACCGGATCAAGGTGGCCCGGTGCCCGGTGCCGAACCTGTCGGTGTCGCGGAACATCGGCATCCGGGCCGCGTCGGGCGACGTGGTCGCCTTCCTCGACGACGACGCCCTCCCCGAGTTCGACTGGCTGACCCAGGCCCTCCCCGCCTTCGTCGACGACGTCGCCGGTGTCGGCGGTCCGGTGTTCGACCACACCGGCTTCGCCATGCAGTACGTCTACGCCGCCGCCAACCGCTTCGCCGAGGTCGACTCGCGCACCGACCTGCCGTACGACGACCAGTGCCTGCCGGGGTCGTTCCAGTTCCCGTACGTGCAGGGCACCAACGCCCTGTTCCTCCGGGACGCCCTGCTGCAGATCGGCGGCTTCGACGAGACCTACGAGTACTACCTGGACGAGACCGACGTCTGCTGCCGGCTCGTCGACCGCGGCTACGTGATCCGCCAGCTGCCCAACGCCTTCGTCCACCACAAGTTCCTGCCGTCCGGCATGCGCAACGACGAGAAGGTCGTCACCAGCTGGTACCCGATCGTCAAGAACCACGTCTACTTCGGCTACCGCCACGCCCTCGCCATCTCCTCCGAGTACGGCGTCTACAAGAGCTCGAGCAGCTTCCTCGAGTGGCTCATCGGCGGCGCCCGCTGGCACGAGGAGGCCGGCCGGCTCCCGCCCGGCTCCGGCGACCTCGCCGCCGACGAGTGCGTCCGGGCACTGGCGGCCGGCATCGAGCTCGGCCGGGCCCGCCACGACCTCCGGCTCGGTCCGGTCGACTGGCCGGCGCCGGCCGAGTTCAAGCGCTTCCCCACCGTCGACAACCGGGGCCGGCGGCGGATCACGTTCGTCTCGAGCAGCTACACGCCGCACCTCACCGGCGGGATCGCCCGGTTCATCAGCGACCTGGCACCCGCCCTGGCCCGGCGGGGCCACGAGGTCCGGGTGGTGACGAGGTCGACAGGGCGCGGCACCGTCGACCTCGAGGACGGCGTGTGGGTCCACCGGGTCGAGGTGCCCGAGGCCGGCGCCGAGGGCGTCGCGCCGGACGTGCTCGCCCACGTCAACGACTTCGCCACCGCCGCCGCGGCCGAGCTCGATCGCATCTCGACCTGGTCGCACCACGACCTCGTGTACGGGCCGCTCTGGGACGTCGAGGTGCTCGGCGCGCTGCGCCGCACCGGCGCACCGGTGGTCGTGCAGGTCGCCACCCCCCTTGCCGTCGCCGCCGACCTGGCCGGCAACCTCGGGGAGCCGGAGTCGGCGGCGGCCATGCAGCGGCTCATCGACCTCGAGCTCGAGGTCCTCCGGGCCGGCGACCTCTTCCACGCCAACAGCGCGGCCGTGGCCGCCACGATGGCCGCGCACTACTCGGGCGACCTCGACCCCGGCCGGTGGGGTGTCGTCCACCTCGGCCTCGTCGACCAGGCCCGGCCCGACCCGGCGCCCCCGTCCGACCGGACCGTCGTGCTGTTCCTCGGCCGCTTCGAGGTGCGCAAGGGGATCGACACCTACCTCGAGGCGGTTGCCCGGCTGGCGGCCGAACACCCCGACGTCGAGTTCGTCGCCGCCGGCGAGGACCGGGCGCTGGCGCCGGGCCAGCCCCTGTTCGGCGCCTCGTGGCTCGACGCCCACCGGCACGAGCCCTGGATCGAGCGGGTCCGCCTCGAGTGCGACGTGTCCGACGAGCGGGTGCACGAGCTCTACGCCGGCGCCGACCTCGTCGTCCTGCCGTCCCGCTACGAGTCGTTCGGCCTCGTGATGGTCGAGGCGATGATGCACGGAAAGGCGCTCGTGAGCTGCGCGACGAGCGGCATCCTCGACGTCGTCACCGACGGCGTCGACGGCGTGCTCGTCACGCCCGGCGACGTCGACGAGCTGGCCGCCGCGATGGGGCGCCTCCTCGGCGATCCGGCGCTGCGGCGCCGCCTCGGCGAGGCCGGGCGGGCCCGCTACACCGACGCGTTCCACGTCGACCGCTTCGCCGAGCGCTTCGAGGCCTTCCTCGAGCGGATCCGGGTCGTGGCACCCCCCTCCGGGACCCGCCTCGACGAAGGGGCCACCGCCGTCTTCCCGCTCGACCCCCGAGGGGCGGCACGGCTCGCGGTCGCCGCCTCCGACGCCGGGGTCGCCGTCTGCCTCACCGACCCGGTCGAGCGGGTCGTGCCGCTCGACCCGGGCTCCGTCCGGCGGATCGACGTGGCCTCGACGTTCGGCTCGGTCTCGGTCCGGGCCGTCGGTGGCCCGGTCACGGTCTGGGGCGTCGTCGAGGTGCTCCCCGAAGGCGCCGCCTCCGAGGCGGCCGCGTGAGGGTCGCCGTCGTCACCGGCGTGATCGTGCCCCACGACGCCATCTCCGACGCCGTCGTCCGCCAGGCCCGCCTCGTCATGGACGTGCCCGGGGTCGACGAGGTCGTCGTCTTCTCCCAGGCGATCGGCACCGAGCTGCCCTCCCCTGGCCGGATCGTCCCCGACGGCTGGTCGCTGCTCCGCGACCCGGACTTCATGGCCTGCGACATCGCCGTCTTCCACTGGGGCATCCACTACCGGCTCTTCGACGCCATCACCCTGCTGCTCGGCAGCCGGGGCCCCGCACCGATCGTCCACTTCCACAACTGCACGCCCGAGGACCTCGTGTCCCCCCAGCTCCGGGAATCCATCCGGGCGTCGATCCTCCAGCTCGACCACGTGGCCTCGCTGGGCGTGCCCTTCTGGACCCACAGCGAGTTCAACCGCCTCACGCTCCTCGACCACGGCGTGCGACCCGACGACGTGGCCTTCGTGCCGATCCCCATCGACCTGCCCGGCGGGATCGACGTCGAGCGGCCGACCGACCGGGTCGAGCTGCTCACCGTGGGCCGGCGGGTGCCGGCCAAGGGCCCCAACGTCCTCGTCGCGGCGATCGCGATGCTCGACGACGCCACCCGGGCATCGGTGCACCTCCGCATCGTCGGCAGCCCCACCTTCTCGGACCCCGACTACGCCGACGAGCTCGACCGGCTCATCGTCGACCACGACCTCGGCGGTGTGGTCGACCTCGTCGACGCCCCGACCGACGAGGAGCTGTGGCGCCTGTACGCGGGGAGCCACGTGGTGGTGAGCCCGTCGTTCCACGAGGGCCTCTGCGTGCCGATCATCGAGGGCTACGCCTTCGGCTGCCGAGCCATCGGCACGACCACCGGCAACCTGCCCTTCGTCGTCCAGCCCCCCGACCCGTGCGTGCCGCCCGGCGACCCGGAGGCCCTGCGGGACGCACTGGCCCGGATGGTCCTCGAGGTCAGGGCCGAGGCCCAGCCCCGTCGCCGCCACCCCGACCTGGTCGAGCGGTACTCGTCCCGCTCGTGCGCCCGGGCCCTGCAACGCGAGCTCTACCGCCAGGCCGCCCGTCCCCAGCCCGCCGTGACCTGACCCCCTCTTCCCGTTCTTGTCGACCGAACCGGGGCTGTTCCGGCTGTCCTTTCGCGGGACATCCCTGACAGTTCTTGTCGCGCGACATCCCTGACACCTGATCGGCCGGGGCGCACCGTGGTCCATGGCCAG
>JBFWQW010000121.1:0-8133 GCA_050249235.1 Acidimicrobiia bacterium | reverse complement strand
GCCGGTGGGGCGTGGGTCGACCACGCACCGGCCTGGCTCCACGGTGCCGACGAGGTGATGGCCGAGCTGCTCGACGCCGCCCCGTGGGGCCAGCGCCGCCGACCCATGTACGACCGCATGGTCGACGAGCCCCGGCTCACGTCGTGGTGGCAGCTCCCCGCCGGCGGCGCCGCCCCGGCCGGGCTCCCAGGGGTGCTGTTCGATGTCGCCGGCCGGCTGGCCGACCGCTACGGCGTGACGTTCGACTCCGTCGGCGCCAACCTCTACCGCAACGGGCGAGACAGCGTGGCCTGGCACGGCGACACGATCAGGCACACCCTCGCCGAAGCGGTGGTGGCCGTCCTCTCGCTGGGCCAGCCCCGCCCGTTCCTCCTCCGCCCGAGGGGCGGCGGCCCGTCGATCCGCTACGAGCTCGGCCGCGGCGACCTGCTGGTGATGGGCGGCACGGCCCAGCGCACCTGGGAGCACACCATCCCCAAGGTACGGTCGGCCGGCGCCCGGGTGAGCGTCACCTACCGCCACGCCAGCTGACGCCGGGGCGCTCCCGGGGTCTGGCGCCGCCGGAGACTTGGCTTCGGAGAATTGGCTTCCGGAGACCTGGGCGCTTCCGGAGGCCTGGCGGTCACGAGCCGGTGATCGGCACCTCGTCGAATGACCGACGGTCGGGGCTAGGGACCGGCCGGTCGGGACCGGCGGCGGTGCAGCAGCCCGCCGGCCCGGTGCCCGGCGGTGTCGTCGGGCACCACCAGCACCAGGCAGTGGGCGTGGTGGAGGACGTGCTGGCTCACGGAGCCGAGCAGCACCTGCTTGAGCATCCCCGTGCCGTGCGAGCCCACCACCACCACGTCGAACCTGCCCGACGCGGCGTGGTCGCACAGGGTGGGTCCCGGGTCGCCGGGGAGCACCACGGTGTCGACCGGGTCGATCTCGAGCTCCCCGGCCCAGGCCACGAGCTCGGCCTCGGCCTCGCGGACCATCGACCCGAGCTGGTCCTCGCGGGCGTCCTCGACGTAGACGCCCATGGGCGTGACGTCGCCGGCGCCGATCGTGGTGGGCGGGGGCGGCTTGACCACGGTGACCAGCGTGAGCCGGGCGCCGTCCCGGAGCACGGCCCGGGCCCGGCGGGCGGCGTGACGGGAGAGCTCGGAGCCGTCGATCCCCACCAGGGCACGCACCATCCGGCTCACCCTAGGTGCGGCCCCACCGGCCCGCCCGGACCGTCCCGCCCGACGCCGGGCAGGGATCCGGGCGGCGGGCGTCGAACCTCGACACGGAGCAAGCGCGAGAGGGCGCTGGCGCTCCACCAACACGAACCCGCAGCACCACCACGCAACGGGCTGGTCGGCCGATCCTCGCTCTCGACCCTGCTCCCGGACCCACCTGTTGCCGGACGGCCCCTCTCGAAGGAGCAGGACATGCAGCCTCAGACATTGGCCGTGACCGCCCTCGACGAGGCATGGGCGTACGCCGAGAAGGCCACCAAGGATCTCGCCCGGGACCTCCCCGACACGGCCGTCGCCGCCGCCGCCACCTCCACCGCGTGGGCCCTCTCGGCGGTGCTGGCGTCCGGTGCCCCGGTGCCTGTCGACGCCGTGATCGACCTCACCGAGGCCGGGCGGGTGACCGCCGAGCACGGCGGGGCGCCCGCCGACCCGGAGGAGCTGAAGGCCATCGCCCTCGAGCGGGCCAGGGCCCACGCCGAGAAGGCGTCGACCTACCTGGGCGCCAACGCCGCCCAGCTGGCCCGGGCCGCGGCCGAGGTGTCCAACGCCTGGGGCCAGCTCTCGCTGCTGGCCGACCAGCTCGGCCGCTGACGAACGCGAAGCGACCCCCGGCCGAAGCCGGGGGTCGCCGACCCAACGTCACCCAGTAGCGCCGTCGTGGCTACCCACCCCGGGCGGCCCGCCAACCGGGGCATTCCCGCTTTCTGGAGGATCAGCCACACTGAGTGTGGCCCAGCCGCCAGAAAGGACTCCGCCGGGAAGGAATCCGAGCCCGATCAGCTGCGGACGTGGCGCTCCACGGTGGTCGTCTCGGCCGGCCCGTCGACGTAGGTGTCGCGGCGGCCCCAGCCGCCCCAGCTGCTCCAGAACGCCAGCGAGAGCAGGACGCCGAAGGCACCGACGATCATGAGGATCACACCCACGGTGTCCAGGTTGATGCCATCCGCGGTCACCTCGACGGCAAAGGCGAGGATCGCCCCGACGGCCAACAGGAAGATCGAGACGCCGATACCCATGTCAGTTCTCCTCGGTTCGGTCCGGACCCGGAGGGTCCGGTTGCCCGCTCCTGTTCCCACCCACCGTGAGGAGGGAAACGTCGGCGTGCCCGCCGTCCTCTGTCGACCGAGGTGGAACAACTCCAGCTCGGTCGACGGAGAACGAGGTGCCGGCCACTCAGAACGCAGCCACTCCGGCGTCCCACATGATCGGGAAGAAGCCGAGGGCGAGGCCGAGAGGCAGCAGCGCCAACGACGACTTCAACCCGGCCCGGGTGCGGGCGCCGAAGCGCCATCCCTCCCCGATGGCGGCGAGCACGAAGCAGACGACGGCGGCCAGATAGAAGAAGAACGAGATCTCCGGATCCATGCTCATCCGCCTACGTGAGGAGGAGGATGAGGATGATGATCAGGACGAGCATGCCGACACCGATGTACATGTGAGCTCCTTGTTCGAGAGAGGCGCCACCCCGGACCACCGAGGTGGACCCGAGGGGAGCTCGCCCACCCTTCCCACCTGCAACCGTCGCTAGGCCGGGGATCGCACCGGCGCCGGCGCCGGTTGCCCCGGCGACCGGCTCGACTGCATGCTCTGGTGTCCACAAGGGGGGGCCGTGGAACTGCGACGGGCGATGCGAACCACGCCGGCCAGCCGGGCGTTCACCGACGACGACGTCCCGGACGACGTCCTCTACGACATCCTCGAGCACGCCCGCTTCGCGCCGAACGGCGGGAACCGGCAGGCGTGGCGGGTGATCGTCGTCCGGGACCCGGCGACGAAGGCCCGCATCGGCGAGCTCTACGACCTCGGCATGCGCGAGTACGCCGGCTTCCACCGGGCCGGGCTCGTGCCCTTCGTCGGGTCGAACCACGGCGGCCCGCCCCAGATCGACCTCGACGAGGCCCGGGCCGTGCCGCTCCCCGGCGAGCCGTCGCACGTGGCAACCGCGCCGGTCCTGCTCGTGATCCTGCTCGACACCACCGCCGGCTCGAGCGTGGACAGCGGCCTCGGACGGGTGCCGGTGACGATGGGCGGCTCCGCCTTCCCGTTCGCCCACAACATCCTGCTGGCGGCACGGGACGTCGGGCTGGGCGGCCACGTCACCTCCGTCCTGGCCCGCCAGGAGCCGGCGCTGCGGGAGCTCCTCGACATCCCCGACCACTTCATCCTGGCGACGATGGTCCCGCTCGGCCGACCGGCCAGGGAGATCACCAGGCTGCGCCGAGCCGAGGTGGAGGAGTTCACCACCTTGGGCACGTTCACCGGGCCCGCCTTCCGCAGGGTGACGGCACCGTGACCGGGCTCGATCCCGCCGTGGCCGCCTGGGTCGAGGACGTCACCGGGGGGACGATCGAGTCGGCCACCCCGATGGGCGGGGGCGGCCGACCCGGCTGGGGGATCGACGTCAGGGTCGACGGGACCGGCCACGCCCTGTACCTCCAGAAAGGACGGGGCGAGAACGTCGGGTCGTTCCTGCCCATCGGCCGGGAGACGGAGGTGGTGAAGGCCCTCGAGCCGCTCGGCCTGCCGGTGCCCCGGCTCTGGGCCGTCGACGTCGAGCGTGGCTGGGCCCTGGTCGGCCGGGCCGAGGGGACGACCTGGTTCCAGCCGCCGCGCGACCCGGCCGAGGCCGAGGCCGTCGCCCGGGACTTCATGGTCCACCTGGCCGCGTGGCACCGGGCCGGGGCGGCCGGGCTCGACCTCCCGAGCTTCCAGCCCGTGAAGTCGGTCCGGGCCCACCAGCTCGACCAGCTGGCCGGCATCCGGACCGTCTTCGAGGAGGAGGACGCCCGGGCCCCGATCGACGCCCTGGCCCGGCTCGAGCTCGAGCTGCTCGAGTCGGAGCTCCCCGCCCACGACGGGGCGCCGGTGCTCGTCCAGGGCGACACCGGACCGGGCAACTTCATGTACGCCGGCAGACGGGTCACGGCCATCGTCGACTGGGAGCTGGCCCACCTCGGCGACCCGATGGACGACCTCGCGTGGCTCTCCTGGCGGGCGACGCAGCACAGCTTCCCCGACTTCCCGGCCCGCCTCCGCGAGTACGAGCGGCACAGCGGCATCGAGGTCGACGACGACCGTGTGCGGTACTACCGCGTGAACGCCGTCGCCCGGCTCGGCCCCCGCTTCGGGCTCCCCCCGATGACCGGCTCCGGCGGCCCGATCTCCGGCATCCAGGCCGGCAACCCGCGGTCGGCCGACGGGAGCGTGTTCATCATGGGCATGCTGCACCGCCGGATGGTGGTGACCGCCCTGGCGGAGCTGGCCGGGTTGCCCCTCCCGCCCCGTCAGGTCGACGAGGAAGCCGAGCCATCTCCCCAGAACGTGATGTACGACGGCCTCCTGGACAACCTCTCGGCGGTCGTCCCCCAGATCGAGGACCGCGCTGCGTCGACGGTGGTGAAGGGCGTGGCCCGCCACCTGAAGTACCTGAAGGAGCTCGACCGCAACGGCCGTCGCTTCGAGGCCCAGGAGCTCGACGACATCCGGGCCACCACCGGCACGACCTTCGACGACCTCGCCACGGCCCGGCCGGCCCTGGCCGAGGCGGCCCGCGAGGGCCGGGTGCCGGCCGAGGACTACCTCCGTTACCACTTCCGCCGGATGACGCGCGACGACTGGCTCATGCGGACGGCGTCCGGCGCCATGTTCGACCGGGCCTGGCCCGAGCTCCGCTGACACGAGGAGACACCCGAGAACATGGACCGTCCCGAGGTCGTCCCGCTCACGCCGGACGACGACGACTTCCACCCCTACAGCGAGCACCCCTACGAGACCGAGACGTTCTGGGCCTCGTTCCACCATCCCGAGCGCGGGCTCGGCGGGTGGTTCTACAACCAGGTCCTGTTCAACCAGGGCGTCAACAACGGCGGCGCCTGGGTGTGGGACGGCTCCCCCGCCGCCTCGCTCCACGAGGTCAACCACCGGGACCTGCCCCTCGTCGACAAGGCGTCGATGGACCTCCGCGACGTCGTGCTGCCGAACGGCAACCACCTGCAGGCCCTCGAGCCGCTGCACCGCTACCGGATCCGGCGGCGCGACCCGGGCGCGTTCGAGGCCGACCTCACCTTCGAGGGGATCATCCCGGCCCACTCGCACCCGATCGGCGTGGCCCCCTTCTGGCGGGGCCGCCACGTCGACCAGCCCATGCACGTCACCGGGCAGATCGAGCTGCACGGCGAGGTGATCGACATCGACTCCTACTCCGTGCGCGACCGCTCGTGGGGCCCGAGGCCCGGACCCCGTGCGCCCGGGACGAGCGCCGGCAGCAGGCGGCGGCCGGTGCGGACCCCGGAGCAGTCGGCCCGGCCACCCTACAGCCCCTTCGGGATCGGCTACGTGTTCGCCACCCAGGACGCCGACGAGTCGTTCCTCGCCTACACGCTGCCCTGCCTCTACGACGGCGCGGCCCGGGACTTCGTCACCACCGGCTACCTCGTGCGCGACGGCCGCTACGGGCTCCTGGTCGACGGCGACCGGCGCTGCGAGCTCGACCCGGAGATGGGCTGGATGCGCACCATCTGGCTGGAAGCCGTCGACGAGCACGGGCGGGAGCTGTCGGCCGTGGGCACGCTCGTGAGCCACCACGTCGAGCGGGGCCTGGGCACCGCTACTTCCACTGGGAGTGGGACGGCGCCAGCGGCTACGGCGAGGACCAGTCCAGCGCCCGGGGCGACCTGCTCGTGGCGCTCGGCGACGCCGGGCTCTGGCGCTGAGGGCCCGACCCGCCCGAGCCCCAGAACCGTGCTGGGACTTCGTCCGCCGTGGGCGCGGTGCCGCGGTGACCGCCAGCGCGTCGGTCCGGAGCACCGCCGTCGGATGACCCGGTCGCGGCTGCGCGACGGCCGGCGAACCGGGGGTCCGCGCCCGGCGGAGGACGCCCGTGGCGTCGCGTCCGACGAGGTCGCCGTCGGGCCGCCACTCGGAGTCAGTCGCCGTGGTGGCGACCGCGAACTCCGAGGCCTCGGTCGACATCCTGCAGCTCGCCGGGTGCGACCAGGTCCTCCGGCTCGGCCAGATGCTCGGCACCGCGCTCGCCCGGCGGGTGCTCATGCCGGGCGGGCGAAGCCATGTCATCGGCGAGTTCGGCGAGCTCCTCATCGCCGAGGCGACCGCACCCGAGCCCCTCTTCGGCCGGCCGCTCCTCGACTCGGGGCTCCGCCAGCGCACCGGGCTCACCGTCGCCGGGGTCTGGGAGCGGGGCGAGCTCACCGTGGCCCGGCTAACCACCGTGCTCAACCGCTCGAGCACCCTCGTGCTGGCCGGCTCCCGGGCCGGGCTCGACGCCTACGACGCCCTCTTCGGGATCGAGCGCAGCATCGGCAGGGTCAACTCGACGAGGTAGTCGACGGCGAAGGCGACCAGCACCACTACGTTCACGATGTCAAGGAAGAGGCGGTCCCCTGACGTCAGTGCGCTGCGAGTCGTCTCGAGCACGAGGAGCGGCAGTGTGCCGATCGCGAGCATGAGCAGGGGCGCATCGGTTACACGGCGCCACCTATGGAGTCCGTCGGTGAGGTAGTCGGCCATCAGCCAATGAGCTTCGCCCTTCCTTGAACAGCACCCGCGGATGGCGCTGCAACATCCCCTCCGCTGGACACATCAACGCGCGAACCGTTTGGCGGACGCCTAGAGGAGCGTGTCCGTCCCCTCCTACTGGCAGGGGCCGTCTCGGGCAGGCACGCCAGAGCCGGCGGAGCGGCGATCGGAAGTGCTCGGCCGAGTTCATCTCTCGGGGGTCCAAGCCTTGGATCATGACCAATCCGTAATGTTGCAGAAGGCAAGAATTTTCTTGACCTCCTAGGGTGACGCAGCGATAGTCCGCTGTAGCCCATGCCGGCGTGGAGACGGCGACGACTCACCACCACGGTGGTCGATGATGGAGGATTTCGTTGTCCGCCAGTTCCACGCCATCCTCCGGACGACCCCGCAAGGCTGCCGGACGACCTCGCCCAGTTGCTCGTCCGCTCAGGATGTCTAGGGAACGCCGCCCAAAGAGTCGGGACCGGCACGGGGAACGCTCCCTAGCAACTCCGATGACCCGACCCTGGTTCCGAGTGCGCGCCTCTGTGGTGGCCGTCGCCCTTCTCGGGCTTGCGGCTTGCGGTAGCGATACAGACGACGTCCGAACCGAGATGTCGGGACCCAGCAGCATCCCCTTCCCGACGGACGCTGGCGAAATGCCGACCGTCGGGGGTACGAGTAGCCAGATACTACTGCTCGCTGACTCCAAGGAAGCGGGCGCACAATGGTCCGGCAAGAGCTACATCTATGACCGAGCAGAGGCTTCTTGGACGGAACTCAGAGGGGGTGTCGCCCTCGACCGGCCTGTCGTTGGACATATTGCGACGAGTTTCGTGGTATTCGGACTCGCAGGATGCGAAAACCTCGACTGCGATGATGGAACTGGCCAGATGGTTGTCCTCAATGAGTCGACGATGGAGTGGGAGGAAGGCGACTCTCTTGAGCTGCCAGAGCCAGCCTTCTTCGGCGCGCAGTGGCTGGGCAACTCCGCGGATAGCGGCTTCTTTCTCGCGAACTACGCCGTACTGAGGACAGACAGCCTCGGCCGAGCTGGCCTGGCACGCCCCTTAGTGGGAGCTTGGAGCTTCTGCCTCGCCGGTGATCGGGTCATTGCGATCGCTCCCGAAGCAGAGGCCAAACCCGATTCATCAGGCGGAGCCGACCAGATTGATAGCACTGGCCTGGGAACACCCCGCTACGGCACGAGTGTCGTCTATGAGCTGCAGACAGACTCCCTCGAGGCTGCGGAGTGGAGGCGGTTGACGGCGCTTCGGAGATGAGCGGGGTGTGGGGGTCCGTGACGCGTGACAGGGGCCCTGCGAACTTGACGGCTGTCGAAGGTCGTCGAGTTCGGGAGAGCCCCTGTGGACGTGGACCCTACGCGCATGTG
>JBFWQW010000120.1:0-8168 GCA_050249235.1 Acidimicrobiia bacterium | reverse complement strand
ATCGAGTCGCTCGACAAGGTCATCGCCATCGACCAGACGCCCATCGGCCGCACCCCCCGCTCCAACCCGGCCACCTACACCGGCGTCTTCGACCCCGTCCGCCGGCTCTTCACCCAGACCACCGAGGCCAAGGTGCGGGGCTACCAGCCCGGCCGGTTCTCGTTCAACGTCAAGGGCGGCCGGTGCGAGGCCTGCGCCGGCGACGGCACGATCAAGATCGAGATGCACTTCCTCCCCGACGTCTACGTGCCGTGCGAGGTCTGCAAGGGGGCCCGCTACAACCGCGACACGCTCGACATCGCCTTCAAGGGCAAGAACATCGCCGAGGTGCTCGACATGCCCTGCGAGGAGGGCCTCGAGTTCTTCGCCAACCAGCCGCCGATCGCCCGGCACCTGCAGACGATCGTCGACGTCGGGCTCGGCTACGTGCGCCTCGGCCAGCCGGCGCCCACCCTCTCCGGCGGCGAGGCCCAGCGGGTGAAGCTGGCCAGCGAGCTGGCCAAGCGCTCGACCGGCCACACCATCTACATCCTCGACGAGCCCACCACCGGGCTGCACTTCGAGGACATCCGCCGGCTGCTCACGGTGCTCTCCCGCCTGGTCGACCAGGGCAACTCGGTGCTGGTGATCGAGCACAACCTCGACGTCGTGAAGACCTCCGACTGGATCATCGACCTCGGCCCCGAGGGCGGCGACGGCGGCGGCACCCTGGTCGTGGAGGGCACGCCCGAGACCGTGGCCGCCCACGCCGCCAGCCACACCGGCCGGTACCTGGCACCCCTCCTGGCCGCGCCCTGACCCGACTGCGGGCCGGGACCTCGAGCTCGGTGCGCCCGTCGCCGCTGAGGAGCGACCGCCGCACCGCCTTCGGGCGTGGTCCGGGTCCGGGTCGGACGGGCCGGGATAGCGTCCGGCCATGGCCGACGACCTGGTGCTGTACGAGCTGCGGGGGGCGGTGGCGGTGGTCACCTTCAACCGCCCCGACAAGATGAACGCGTTCACGGTGGAGCTCGAGGACCAGTACCACCAGCGCCTGGCCGACGCCGACGCCGACCCGGCGGTGCGGGCCATCGTGGTCACCGGCGCCGGGCGGGGCTTCTGCGCCGGTGCCGATCTCGACCTCCTCAGGGAGCTGGGCTCGGGCGACCTCCGGCTCCTCGACGAGCACCGCCGGCCGCAGACGTTCCCGACCACGCTGCGCAAGCCCTTCATCGCCGCCGTGAACGGGGCGGCGATCGGTGCCGGCCTGGCCTACGCGGTGCAGGCCGACCTCCGCTTCGTGTCGGAGACGGCGAAGCTCGGTGCCGCCTTCTCGCAGCGGGGCCTCGTGGCCGAGTACGGCATGGCCTGGCTGCTGCCCCGCATCTGCGGCCAGGGCAGGGCGCTCGACCTCCTGCTGTCGTCGCGGATCGTGTCCGGCGAGGAGGTCCTCCGCCTGGGCCTCGCCGACCGCCTGTGCCCGGCCGAGACGGTGCTCGAGGAGGCCGTCGCCTACGCCACCGACCTGGCCGCCAACTGCTCGCCGGCCTCCCTGGCGATCATCAAGGACATGGTCCGCCGCCACTGGGACGTCCCGCTCGAGGTCGCCGCCCGGGAGACGGCGGCGCTGATGCGGGAGTCGTTCGCCGGGGCCGACGTGCAGGAGGGGCTGGCCTCGTTCCTCGAGCAGCGCCCGCCCGCCTTCGCCTCCCTCGGCGACGGCACCACCTACCGCCGCCAGTTCTGAGCCGCCGCCACCGGCCGGCGCTGCCATCCCGGCGCCGCCCCGGGCGTGGGACTAGACCGTGGCCATGATCCAAGAGTTCAAGGCCTTCATCATGCGGGGCAACATCGTCGACCTGGCCGTGGCCGTGATCCTCGGCGCCGCCTTCGGGCTCGTCGTGACGACGTTCACGGACGGGGTCCTGATGGCGTTGGTCGCCGCCATCGTGGGCGAGCCCAGCTTCGACTCGATCACGATCGACATCGGGGACGGGGTCATCCGGATCGGCACCTTCCTCACCGCCGTCGTGAACTTCCTGATCATCGCCCTGTCGCTGTTCATGGTGCTCAAGGCGATCGAGAAGGCGTCGAACCTGCGGGGCAGGGGCGGCGAGGCCGACGCCGAGACCCCGGCGCCGAGCGACGAGACGGTGCTCCTCACCGAGATCCGCGACCTGCTCTCCGCCGGCCGGGGCCAGTAGCCCGTCGCCGACCCGACGTCCCCGGTGGGGCGGCCCTCCTCGAACTGGGTGCCACCCGAGCCGCCCCGCGGCTTCAGTGGCACCCAGTTCAGCGGATGGCCGTCCCACCCACGGTCGATCTCGAGGGGACGGCCGTTCGCCCGGCGGCTGCTCAGCCGGTGATGTCGAGCATCCGCTGCAGGGCCACCCGGGCGCTGGCGGCGGTGACGGGGTCGACCGTGATCCGGTTGACGACCTCGCCCCGGACGAGGTGCTCGAGCACCCAGGCCAGGTGGGCGGCGTCGATCCGGAACATGGTCGAGCACGGGCACACGAGCGGGTCGAGCGAGACGACCGTGCGGTCCGGGTGCTCGGCCGCCAGCCGCTGCACGAGGTGGATCTCGGTGGCGATGGCGAGGTGCGAGCCGGGTGCGGCGGCCTCGACCTCGCGGATGATGAAGTCGGTGGAGCCGACCTTGTCGGCCAGGGCGCAGGTCTCGGCCGCGCACTCCGGGTGGGCGATGACGATGCCGTCCGGGTGCTCGGCCCGGAAGGCGGCGATGTGCTCCGGCCGGAAGCGCTGGTGCACCGAGCAGTGGCCCTTCCAG
Organism: Acidimicrobiia bacterium; assembly: GCA_050249235.1. Classification (GTDB taxonomy): domain Bacteria; phylum Actinomycetota; class Acidimicrobiia; order Acidimicrobiales; family CADCSY01; genus JAEKLB01. Next base: position 5,398 of record JBFWQW010000120.1, on the reverse strand, counting down.
AGCAGGAGGGTGGCCTCCTTGCAGTCGGCCTCGGTGAGGCCGCCGAGGGCGAGCCGGGGGTTCCAGACCCGCATGTCGTCCGGTCCGTAGCCCATGGCCAGCCCGGTGTTGCGGCCGAGGTGCTGGTCGGGGAAGAAGAGCACCTTGTCGCCCCGGGCGAGGGCCCAGTCGAGGACGGCTCTGGCGTTCGTCGACGTGCAGACGGCACCGCCGTGGTCGCCGACGAACGCCTTCAACGCCGCCGACGAGTTCATGTAGGTGATCGGCACCAGGCGTTCGGTGTCGACGACCTCGCCGAGGGCCTCCCAGGCCTCTTCGACCTCGTCGAGGTCGGCCATGTCGGCCATCGAGCAGCCGGCGTTGAGGTCGGGGAGGATCACCTGCTGGTGGTCGGCGGTGAGGATGTCGGCCGACTCGGCCATGAAGTGCACGCCGCAGAAAACGATGAAGTCGGCCTCGGGGTGCTCCTGGGCCAGCACCGACAGCCGGTAGGAGTCGCCCCGGGCGTCGGCCCAGCGCATCACCTCGTCCCGCTGGTAGTGGTGGCCGAGGATGAACAGCCGGTCGCCGAGCTCGGCCCGGGCCGCGCCGATCAGGTCGGCCAGCTCCTCGGGTGTCGCCGTCGTGTACCGGTCGGGTAGGGGCTGCTGGATCCGGAGCATGGAGCTCCCTCTGGTGTGGGCTCCGATGTGGACGGTGCGGACAGCCGGGTCGCCCTGCACGGGGTTGTCGTCCTCGGAGCTTCTCTGTTGCCGCGATGCCCGGGCGGCGTGGCCAACTGTAACCCCACCCCCGCCCGACCCGTCGGTTCTGCCCCGGACACCGAACTGGGTGCCACTGAAGCCGCAGGGTGGCTCGGGTGGCACCCAGTTCGAGGAGGGGCCGGTCGGACGCCGAACTGGGTGCCACTGGAGCCGCGGGGCGGCTTGGGTGGCACCCAGTTCGAGGAGGGCCGGTCGGGATCGGGGCGGTGGGTGGGCCGCTACAGCGGGCGGAGTGAGCCGAGCCCGCCGCGGAGGCCGAAGTGGCGGCTGCCGAACACCTGGGTGTCCATGGCGCTGGCGAGCTCCTCGGGGTCCCACTTGCGGTCGCCGCCGGGCACGCCGAGGGTGGCCCGTCCCATCCAGGGGTTGAAGATGGTGACGTTGGTGCCGCCGGCCATGAAGACCTGGCCGGTGACGTGCCGGGCCCGGTCGGATGCCAGCCACACCGCCGTCGGGGCCACGTTGCCGGGGTTCTGCGGGGCGAACTCGGTGTACTCCTCGGGCTCCGGCGTGGGGCCCTCCCGGCCGGGGATGGTCCCGATCAGGCGGGTGGCGCCCGACGGGGCGATGCAGTTGGCCCGCACGCCGTAGCGCTCCATGTCCTGGGCCAGGGCGATGGTGAAGGTGGCGATCCCGCCCTTGGCGGCGGCGTAGTTGGTCTGGCCCACGTTGCCGAACAGGCCGACCGACGAGCTGGTGGTGATCACCGAGGCGTTCACCGGGCTGCCGGTCTCCTTGCTGCGATCCCGCCAGTAGGCGGTGGCGTGCCGGGAGGGGGCGAAGTGGCCCTTGAGGTGGACCTTGATCACCGAGTCCCACTCGGCCTCGTCCATGTTGAAGATCATCTTGTCGCGGAGGATCCCGGCGTTGAGGACCAGCGTGTCGAGGCCGCCGAACGTGTCGATGGCCTGGTCGACCATCCGCTTGGCTCCCTCGAAGTCGGACACGTCCTCGTGGTTGGCGACGGCCTCGCCGCCCCGGTCCTTGATGAGCTGGACCACCTGCTCGGCCACGGTGGCGTCGGCCCCGTCGCCCGTGGTCGTGCCCCCGAGGTCGTTGACGACGACCTTCGCCCCGGCCGCGGCGAAGTCGAGGGCGTGGCCCCGACCGACACCGTGGCCGGCCCCGGTGATGATGGCGACCTTCCCGTCCAGCAATCCCATCTGTCAGCTCCAGCGCTCGATGCGGGCCCGGCGCCGTTGCCGCACCCTCCGTGGGCCGAATCCTGCCAGGGACGGCAGGATGGGGGCATGGTCGCCCGTCCACCCGCCGGCACGATCCCGGAGGCCCCGGGCTCGTACCAGTTCCGGGACGCGGAGGGCCGGGTGATCTACGTCGGCAAGGCCAAGTCGCTCCGATCCCGGCTCTCGAACTACTTCGGCGACCCGGCCCTCCTCGCCGTCCGCACCCGCCAGATGGTGGAGACGGCGGCGACGGTGGAGTGGATCGAGGTCCGCAACGAGGTCGAGGCCCTGATGCTCGAGTACTCGTTGATCAAGGAGCACCGGCCCCGCTTCAACATCCGGCTGCGGGACGACAAGTCGTATCCGTTCCTCGCCCTCACCATGGCCGACGAGTGGCCCCGGGCCCGGGTCATGCGGGGCGCCAGGCAGAAGGGCACCCGCTACTTCGGGCCCTACGGGCACGCCTACGCCATCCGGGAGACGCTGGACCTGCTCCTGCGGACGTTCCCGATCCGCACCTGCACCGACGCCAAGTTCCAGCGCCACGCCCGGCTGGGCCGGCCCTGCCTGCTGTTCCACATCGAGAAGTGCTGCGGCCCTTGCACCGAGGACGTCGAGCGCCCCGACTACATGCAGCTCGTCGTCGAGCTGGCCCAGTTCCTCGAGGGCGACACCGATCCCGTCGTGAAGCGCCTGCAGGCCGACATGCTGGCCGCGTCCGACCAGCTCGAGTTCGAGCGGGCGGCCCGGCTGCGCGACCGCCTGGGAACGGTCCGCAAGGCCATCGAGAAGCAGCAGATGGTGGTCGAAGGAGGTGACGACCTCGACGTGGTCGGGATCGCCGGCGACGAGCTCGAAGCCGCGGTGCAGGTGTTCTTCGTGCGCCGGGGCCGGGTGGTGGGCCGGAAGGGGTTCGTGGCCGACAAGGTCGAGGACGTCACCGACGGCGAGCTCGTCGGCCGGGTGCTCGAGGGGCTCTACGAGGACGAGCCGCCCCTCGGCCTGCCCCGGCAGGTGCTGGTGCCGGCCGTGCCCGAGGACGTCGGCCTGTACGAGTCGTGGCTGTCCGGGCGGCGGGGGAGCCGTGTCACGGTCCGGATGCCGAAGCGGGGCGACCGGCGGGAGCTGCAGGAGACCGTCACCCGCAACGCCAAGGAGGAGTTCGGCCGGCACCGGCTGCGGCGGGCGGCGGACCACAACAGCCGGGCCAAGGCCCTGAACGAGCTGCAGGAGGCCCTGGGGCTGCCCGAGGCCCCCCTCCGCATCGAGTGCTACGACATGAGCCACATCCAGGGCACGGACTACGTCGGCTCGATGGTCGTGACCGAGGACGGGCTGCCGAAGAAGTCGGAGTACCGGCGCTTCAAGGTGAAGGACGTGCCGGGCAACGACGACTTCGCGGCCATGCGGGAGGTGCTCAGCCGCCGGCTCACCGCCTACCTCGCCGAGCGCGACCGGCCCGTCGGGGAGCGCCCCGGGCGGTTCCAGTACCCGCCCCAGCTGCTCCTGGTCGACGGCGGCAAGGGCCAGCTCGGCGTGGCCATGGAGGTGCTCGAGGAGCTCGGCCTCGACGACGAGATCCCGGTGGCCTCGCTGGCCAAGCGCTTCGAGGAGGTGTACGTGCCCGGCCGGGCCGAGCCGGTGCGCCTGGCCCGCACGTCGGAGGCGCTCTACCTGCTGCAGCGGCTCCGGGACGAGGCCCACCGCTTCGCGGTCACCTATCACCGGTCGTTGCGGGACAAGCGCATGACGGTGTCGGTGCTCGACGGCGTCCCCGGTCTCGGGCCCACCCGCCAGAAGCGGCTCCGCAAGGAGCTGGGGGGCCTCAGGTCGATCCAGGCCGCCTCGCTCGAGGAGCTGCAGGCGCTGCCGTGGCTGCCCGACGCGGTGGCCTCGGCGCTCTACGAGCACCTCCACGCCCCCCGGCCGGTGACCACCCGCTGAGGCGGGCGCCCGGGCCCTCGATCTCCGACACGGAACGGACACTGGTCAGGCTGGACCGGCGGGCGTAGGACGGGCGTGACGGCCTGTGACCCGGATCCGGTCCGGAACCGGGCGGAGCGGCCGCCGGTCGGGGGAGCACATGAGCGTCTACCGGGTGATCGACGTGATCGGCACCAGCGCCACGGGCTGGGAGGACGCCGCCGCCCGGGCCATGACCGTGGTGAAGGGCTCGCTCCGGGACGTCCGGGTGGCCGAGGTGGCGGCCCAGGACCTGCACCTCACCGACGACGGCGAGCTCACCTACCGGATCAAGCTGTCGGTGTCGTTCAAGTACGAGGAGGGCGACGAGGCGGAGCCGTTCCTCGCCCGCTCCTGAGGGGTTCCCGGCTGGTCAGTCCCCGCCGAACGACTCGAACATCTCCGAGAAGAACGACTTCTTCTTCTTGGGCTGGACCGGCGGGTTCCCGCCCTGCCACCGGTCCCGATCGCGGTCCGGGCGGTCGAAGCGATCCCGACGGAAGCGGTCGTCGTCGTCGTCGTCATCGTCGTCGTCCCGGTCGGCCCGCTCGATGAGCTTGTCGAGCTCGCCGCGGTCGAGCCAGACGCCCCGGCAGGACGGGCAGTAGTCGATCTCGATGCCCTGGCGCTCGGAGAGGGCGAGGACGGTTCCGTCGACGGGACACTCCATGGCGCCGTAGCGAAGCAGAGCCTCCGCTCGATTCGTACGCGACCGACCAACCGCTCGCCCCGGGCAGGTGCGGTCACCCGGGCCCGCGCTGGCAGGCTGCCACGGTGAGCGACGTGCCCTGGGTCGGTTGGGACTCGCCCGAGGTGGCCGGCTGGTGGCAGCAGGGCTTCACCGGGGGCGCCGACGCCGAGTACGAGGAGCAGATCCTGCCGATGGCCGCCGAGCACCTCGCCGGCGCCGCCGACGTGCTCGACGTGGGGACGGGGGAGGGCCAGCTGGCCCGGCTGGCCGTGGCCGGCGGGGCGGCGAGGGTGGTGGGCGTCGACCCGACCTGGGCCCAACTGACCGAGGCGGTCCGCCGGGCCGGTGGTCCCCGCTACGCCCGCTGCGGCGCGTCGGCGCTGCCCTTCCCGGCCGACCGCTTCGACGCGGTGGTGGCCTGCCTGGTGTTCGAGCACATCACCGACGTCGACCGGGCCATCGCCGAGGTGGGCCGGGTGCTGCGCCCGGGCGGGCGGTTCCTGTTCTTCCTCAACCATCCCCTGCTCCAGACCCCGGGCAGCGGCTGGATCGACGACCAGGTGCTTGATCCCCCCGAGCAGTACTGGCGGATCGGCCCCTACCTGGTCGAGGACGAGTCGCTGGAAGAGGTGGAGAAGGGCGTGTTCATTCCCTTCATCCACCGGCCCCTGAGCCGCTACGTGAACGCCATGGCCGCGGCCGGGCTCACGATCCGGCACATGGACGAGCCGGCGCCGCCACCGGGCTTCCTGGCCAGGGCCGAGGAGTACGTCGACGCCGCGACCATCCCGAGGTTG
>JBFWQW010000119.1:0-8270 GCA_050249235.1 Acidimicrobiia bacterium | reverse complement strand
GCTCTCCAACGCCCAGGACTTCTACCCGAACGCCCAGGGCGCGCCGATCAACATGCTCCCGCTCAACCGGGTCGGGATCCCGAAGGTGTCCCGCGTGCTGCTGTCGACGAGCACCGGCAACATCTGCGGCTGGAACGACCCGGAGCTGAACAAGCTGGTGCTCGACCTCCAGGGCGTGTCCGAGAACTCGACCGAGGGCATCGCTCTCTGGAAGAAGATCTCGGAGAACGGCATCCGCAACGCCGTGCACCTCTTCGGCCTGTTCGGCACCCGCGGCGTCGGTGTGGACGAGACCCGCCTCGGCGGCGTCGAGATCTACGAGGCCCGGGTCGGCAGCCCGACGCTCGACCTCTGGAAGGTGTACGTCAAGAAGTGACGTCCCGACGACCGGTGCCCCCCGCCCGGTCGTCCGCCGACGGGAGGTGCCCGACCTGACGGGTCGGGCACCTCCCGTCTCGCGTTCCCGGGGCGTGACCTGACGCCGTACGGGACCGCGGCTACGGTGCACCGTCCGTCGGCCCGGGGGGTCCGACGGCGGCGCGAGGACCGCTGTGGTCCTCCGTCCCGACAGGGGGGGGAACATGCTCAGAGGTCGTGCTCGTTGGAAAGCAGTCGCCGTGCTCCTGGCGTTGTCGTTGTTCGGCGCTGCCTGCGGGGGCGACGACGACGACGGCACCGCCGACGACGATCCGGACAGCACCGCGGATGTCGACACCACCGGCGTGCTCCGCCTCGGCGGCGACCTCTCGCAGCCGCAGTCGGGCCAGTTCGACCCGATCACCGTGGACGTGGTGCTGAGCACCATCCACGAGTACTTCTACGGCACGCTGCTCGCCCTCGACGCCGACGGCGAGATCCGCCCCAACCTGGCCGAGAAGGTCGACGTCGTCGATCCGTCGAACCTCGTCGTGACCCTGAGGTCCGGCCTGAAGTTCTCGGACGGAACGGTGCTCGACGCCGAGGCGCTGAAGTTCTCCTGGGAGCGCACCATCGCCCAAGCCAAGCCGGGCGGCATCGAAGGCGAGTTCCGCGAGGTCAAGACCCTCACGGTCACCTCACCCACGACCCTGAAGGTCGAGCTCAAGACGCCCATCGCCGGGGCCTTCTTCCGGCTCATGCGCCTGGCCGAGTCGTCCCCGGTGTCGCCGACGGCGGTGAAGGCCGGAGTCGACCTCAACAAGACGCCGATCGGTGCCGGGCCCTTCAAGCTCGTCTCGTACACCCAGGGCGTCTCGGTGAAGCTCGAGAAGAGCCCGACGTTCTGGAACGCCGAGAACATCAAGCTGGCCGGCATCGAGATCGTCAACGTGACGCCCCAGGCCGTCACCAACGCCGTGCGCTCGAAGACGATCGACTACGCCTTCCTCTCGACCCAGCAGGCCGGAGAGGTCGCCGGCACGCCCGGCTTCGAAGTGTCGGTGAACCCGTCGAACGCCATCATGCTCCAGGGCCTCTGGTGCAAGAGCCGGCCGCCGTTCGACAACATCAAGGTCCGCCAGGCGCTGAACTTCGCGGTCGACAAGGAGTCGCTCAACGCGGCCGTCTACAACGGCGAGGGCGAGCCGATCGACGGCTTCAACAACGCCGCGTCGCCCTTCTACGACTCCAAGCTGAAGGACTACTACAAGTACGACCCGGACAAGGCGAAGAAGCTGCTGGCCGAGGCGGGCGTGCCGAACCTCGAGTTCGAGATGTTCTACCAGCCGGCCTCCGACGGCCAGGTGGCCGCCGAGGTGCTCGAGCAGCAGCTGCTGAAGGTGGGCGTGAAGGTCACCTTGAAGCCGCTCTCCAACGCCACCGACTTCTACCCGAACGCCACCGGCGCCCCCATCAACATCCTGCCGCTGTCCCGGGTCGGCGTCCCGAAGGTGACCCGGGTGCTGGTGCCGCCCAGCTTCGGCAACATCTGCAACTGGAACGACGCCGAGCTGAACAAGCTCGTGCTCGACCTGCAGGGCGTCGAGGAGACCTCGCCCGAGGGCATCGCCCTCTGGAAGAAGATCTCGGAGAACGGCATGCGCAACGCCGTGCACCTCTTCGGTCTCTTCGGGACCCAGAGCATCGCCATCGACGAGAGCCGCGTCGGCGGCGTCGAGCTCTACGAGGGCCGCACGGGCATCCCGACCCTCGACCTCGAGAAGGTCTTCATCAAGAAGTAGTCGTCAGCCGGCGTGCAGCGTCGGCCACCGGCAAGCCCGGTGGCCGACGGCCACGATCGCGAAGGGGTGCGGGCGATTCGGGGGGATCCCGCACCCCTTCGTCGCGTCGGGGCACCGGTCGGGGCGGTGACGGGGCCCTGGGGCCACACGGTCGCCACGGACTCCGTGCGATGTCCCTGGTGATCCGGGGTGCCGGTCCATCGGCCGGCTGAGAGCATCGATTCCAGTTCCGCACTGGACAGGCGGATTGGGGCCCGTTCTACAACGGACGGTTACCCTCCGGCGCCGATGAACGTCGGGCATCGTTCCGGGCGGTCACGCCGACCCGGGCCGTCCGGCCCGCGGAACTTCCATGGGGGATTTGCTTGCGCAGACGCACCGCGTTCTGGATGATCATGGCCGCCCTGCTGGCGCTGTCGCTCGTCGCCGCCGCGTGCGGTGGCGACGACGACGACGGTGGATCCGGCGGTGGCGGGGAGACCGCCGACATCGATCCCAACGGGATCCTCAAGCTCCCGGCCGACCTCACCCAGCCGACCTTCGCCCAGATCGACCCGATCTCGGTCGACGTGCTGCTCTCGACGCTGCACGAGTACCTCTACGGCACGCTGCTCAAACTGAACGCCGACGGCGAGATCGAGCCGGGCCTGGCCGAGAAGGTCGAGGTCGTCGACGCTTCGAACCTCGTCGTCACGCTCCGCGAGGGCCTGAAGTTCACCGACGGCACCGTGCTCGACGCGGAAGCACTGAAGTTCTCGTGGGAGCGGACCGTCACCCAGGCCAAGCCGGGCGGCATCGAGGCCGAGTTCCGCGAGTTCAAGACCCTCACGGTCACCTCGCCCACGGAGATGAAGGTCGAGCTCAAGACGCCCATCGCCGGGGCCTTCTTCCGGCTCATGCGCTTCGCCGAGGCGTCACCCGTCTCGCCCACCGCCGTCAAGGCCGGCGTCGACTTCAACAAGGCGCCGGTCGGTGCCGGTCCCTTCAAGCTGGAGACCTGGGTCCCGAGCCAGACGATGAAGCTGGTGAAGAACCCCGACTACTGGGACGCCGAGAACGTCAAGCTGGCCGGAATCGAGTACGTCAACACCACCGCCCAGTCGATGACCAACGCCGTCCGCTCCAACGGCATCGACTTCACCATCCTCTCGGCGCCCCAGGCCCGCGAGGTCGCCGGCACCCCGGGTTGGGAGGTGCCGGTCGAGCCGACCAACGGCGTGCAGCTGATCGCCATGATGTGCAAGAGCCGACCCCCCTTCGACAACCTGAAGGTGCGCCAGGCCCTGAACTTCGCCATCGACCGGGACGCGCTCAACGAGGTCCTCTACGACGGCAAGGGCGAGCCCATGAACGGGTTCAACAGCAGCAACACGCCCTTCTACGACGAGGACCTCGAGGGCACGTTCAGCTACGACCCCGACGAGGCCAAGAAGCTCCTGGCCGAGGCCGGCGTCCCGAACCTCGAGTTCACGATGCTGTTCACGGCCGGCACCGACGGCCAGCAGGGCGGTGAGATCCTGCAGCAGCAGCTGCTGGAGTCCGGCATCAAGATCAACCTCAGGCCCATCGGGGCCACCCAGGACTTCTTCCCCGAGGCCCTGGCCGGGCCGGCCTACTTCTTCCCGCTCCAGCGGGTCGGCCTGCCCAAGATCAGCCGGACCCTCGTGCCCGGCACCATCGGCAACCCGTGCGCCTGGAACGACCCCGAGCTGAACGACCTCGTCGCGAAGCTCCGGGCGGTCGAGGAGACCTCCCCCGAGGGCATCGCCCTCTGGAAGAAGATCTCCGAGTACGGCCTCCGCAAGGCCGTCTGGGTGTTCGGCGTGTTCGGCACGCAGGCCTACGGCATCAACTCGGCCAAGGTCGACGGCATCGAGGTCTACGAAGGCCGCACCGGCCTCCCGACGCTCGACGTCGAGAGCGTGTACGTCAAGCGGTAAGCCAGGAGCACCTGCAGGCGAGGGCGTCGGGCCACGGCCCGGCGCCCTCGCCGCGTCCGGGGGCGGGCGTACCGTCACGGGGATGAGCGGCCCCTCGTCGACCGACGCCAGCGACGCGTCGCCGGTCCCCGGCTCGGTCCCCCCGGCGGGGCCGATGCTCGAGGTGACCCCCAGCCGGGCCTCCCGCGTCGGCCGCCTCGACGTCCGCCGGGCCCTGCCCCGCCGGGGCCGACGGACCGTGGGCGCGTGGTGCTTCGCCGACCACCTCGGGCCCGTGGCCGTCACGGAGGAGGCGGGCGTCGACGTCGGGCCCCATCCCCACATCGGGCTGCAGACCGTGACCTGGCTGCTCGCCGGCGAGGTCCTCCACCGGGACAGCCTCGGCAGCGAGCAGGTGGTCCGGCCCGGCCAGCTCAACCTCATGACAGCGGGCCGGGGCGTCGTGCACGCCGAGGAGGCCACCGGCCGCTACCGGGGCCCGCTCCACGGCGTCCAACTCTGGGTGGCCCAGCCGTCGGCCACCCGTGACGGCCCGCCCGCCTTCGAGCACCACGCCGAGCTGCCCCGCCTCGAGATGGCCGGTCCCGGCGGTGGCACGGCCGCGCTCGCCACCGTCCTGCTCGGCGAGCTCGACGGCGCCCGGTCACCGGCCCGGCGGGACAGCGACCACGTCGGCGTCGACCTCGAGCTGGTCGGCCCGCCGACGGCTGTGGCTCTCCGCGCTGATCACGAGCACGCCGTCGTCGTGCTCGACGGCGCGGTGGCGATCGACGGGACGGACCTGACGCCGGGGCACCTTGCCTACCTCGGCACCGACCGGGACGAGCTCGGCGTCGCCCCGGTGGACGGCCCGGCACGGATCCTCCTGCTCGGGGGCACCCCGTTCGCCGAGGAGGTCGTCATGTGGTGGAACTTCGTCGCCCGGTCGCGGGACGAGCTCGGCGAGGCCCGCCGGCAGTGGTCCGACGGCGATCCCCGGTTCGGTCCCGTCGCCTCCCGCCTCGAGCGGGTGACGGTGGCGCCGCCCCCGTGGGAACCCTCCGCAGCCGGCTAGCCCGGCCGGCGCCACGTGATCGGTCCGCTTCCACGACCTCGGAGGGGCGAGGTCGCCCGGCTCGACCCGCCCCATGGCCACGAGTTGGTGGCCCCAGCCGGGCGACCGGCCCGGCGCTCAGGCCGGGTCGAGGTCGAGGTCGAGGTCGCGCAAGGCATCCTCGACGGCGCGGTGGAACGTCGGGTAGGCGTAGATCATCGTCCGCAGCCGGTCCACGGGCACCCGGGCGTGCACGGCCAGGGTCAGGAGGCCGAGGACCTCGCCGCCGGTCGGTCCGACGGACGTGGCCCCGACGAGCACGCCCTCGACGGCATCGACGACCAGCTTCACCAAGCCGTCGTCGCCCACTCCGTGGATCCACCCCCGCGCCGACGAGCCCAGCTCGGCCCGGCCGATCCGGACCTCGATGCCGGCCTCCCTGGCCTGGGCCTCGGTGAGGCCGACGGCACCGACCTCCGGGTCGGAGAAGGTGACCCTCGGCAGGGCGCGGTAGTCGGCCGGCTCGTGCGGCCGCCCGAGGATGTCGGCGACGGCGATGCGGGCTTGGTACATGGCCACGTGGGTGAAGGCCCCCTTCCCCGTGACGTCGCCGACGGCCCAGACCCCGGGCGCGACGCGGAGGCCGGCGTCGACCGGGGCGGACCGGGCATCGGCGGCCACCCCCACCATCTCCAGCCCGACGGCCCGGGGCTCGGCTCGCCGCCCGGTGGCGACGAGGACGCGATCGGCCCGGACCTCGGCCCCGCCCCGGAGTCGGACGCTGATGCCCGCGCCCGTGGCCACGACCTGCTCCGCCGGCTCGCCGGCCCTGACGTCGACGCCTTCGCGGCGGAGCACCTCGGCGACGAGGCGCCCGGATTCCGGCTCCTCGTCGGACAGCAGCCGTTCGGCCGACTCGACGATGGTCACCTCGGTGCCGAAGCGGGCGAAGGCTTGGCCCAGCTCGACCCCGACGGCGCCACCCCCGAGGACGGCGAGCGACGCCGGGAGGAATGCCGCTCCGATGGCGTCGCGGTTCGTCCAGTAGCCGGCCTCGGCCAACCCGGGCACGGGCGGCACCGACGGGACGGACCCGGTGGCGACCACGACGGCCCGGCCCACCTCCACCTCGCGGTCGCCGATGGCGACCCGGCCGGGGCCGAGGAGGCGTCCACGGCCCCGGACGAGGCGACCGCCCTTGCCCTCGAAGCGCTCGACGGCGACGCGGTCGTCCCAGCCGTCCGTGGCCTCCCGGATCCGGCGGGCCACCGGCGCCCAGTCGGGTGTCAGCACCGCCGACCCGGCCATCCCGTCGATGCGGCGGCCCTCGGCCAGCAGGTCGGCAGCCCGGACCATCATCTTCGACGGGATGCAGCCCCAGTACGGGCACTCCCCACCGACGAGCCCCTGCTCCACCCCGATCACGTCGAGACCGGCCTCGGCCAGTCGGCCGGCCACCTCCTCGCCCCCGGGCCCCATCCCGATCACCACCACGTCCGCCCGCTCGACCACCGTGCCCACCTCCTCGCCTCGTCGGGGCAACCTTCCCAGGCCGGTCCGACGGCACCGCCGACGCGCCCGCCCAGCCCCGCGCCCGTCCTGCCCAGCCCCCGCGCCGGTGAGCGCGCCCGCGCCGGAGCGGTGCGGACAGGGCCCGACCGCGGGCCGGTCAGGGGTGGGACGGACCGGGCGGGATGTCGAGCTCGAACGACTCGTCGTCCACGTAGCACCAGAACCAGCCCTCACCAGGCTCGAACGAGCGGATGAGCGGATGGGCCGTCGCGTGGAAATGACCCGTGGCGTGGCGACCGGGCGAGTTGTCGCAGCAACCGACGTGGCCGCAGCTCTGGCAGACGCGGAGGTGGACCCAACGGCCACCGGAGGCGAGGCACTCCTCGCAGCCGGCACCGCTCGGGGTCACGTCCGTGATGGCCTCGAGGTGGGAGCAGGGCACCGGGCGACGCTAGTGGTCCGTCTCCGAATCGGCGGTGTGGAACGGACCACGAGCTCCCTCCCGCGATCCGGGGCACCCGGGGCGCAGACCCGGTCGGGTTTCGGTTGCCGCCGAACGGGGGCACACGGCCGGCGTCGAACTGCCCCGCCCGCGCCCATCGCAGGATCGGCTCCGAGAGGAAGGACCACCGTGACGCCGCCCACCGCCGAGCAGCCGAGCCGACAGCGCAACGGCGACCCGGGTCCGGCCCGCGACGGACGGGCCGGGCTCCCGTCCCGCCGGTTCGACCCGGGCCTCGCCGTGGGCCCCGGCTCCCCCTCCCTCCTGGCCCCCACCGCGCCGATGGCGTGGCGGGCCACCGCGAACCGCGACCTGCGGGTGTGGAGCCGCCGAGGGTCGCGGCCGTGGCCATGGTCGTGCCAGGGGGGGACCGTCGGTGCGCCGACCGCCAGCCGGTGGGCCACGATCCGGACCCGGTCGGGGCACCGCGCCCAGGTCCACGACCCGCTCGGGCCACAGCCCGACCCGGCGGATCCCCAGCCGCAGCCCGGAGGACCGCCCGAGCCGGTGACGCCCATCCTCCCCGATCCCAGCCCACCCGAGTCGCCCCGATCGACCGCAGCCGCAGGCATCGATCGCAGCCGCTGGCATCGATCCCGCGGCCGGCGCCGGGCTGGCCCCAACCGGGGATGGACACGGCCCGGAGTCGGGTTGGTACCGTCGCGCGCAGCGCCGCCTCAGGGGGAGCGCCCGAACCCGGAAGGGGCCTTGCATGGCTGACAGCATTCGGATCGTCTCCGCCGACTCGCACGTCACGATCCCGAACGAGCTGGTGCACCCGCACCTGTCGACGAAGCTCCGCGAGAAGGTCGTCGAGGCCGAGAAGGCCTACACCGCCATGATGCTGGCGGCCAAGCCGCAGAAGGCGGCCCAGGCCGAGCTCAAGAAGGAGCGAGCCGAGTCCGGCGCCGCGACGGCATCGGTGCCGAACATGGGTGCCGGCGCGCCCTGGCCGGCCGCCGGCCGTCCCGGCGAGTCGAACGCCGTCGAGCGCCTCAAGGACATGGACATCGACGGCGTCGAGGCCGAGATCCTCTACGTCGGCGCCGGTGGCGCCTCCTTCATGGCCCTGTCCCCCGAGGAACGGGTCGAGGCCAACCGGGCCGTCAACTCCGCCTCGATCG
>JBFWQW010000118.1:0-8321 GCA_050249235.1 Acidimicrobiia bacterium | reverse complement strand
CCCGCTCGCCGACCTCTGCTTCGCCGACCTGCTCCTGCTGGCCCCGCGCCGGGGCGGCGGGTTCGTGGTGGTGGGCCAGGTGCGACCGACGACCAACCAGACCGTCTACCGCCAGGACCTGGTGGGAGACGAGGTCGGCCCCGGGGCCCTGCCGCTCGTGGAGGAGGCCTGGCGGACGGGCGAGCTGGTGGAGGGCGAGGCCGTCCGCGACCCGGCCGACGTGCGCACCCGGGTGCTCTGCATCCCGGTGCGGCTCGACGGCGAGGTGATCGCCGTCGTCAGCCGCGAGTCGGCCACCACCATCGGCCGCCAGCCCGGTGAGCTCGAGCGCACCTACCTGCGGGTCTTCGACTCGTTCGCGTCGATGATCGCGGCCGGCACCTTCCCGTTCGCCGTCGACGAGGCCGAGGGCGAGGAGTCGCCCCGGGTCGGCGACGGGGCCATCGTCCTCGACGCCGAGGGACGGGTGGAGTACGCCTCGCCGAACGCGGTGTCGGCGCTCCACAAGGTCGGGGTGCACGCCAACGCCGAGGGGATGCGGCTGCACGAGCTCGGTCTCGAAGCGGTGGCGGTCCGTTCCGCCCTGGCCGCCGGCGTGCCGGTCACCGAGGAGGTGGAGCGGGGCACCGAGGTGAGCGTCCTGCTCCGCTGCCTGCCGTTGCTCGACGCCGGCCGGGTGATCGGGGCGCTCGTGCTGCTACGGGACGTGTCCGAGCTGCGCCGGCGCGACCGGCTGCTCCTCTCGATGGACGCCACCATCCGCGAGATCCATCACCGGGTGAAGAACAACCTCCAGACCATCTCCTCGCTGCTGCGGCTGCAGGCCCGCCGGCTCACGGCCGAGGAGGCGAGGGGCGCGCTCGAGGAGTCGGTCCGGCGCATCCGGTCGATCGCGCTGGTGCACGAGACCCTGAGCCGGGAGACCGGCGACGACGTGCCCTTCAACGAGATCGTGCGGCCGCTGGTTCGGATGGTGGAGGACAGCCTCGGGTCACCGGACCGGCTCGTGCGGGTGGTCGTCACCGGTGACGCCGGCTCGCTCCCGGCCGAGATCGCCACCCCCCTGGCGGTCGTGCTCACGGAGCTCGTCCAGAACGCCGTCGACCACGGCTACCCGGACGGCACGGAGACCGGCGAGGTCGTCGTGGCCATGGACAACGACGGCAGGTGGCTGAGCCTGCGGGTGATCGACGCCGGGGTCGGGCTGCCGCCCGGCTTCCGGCTCGACCGGGCCACCGGGCTCGGCCTCTCGATCGTCCGCAGCCTCGTGGTCAGCCAGATCGGCGGCACCATCGAGTTGCGCAGCGGGGGCGAGTTGCGCAGCGGGGGCGAGTTGCGCAGCGGGGGCGAGTTGCGCAGCGGGGGCGGTGGCACCGTCGCCGAGGTGCGGGTGCCGCTGACGGCCGCACTCTGAGGGTTCGGACCGGACCAGTCCCGGCGCAGCGCTGGGAAGGTGACGCGGGGAAGGGGACCCAGCGTGGGGGAGCGGGCGTCTCAGCCGGCCAGGTGGAGGCGCCCGGCACGCAGCGCCCGGCGCTCCTCCTCGGAGGCGCCGCCCCAGATCCCCGCGTCCTGATGCGACGTCAGCGCGAAGTCGAGGCAGGGCACCCGCACCGGGCAGGCCCGGCAGACCGCCTTGGCCGCTTCGATGTGGTCGGCGGCGGACCGGGCCGTGCCCGACGGGAAGAAGAGGTCGGGATCGACGTGGCGGCAGGCGGCGTCGAGGCGCCAGCCGTCGGGATCCCGGAGCCCGGCTTCCTGCCAGCTCAGCGCCATGGACCGGACCCCACCCTGCGCTGGTTCGACACGCCCTGCCCCGCCACGAACGCCCCCCGCTCTGCGCCGTCGCCGACCGGCGACCCGCCTCGATCTCCGCACGGACCGTAACCCTCGGCGACGGGGCCTGCACGGCGGCCCGGCACCGCACCGGCGAGCCGGGGGCGGGTCGCGGCGCCCAACCGGGGAGGCGGAGCCGTGCCGGCGGCGCGTGACCCGCCGCCGCCTCTCAGGGCATCACCAGCCGCAGGCCGTCCGGCACGTGGTGGAACACCACCTCGTCCACCGCGCCGAGGTGGTCGCCGTCGAGCTGGTACGGGAACGGCCGGTGTCCGACCACCCGGAGCCCCTCCAGGCCGGCCCGGTAGTCCACCGCCGGATCGCCGGCGACGTCGCCGTCGCGGCGGAGGGCGGCGCCGGCCACCCGGAGGAGCGGCCGCAGGGCCAGCGTGCGGACGGTGACGGCCACCAGCGGGCGGTCGAGGCCGGCGTCGGGTGCCACCGTGAAGGGCCGGTTCCCGAGGTACGTGTACGGATCGGTGTTGAGCACGATCGTGAAGTAGCCGTCGTCGTCGACCGTGCCGTCGGGGAGGTGGACGGCGAAATGCGGCCGGTGCCGGTCGTAGCGCCGGAGCCAGGTGTCGACCGCCGCCAGGGCGAACAAGGGGTGGCCGGCCCAACGCTTGAGCCCGGGGTGACGCTCGACCTCGGCCACCACGGCGGCGTCGAAGCCCAGGCCGGTGTGGAAGAGGAAGGCCCGCCCGTTGGCGGTCCCGATGCCGACCGGGCCGATCGAGCCCCGCTCGAGGGCACGGAGCAGCACGTCCACCCCGGCCACCGGATCGTTCGGCATGCCGATGGTGCGGGCGAACACGTTGGTCGACCCGCCGGGCAGCACGGCCAGGGCGCAGTCCGTGCCGAGCAGCCCGTTGGCGGCCTCGTTCAGGGTGCCGTCTCCCCCGAGGACCACCACCACGTCGGCTCCCTCGTTGGGCGCGCTCCGCGCCAGCCGGCTGGCGTGGCCCCGCCGGCTGGTCTCCGCCACCCTGACGTCGTGCTCGGCCGAGAGGGCCTGCTGGATGACCACCTGGCCCCGCGCCGTGACCGAGGAAGCGGCTGTGTTGACGATCAGGAGGACGCGCACGGTTTGATGGTCGCGGAGAATCCGACGAGGATGTCCCGCCGTGAACGTCGTCGTCTGTGTCAAGCAGATCCCCGACCCGGCCATCCCGGGCTCGTTGGACCCCCAGACCCACTACATGAAGCGAGATGGCAAGCTCATCCTCGACGACTCCGACGCCTACGGCGTGGAGATGGCGCTGCAGCTCGTGGCCGCGTCGGGCGGCGGGGACGTGACGCTGGTGTCCATGGCGCCCAACGGCGAGGTGAGCGGCCTGCGCACCGGCCTCGCCATGGGGGCCGCCAAGGCGGTCCTCGTGAGCGACGAGTCGCTGCGGGGGGCCGACGCGCTGTCGACCGCCAAGGTGCTCGGCGCGGCCATCGGCCGGGCCGGCGACTACGACCTCGTGCTCGCCGCCACCGAGTCGTCCGACGGCTACACCGGCATCATCCCGGAGGCCGTCGCCGCCGTCCTCGGCATCTCTTCGATCACGTTCGCGAAGAGCATCGCCGTCGACGGCTCGACCGTGAAGGTCCAGCGCCAGACGGAGGCCGGCTACGACGAGGTCGAGACCCAGCTGCCCGCCGTCGTCTCGGTCACCGCCGGCGTCGTCGAGCCCCGCTACCCCTCCTTCAAGGGGATCATGGCCGCCAAGAACAAGCCGGTCGACGCCGTCAGCGTCGCCGACCTCGGGGTCGCCGTCGGCGACTGGGGTCAGGAGATCCTGTCCGTGGAGCCCGCCCCGGCCCGCCAGGCCGGCGAGATCGTCGAGGACGACGGCGAGGGCTTCCAGAAGATCGTTGCGTTCCTCGAGAGCCAGAAGGTCATCTGATGTCGCTGCAGCGCATGTGGGTCTACGCCGAGGTCGCCGGGGACAAGCCGACGTCCATCACCCTCGAGACCATCACCAAGGCCCGCGAGGTCGCCGGTGTCGTGGAGGCCTGGTACGCCGGCCCCGACGCCGACTCGGTGGCCGCCGAGCTCGGCCAGTACGGCGTGAGCAAGGTCTACGTCGTCGACCTCGAGGGCACCCTCCCGGGCGTCCCGGTGGCATCGGCCATCAAGGCCGAGATCGACGGCGGCAACAGCCCCGACCTCATCGCCTTCGGGTCGACCTACGACGGGCGCGACATCCTCGCCCGCCTGTCGGTGGCGCTCGACCGTCCCGTCATCACCAACGGGTCGGGCCTGAGCATCGACGGCGACGACGTGCGGGTGGAGGAAGCCATCTTCGGCGGCACCCAGATCGTCACCACCGCGTTCCGGTCGGCGAAGCCCCACCTGGCCTCGTTCCGCCCGAAGTCGTTCGCGGCCGAGCCGGGTGGCGCCGCCACGCCGGAGGTCGTCACGGTGACCGCTCCCGAGAAGGGCACGGCCAGGCTGGTCGAGCGCCATGTCGAGGAGCGGTCCGGACCGGTGCTCGACGAGGCCCGCATCGTCGTCTCCGGCGGCCGGGGCCTGGGCGAGGCCGAGAAGTACGGGATGATCGAGGAGCTGGCCAAGCTCCTCGGCGGGGCGCCCGGAGCCTCCCGGGCCATCGTCGACGCCGGCTGGGTGCCGTACAGCTACCAGGTCGGCCAGACCGGCAAGGTGGTCAAGCCCGACATCTACATCGCGGCCGGCATCTCGGGTGCCACCCAGCACATGGTGGGCATGAAGGGCTCGAAGAACATCATCGCCATCAACAAGGACGGCGACGCCCCCATCTTCGGCATCGCCGACCTCGGCATCGTGGGCGACGTGCACAAGGTGCTCCCCGCCCTCATCGAAGCCCTCAGGTCCCGCTAGGCCCGAGCGACCCGGGTTCGCCGTCCGGCGCTCACCCCTCGGCTCGGGCGCCGTCCCGGGGGTGGCGCCGGGCCGCGGCCGGGCTACGGGCGTCGCCCCGGTGCCCGCCCGCCGGTGTCCTGGCTCCCCGGCCGCCGGTCACCACGAGGGCGGCCAGGGCGGTGGTGATCGGCACCGCCGCGACGAGGCCGATGCTGCCGGTGAGGGTCCGGACCACCTCGACCGCGACCACCTCGGTGTTCAGGACGTCGCCGAGGGCCTGACCCGACTGGCTGAAGAGCAGGAACAGGGGCAGCGCGGCCCCGGCGTAGGCGAGCACCAGGGTGTTGACGGCCGACGCGATGTGGTCGCGACCGATGCGCACGCCGGCGCCGTACAGCTCCCGCCAGGACGCGTCGGGGTCGGCCCGGTCGAGCTCCCAGACCGCCGACACCTGGGTGACGGTGACGTCGTCGAGCACGCCGAGCGCCCCGATCACCATCCCGGCGAGGACCAGGCCCCGGACGTCGACCTGGCCGGCGGTGAGCTGGAGGAAGGTGGCGTCCTCGTCGGCGAGGCCGGTGAAGTGGCTCGCCGAGCTGAAGGCCCAGGCCAGGGCGGCGACCAGTCCGAGGCTGACCAGGGTGCCCACGAGCGCCGTGCTGCTGCGGGCGTCCAGCCCGTGGGAGAGGTAGATGGCGACGACCGCCACCGACGAGGCGCCCACGAGCGCCACCGCGGTCGGGTTGGCGCCATCCAGCAGGGCCGGGAGGATGAACCAGATCAGGACGGCGAGCCCGAGGCCCGTCGCCGCCAGGGCCCGGACGCCGAGCCCCCGGCCGAGGGCGACGACGCTCACCGCGAACAGGAGGCCGAGGATGGCGAGGGGCCGGCGCCGCTGGAAGTCGGAGAGGCTGTACTCGAAGCCCTCGGGCGCGTCGCGGTAGTAGCCGAGCACGACCTCGTCGCCGACCTCGAGCCGCACGCTGCCCTCCGAGATCTCGGCCAGGTCGACCTCGTCGCCCCGCTCGGGTCCACCCCCGAGCCGCACGGTCGGAACCGTGCACGTCAGCGACTGCTCGAGCTCGGTGCCGGCGCACGGCCCGGTCCGCAGACCGACGACAGTGGCGTCGATCACGTCGGTCGGCGTGCCCACCTGGACGTCGTCGCCGCCCCCGCCGGGCCAGAGGACGAGGAGCCCGACCAGGGTGGCGACCACGGCCGGCACGAGCAGCCCGGCGAGCAGCCGCCTCGCCCTCGGCGAGGCCGGGCGGGCGTGCCGGCCGTGGGTCGAGTGGGCGTGCCCGGCCATCCCCGCAGCTTGCCCGACCGCCCCGGCCCCACCCGTGATGCGCGCCGGCTGTGTCGCCCGTGACGCGCCGGCGGCGCCGGCTGCGTCGGACGGATCGCCCCCTGCGTCGGTGCCGCCTTCGTCCCGCTGGCGAGCGGGTCCCGGGCCCGGACGGCGATCCCCGCCGCTCGGGCGCCGATCAGACGAGGGGCCAGGGGTAGGGGCGGCGGTCGGGGTGGGGCGACGGGAAGCGGCCGGCCTCGAGCAGGGCGGCGGTCCGGTCGGCGACGGCGTCGAGCTCCTCCTCGTCGAGGAAGGGGTCGAGGCCGGCCGGGAGGCGGCGGAGGAGCCCGGTCAGGTCGGCCGCCACGTCGTCGGGCAGCGGCTCGCCGGCGAAGTCCCAGATGACCGTCCGCAGCTTCGGGTCGGGGTGGAAGCAGAGGCCGTTGTCGATGCCCCAGATCCGGCCGTCGCGGTCGAGCAGGCAGTGGCCGGCCTTGCGATCGGTGTTGTTGGCCACGATGTCGAGGGCGCACAGGCGGCGCAGCCCGGCGTGGTGCCGGGCATCCTCGACGAGCACGAAGTAGTGGTCGTCGGGGTCGTGGTCGACGTAGCGCTGGACGGAGCCGACCCCCAGGGGGCCCTCCCGCACCACCGTGTCGGGGACGACCGACCAGCCGAGGGCGTCGGACAGCACGGCGGCCGCCACCTCACGGCGGTAGAGGCCCCGGGGGAAGTCCCAGAGGGGCCGCTCGCCCGCGCCCGGCTTGTAGATCCCGAGCATCTCGTCCTCGCCGCAGGTGACCGCCACCAGGAACGTGGCGTTCGAGCTCCAGGGCATCCGGCCCCGGACGGTGACCTCGCCGGTCCGCAGCAGGGCCCCGGCGGGCGTCAGTGCTTGTGGCCGTTCGTCTTCACGCACAGGTGGCCCTCGGGGTCGATCGGCCGGCCGCAGAGCGGGCAGGCCGGCCGGCCCGACGAGACGAGCACCGCGGCCCGCACCACGAAGGCGTGGGCCTGGCCCCGGCTGATGCCCAGGCGGGCGGTGCCGGCCTCGTCGTCGTCCTCGTCGTCGGCACCGTCGGGCTCCCCGTCGCCCTCGTCGTCGCGCAGCTCGTCGAGGCGGACGAGGAACCGGGAGGCGGTGTCGTCGTAGGCGACGCCGATGGTGCCCACCACCCACTCCTCGAGGACCGGCTCCTCGAGCTCGAGGTCGGTGGGGGCGTCGCCCGGATCGGGCGTCGGGAGGTCGGCCAGCAGCTGGGCGAGGTAGCCGGCCAGGGCCGCCACCTGGGTCTTCTCGAGCTTGAAGCTGACCGCCGGGCCGCCGCCGGCCTCGACCTGGAGGTAGAAGACCCGGTGGCCGGGCTCGCCCACCGCACCCGCGGTGAAGCGGTCGACGGGGTCGAGGTCGAACCGGCTCACGAGGGCGCCAGCTCGGCCAGCGGGACGGCGTTCACCGCGAGGACCGTAGGCCCGCCGGGCCCGTACGCCACCGTCGTGACCGAGCACGGCGAGATGACGATCCGCTGGAACAGGTCGAGGTGGGTGCCGAGGGCGTCGGCCACGGCCGCCTTGATCGGGTCGGCGTGCGAGACGAGCACGACGGTGCCGCCCCTGTGGCGCTCGACCAGCCGGGCCACGGTCCCCGTGATGCGGGCCTGCATCTCGGTGAACGACTCGCCACCGGGGAACCGGAACCCGCTCGGGTAGCGCTGGACGGTCGCCCACTCCCTGGTCTTCATCAGCACCTTCAGCGCCTGGCCGGTCCAGTCGCCGAAGTCGCACTCGAGCAGCCCGCGGTCGACCTGCACCCGCAGGCCACGCGCCCGGGCGATCGGGGCGGCCGTCTCCCGGGTGCGCTCGAGGGGCGAGCTGTAGACGGCGTCGACCCGCTCCAGGGTCCCGAGGCGCTCGGCGACGGCGTCGGCCTGGGCCCGGCCGGCTTCCGCGAGGTGGAGGCCCGGCGCCCGCCCGGGCAGCGTCGTGCCGGTCGTCGCGGTGCGGCCGTGGCGCACGAAGAGGACGGTGGTGGGCGGCTCGGGCCGTCGAGCTGGGGTCCGGGACGGGATCGGGCCAACCTATACGGGCCATGCCGGACCGACCCTCCCCACGACGACCCGCTCGGGTCGGGCCCGCCGCCGGACTGGCCGCGCTCGAGCGCGAGATCGTCGACTGCCGGTCCTGCCCCCGCCTGGTGGCCTGGCGGGAGGAGGTGGCGGTGACCAAGCGGGCCGCGTTCGCCCGGGAGGAGTACTGGGGCCGGCCCGTCCCCGGCGTTGGCGACCCGGCCGCCGCGCTGCTCGTCGTCGGCCAGGCGCCCGCCGCCCCCGGCGCCAACCGCACCGGCCGGGTCGTCACCGGCGC
>JBFWQW010000117.1:0-8571 GCA_050249235.1 Acidimicrobiia bacterium | reverse complement strand
GCCGAGGGGTGCCGGCATAGGCGTCGCACGCCGGCCCGTCGAAGTCGAGCAGCACGTGCGGCCGCGCGAGCAGGCTCGTCAGGTGGTCAGACATCGCTGGCCACCTGGGGGATGGCGACGAGGGTCTTGTCGTCGTGGCGCTTCGCCCGCGGGAGTGTTCGGCCGTCGGGGTCGTCCTCGGCCTCCCACCGGTGGAGCTCGGTCAGGAGAGCGTCGAGCTGCCGCCCGTCGGAGCGGGCGATCGTCTGCCAGTCGTGTCCTCCGAACTCAATGAGGTCGGCGGCGCCGTCGGTCGCCAGGACGGCCCACGCCATCGCGGCGCGGTCGACCTGCTCGACCACGCCGTGGTGCGCCGCTTGCGGGCTGGTCTCGGCGATCCAGTAACCGGGATCGCGGTTACGTGCCCGGCGCTCGGCTCGCTGGAGCTCGCCGAGCGCAGCCCGATGTTCGTCGTCGTAGCCGCTGCCGGCGCGGAGCCGGTCACGGAAGCGGTTGCGCTGCGGCAGGGCGACGCGAACGAGTCGGTCGTCGGAGAGATGGCGGGTCGTCGCACCCGTGGCGGGGGCGACCGTGCCGTAGACGATCGGGCTGTCGCCGAGTACGTAGAGGTCGACGACGTCGTGACGAACGCGCAGGACGCGACGGTGCTGGACGGCGACGCGGTGGGTGTCAGATGCAGCTCGGCAGTGGTCCGGGCGATCGCAGCGGCGACCGCGTCGGCGACCGGGATGGCGTCGTGGCGGTGCAGGGCGGCGGTGATGTGGGTGCCGAGGCAGCGCACGTAGGTCACGGGTGAGACGTCGACCGGTGCGAACGCGCTCGCCCCGTCGAGCAGGACGACCCCGAACGGGGCCACGATCGCAAGATCGGCGTTATCGGCGTCGGCGCCGCCGGCGCGACTGCAGACGGTCGCGTTCATGTCGGGTCCTCACCAGGTCAGGGGCGCGACCAGCTCGCCGCCCCGTGCGGGGGTTGCGCCGTCGCGATCGCTGACGGCGATCATGGGCGAGCGGTGGCGGGCGGCGACGGTGCCGCCCGCCTTCTGAGCATCGGGTCGGTGGCTGGCGGCCAGTGGCGGGTGTGGGGATCCACGGCCAGCGAATGATCATCATTTGACAGCGGCTGCGTGTGATCCGTGGCGGGGTCAGCCCTCGTCGTAGGGGCGTAGACCGACTGCGCCGGTGCAGTGGGAGACCGGTCCGTCGAGGAGTTCGACGTCGGCGACTGCGGCGTAGCCGTAGGTCCGGTGGGCGGGGTCGTGGTAGTTCACCGTGACCCCGTACCGGTACGGGGTGAAGTCGGCCGAGCCGACGTGGTGGCTCCAGCAGTCCACGCTGACCCGGTCGGTGGCGCCTGCGTGGGCGATCACCGGGCACGCGGCGCGGGCGCACTGGTAGATGGCGACGTTGCTGCGGGTGAACTGCGCGGCGGTGGGCTCGTGGGCGTACTGCGGGCCGACGGGCACCACCGGGGCCGGCGCCGCGGCGGCCGTCGACGCCGCGAGAGGCAGGGCGAGGACGGCGACGAGCGCGGCGATCAGGCAGGTGAGGGCCAGTGCGGCGCGGCGCGGCAAGGACATGCGGATCAGCTCCTCGAGAAGGGGGGCGCGTGGCTACGCGGGGCGTGATCATCACCGCGGCCGCGAGCTCGTGGGGCCGGTTCGCAGAAATCCGTTCACGGGTGCAACCCGGAGCCCCCGTGCTCTGCACAGCGCTGTCCCGTCGATGTCGGCCCGACTGCCCAACTTCCTGCGCTCGGCTCGGCGTGGTGGTCGGATCAGCGGGGCCGGCCGGGGCCGATGTCGGTGGGGGTGAGGTCGATGCGGAGGCGGCGGTAGGTGACGGGGTGGCGCCAGCGGCCGTGGTCCCAGCACACGTCGGCGTCGACCTCGACCACCACGTTGGGTGCGACCTTGGTGTAGACGAGGGGCCCGGCGCCGTACTGGCCGAACCGCGCCGCCGGGATCACCGGCGGCCACGGATGCGCCCCCGCCGGCGCGCGCAGGACGGCGGCGAGCTCGGCCCGCTGGGCAGGTGCGAGCGGGCGGGTGCGGCCGGCGACGCGCAGCCGCCCGCGCTCGTCGAACCGGCCCAGGACCAGCGCCTCGGGGTGGTCGACGGGGCCGGTGACGCCGCCGACGATCGCATCGGTGGTGTGGTGGATACGGACCTTGTCCCAGGTGTGTCGGTCGGGGCGGTAGCTGCGGCGCCGGTCCTTGACCACGACCCCCTCGATCCCGCTGCCTTCGATCCGGGTCCCGGCGTGGTCGGCCATCCAGGCTCGGGCGCCTGCGAGGTCGCGGGTGGCTGGCATCAACGCCAGCGGCGGCCGAACCTCGTTGAGGAGTCGGCGCAGCGCTTTGCGGCGACGTCGGTACTGCTCGGGCCGCAGATCGACACCCTCGCGGACCAGGACGTCGAAGATGACGAACGTCGCCGGAGTGGTCTGGCTGCGGCGGGCGGCGTGCATGGCGGAGGGGTGGATGCGTCGCTGCAGGGCGCCGAAGTCGAGCCGGCCCCCGGTGCGGATGACCAGCTCCCCGTCGAGCACCGTCCCGTCCGGGACCTGCTGAAGGAGGGCGGTGGTGATCTCGGGGAAGTAGCGGGTCAGGAACCGCTGCTGACGCGACTGCAGCACCACCCGCCCGTCCTGGACGAAGGCGAGGGCGCGGAAGCCGTCGAACTTCGGCTCGAAACTGAACCGCTCCGCCCGCCCCTCGTCCGGGAGCGCGGCGGTGGGGCGGGCGGTCATCGGCCGCACCGGCGGCCGCAACACCACCGCACCTGTTCCCGTTCCCGGCATTGGACGAGGGTAGGCACGTCACGACGGGCTGACCTGCAGCGGACCGACCGTCACCACCGGTTCGTGCTCGAAGCGGAACTCGTCGCGGGTGTGGGCGCCACATCGCTCCGTCGAACACTTGTTCGGCCACGGGTGGGTCGGCGGAGCATGGTCGGGTGCGTGCGCATGAGGAGAAACGAGCTCAGGAACGCCGCGAGACCCGGGAGCGGATCGAGGCCGGCGCGAAGGCGCTGCGCCGGTGGGGCAGCGACCTGCAGTTCGCCGACCAGCCCCGCCACGCCTACGCGGTGTTCTCGATCGCCGCGGTGTTCGACACCCTCGCGTGGCGACCCGAGCAGTTCCCGTCGACGGCCATCAACGACGCCCTGCGCGCCTGCCGGTATCTCCTCGATCCACTTCCGGGTGATCACGCCGACCGCCGCGCAGTCGAGCCGTTGGACAAGTCGTGAGCGACGAGCAGACCGTGCCGAGTGTCCGTGACCGTGCCGTCGGCGCGGGGATCTCCGAGGAGCGGCTCCTCGCCTACGTCGAGGGTGGGCAGCTACTGCTCGACGGCGATGTGGTGTGCGAGCTCGACCACCCGGCGCCGCCCGGAACCCGCATCCTCGTCACCGGAGGCTAAACCGCCCAGCGGCGGATCGGTCGGGCCGATGCGCGGCGAGGCGGCCGGTGGACCGGTCGTGAGCGACGAACACGCCGGCCGCCCCGGCGACGGCACCGGCCAAGACACCGGGACCGACATCGGGGCCGACACTGGCGGGCCGACGGTCGGGGGTTCGCGTTGGTGGCCGGGATCGCACAGGAGCGGCTCGACCGCCATCTGATCGGGATGTTTGCTACTCGGCGGGCAGGCGGTCCCGACCTGGCTCAGCCCGCGCCGTCCGGGACGCGACTGCTCGTCACCACCAGCAGGTGACCACGCCCCGCCCCTGCAGGGCGGCGCGTGGTCACGCCAGGTGGAGGGAACGGGCTGCCCAGGTCAGGTTGGGCCGGGGCTGGTGGGCCGTTGCAGTCTCACGAGTAGGGGCGGCAGCGTTCGACGGGTCCGTCGAGCAGCTTCACCGCCCACACCGGAACCGAGCCGAAGACCTGTCGGGCGGGGTCGTGGTAGTTGATCGTTGCGTAGTAGTGGAACGGCTTGTTGTCGGGGATCCCTGCCGGAATGGGGTTGAAGCAGTAGACCGCGATCCGATCGATGCCCGGCTGTGCTTTGCCCAGAAGCGGGCAGTACCCCGAGCTCAGGTGCTCGCATCGGTAGATCGGGGAGTTGGGCTGGATGAACTCGGCCGCAACCGGGGCGAACCGATTCGACTGCGCCGGTGCGAGCTGCGCCGGGGTGAGCTGAGCCGGCATGAGCGCGGTAGCGGAGGCGACGGGCGCGGTGGCCAGCAGCGTGGCGAGCGCAGCGGTGACGGTGGCTGCCAGTAGCGCGATGCGCTGGTGTAGCGATGACATGGGTGATCTCCAATCCTGAACGAGGGTGCGGGTGACTGCGTCGTCCGTTGGTGCGTCGTCTGTCAGCCGGCTGCCGGGCTTGCGTGATGTTCGTCAGAGGTTGAGGGCGTTGCAGTCGGGGCGTAGCGGGATGCGGGTGCGCACGGCGGTGGCGGCGATCCACCCGACCCGGTCGGTTGTTTCGATCTTGGCGTAGGCGCCGAACTGGCAGGTGAGGGTGACTTCCCCGCCGCGGGCGGCCCGCCATGTCGGGGGTGGGTCTCCGGGTTCGCGGGCGGCAGTGGGGCGACAGTGGAATCCCCACCCGCACGCCCACCAGCCGTCTGGTGATTCGGCGTAGACGGGGGCGTCGATGGCGATGACCCGGGCGGGTTGGGCGACCAGGCGCCACGGGCCGGCGGTTGCGGGGGTCAGCATGCCGACGGTGAGGACCGCAATCACCCACGCGATGATCACGACGGCGGCCATGGGGGCGGGGCGCAGGAACGTGTGCGGCGGCGGTGGCATCAGAGACCTCGAGATTCTCGATCAGGTCGTGCGGTGGGCGTGACGGCGGACGGCCCCGGCGAGCGCTTGACCCGAAGGAGGCGGACGCCCGGCGGATCTGTGGAGGGCCGTTCTTCGCGGCGGGGATGCGTGAGTGGCCGGGCGGGGCCGCGGCCCTGGCCGTGCGCGGGTGTAGCGGCCGTCGAGGCCTCCGCCGGGGTGGCGGTCGCGGGTGGTGTCAGCGGTCGAGGGCGGAGCAGAGTTCGGGGTCGCCGGTGAGCGCGACGACGTCGGCGGCAGGCGCCCAGCCGCCCCGGCCCTCGTGTTCGATCTTGGAGTAGGCGCCCAGCCGGCACACCACCTTGACCAGACTCGGCCGGGGGAGCACCCAGGCCGGGGCCGGGTCACCGGGATGACGGATCGCGTTCGGCCGGCACCCACGATCCGCCCCGCCCCCGACGGTCCCGGTGCCGACGGTTGAGATGTCGGGGGTGGTGCCGTCGGCGCCGAGGGTGTGGGCGCAGGCCGACCAGTTGTCGGGGGTCGACGGGTAGACGGGGACGTCGGCGCGGGTGATCGCGCCTGCCTGGATGTGGTGGCCGAGTAGGCCGGCGGGCGCGGTCACCCACAGCAGCCCGGCCAGGACCAGCCCGCCGGCGAGCATGAACTTTCCCAGCTCGCCGCGGGAGCGACTCGGCGAGTGCCCGTGAGGGTCCATTACTGCGTCTCCTGTCTGGTGCGCACCTGGGTGAGCGGGCGTGGTGGCGGGGAGAGTCGCAACATCGGCGGGTCGACGAGGCCGATTCGGGTCGAGTCGTTCACGTGTCAACGGCCAGCTCGTTCTCCCCGCTGGCGGCCAGTAGTTCTCCCCACTGGTGGCCAGTTGGTTCTCCCCGACGGCGGCCAGATATCTCCCCGCCTCGGGATGGTGCTCGGGTCAGGTCAAGGGGCTCACTCCCTTGCCGGAGGTCGCCTGAGCGAGGCGGTAGCTGTCGCCCTGCGTGACGACGATGTGGGCGTGGTGGAGCAGCCGGTCGACCGTGGCGGTGGCGAGAGTCTTCGGCATGATCTCGTCGAATCCCGAGGGGTGCAGGTTGCTGGAGACGGCCAGCGAGCGCCGCTCGTAGGCAGCATCGACGAGCCGATAGAAACCCTCTGCGGCATCCGGTGAGACCGGCAGCAGCCCGATGTCGTCGACGATGATCAGGTCGGTGCGGATCAGCCGGGCCAGCGCGCGGGTGATCGAGTCGTCGGCTCGGTGGCGGCGGACGAACGCGCCGAGGTCTTCGATGGTGAACCAGGCGACGGTCATCCCGGCCTCGACCGCGGCCTGGCCGAGCGCTTCGCAGAAGTGGCTCTTCCCCGTCCCGGACGGGCCGCAGACACACAGGTTCTCCCGGCGGCCGACCCATTCCAGGCTGGTGAGGGCGTCCTGGGTCGGGCGCGGGATCGTCGAGGCCGAGGCGTCCCAGTCCTGCAGGGTCTTCCCGGCGGGGAACCCGGCGCGGGCGCGGCGGGTCCGCAGGTTCGTCGCGTCCCGGCCGGCGGCCTCCTCGGCGAGCAGCACTCGGACCAGCTCGGCGTGGTCCCAGCGCTGGGCCCGTGCGGTCGGGACAAGCTCGAGCAGGTGGCGGCGGATGTGCGGGAGCTTGAGCCGGCGGGTGAGCTCGACCGCCTCGGCCAGCGGATCACC
Source organism: Acidimicrobiia bacterium (assembly GCA_050249235.1). Lineage (GTDB taxonomy): Bacteria > Actinomycetota > Acidimicrobiia > Acidimicrobiales > CADCSY01 > JAEKLB01. The sequence goes on along the minus strand of JBFWQW010000117.1, from coordinate 2,135 downwards.
GGCCGAGCCGGCAACACCCGCCAAGCCCGCCGAGCTCGGTGTCGTGGTGGCGCTCATGCGGGCTCTCCAGTCGGTTGCGGCCCAGCGGACCCATTGCCGGACTCAGTGCCGGGGTCAGGATCTGGTTCGGGGCCAGGAGTCAGGCCGAAGCCGGACCAGGCGGCGGTGCCCGGTTGGAGGCTGTGGGTCTCACTCGCCTGCGTGGCGGGCTTGGCGACGGTCTCCCCGGCTTGGTGGGCGAGGATGCGCAACAGGTCGTTCTCGGCGAACCGTCCCGCGATCGCCGCGGTGCCCAGGGCCTGGTCGACCTGCCCGGGCGGGTGCAGCTTGGCCAGCGCGACGGCCTCGGTCATCTTCCGCCGGACCCCGCGGGCCCCGGCCGCGGCCGCCTCGACCAGCCAGGCCGCAGCGCCCGGCCCGAGCGCGAGGAACGCCGCCTCCGCCGCGCTGGTGGCCCGCGGCGTCCGCTCGCCGTGCGCGTTCGCCGCGGCGGTGCGCGGCGGGTAGTGGGCGTCGTCGATGACCGGGCTGCCCGGACTCGACCGTCCGTGCCGGGCGACCTGGACCGGCCCGTCCTCACCGACGGCGGTGACGATGAGGTCGTCGCCGTGGAAGCGGACCCAGACCCGGGTGTCGACCAGCTCGTGGGGCACCGAGTAGCGCACTCCCTCGACCGAGACGGTGGCGTCCCAGTTCACCCGCCGCGTGGTGCCGAACGCGACCGTGAACGGCTGCGACGGCAGCGGGTGCAGCCGCAAGCGTTCCTCGGCGAGCATCTCCACCGGCGGCCGCCTCGTCTCGCGGTGCGGGCGGGTGTTGACCTTCTCGCACCAGTCCCGGCAGGCGGCCTCGAGCTGGCCGAACACACGGAACTCGTCGGCCAGGTTGACCTCGGTCGGGACCAGGTCGGCCTTGGAGATCCGCACCGTCGCCTCCGAGCCGCCCTTGGTTTGCGGGTCGGCCGGGACGCAGGTGCGGATGGTCATGCCGTAGTGGCGGGCGACGTGCACGATCTCCGCGTTGCGCACCGGGACTCCGGCGACGTGGTCGACCGAGACGGTGCGCTCGTTGTCGGTCAGCGCGTAGGTCGGCACCCCACCCAGCCGGCGCAGGGTGGTGTCCAGGCAGGCCACGATCGTGGGCAGGGTGCGGTCCCAGACCGCGAGCACGACCCGGAAGCGCGACCAGGCCAGCCAGGCGCACCACAGGTTCGTCCGCCGCCCGCCGATCCGTGGGCCCTCGGCCCAGTCCCACTGCAACCACAGGCCCGGCTCGGGCACCCACGGACGCAGCACCCGCCGCTGCCCGGCGCGCAGCCGCGCCTTGGTCTCGGCGACCGCGCGGCGGGTGGTGCGCTCCCCGCCGGTGAAGCCCATCGCGACGATGCGCTCATGCACGATGTCGGCGCGCACCCGCCCGTTGGAGCGGGCCACCAGCTCCTCGATCTTGGCCAGGTAGTCGTCGATCGGTCGGGCCCGGTGCTCGCGGGCCACCACCGGCTCCCCGGCCGCGCGCAGCGCCACGTATCGGGCCACGGTGTGGTGGTCACACCCCGCCAGCTCGGCCGCCGCACGGTAACTGCCCGTGAGGTCGTAGGCCTCGAGAATCTCCACGATCTCCTCGCTCCGCTTCACCGGCAGACCCTCACCGCCGGTCCTCTGCTGTGGATCACCGGGGAGATATCTGGCCGCCAGCGGGGAGAACGCCGGCCATCACCGGGGCGGTAAATGGCCGCCTACGGGGAGTCTGGACTGGCCGCTGTCATTCACGACCGCGAACAGCGAGCTCGCCAGCCCGTCGCCGACCGTGGCGTGCGGCCGGCCGGGTCCGCGGGCGTGCGGAACCACGAGTGCAGGGGGGCGGAGACCGGGCTGGCCTGGGTATTCGGCCCCTGTCGGTGAGGGGTGTCGGGTGGTCGCTCAAGGCCGCTCGGGCCGAGAAGTTCTTGGTGGTCACGCCTTCGGCGTGCGGCGTGGTGCCCCTGAGCTTGTCACGGCCGCTCTCCCCATAGTAAGTAGCGCAGCACAGCTGATCATGGCTGGTGTGGCGTGTCGGGCGCGGTGGTGCACGTCGTCCTGATGCGGTTGTCGGGGTTGGGTTCCCAGCGCATCGAGGAGGACGTCTGTGGGCACGGT
>JBFWQW010000116.1:0-8764 GCA_050249235.1 Acidimicrobiia bacterium | reverse complement strand
CGGCCCTCAACCCGCTCATCAAGGTGATGAACCTGGTGTCGCTGCTCATCCTGCCTGCGGTGATCAACCTGCAGGACAACGACGGTGCCCGCTACGCCAGCGCCGCCGCCGCCCTGCTGGTGCTGATCGGCGCCATCGTCTTCTCCAAGCGCAGCACCCAGGCCCTGGGCGAGGAGGTCGCCGCCGCCGGCGGCGGTGTCGAGCCCGGCGACAGCCCCGACAAGCTCGCCCTCGACGCCCTCGACCGCTGGATCTTCGATCTCGGCGACGAGGACCACGACCTGCGGGCCCAGCTGCGAGCGGCCAAGGAGTCGCTCAGCAAGTAGTCGTCTCGTTCTGGCCGGGCGGGGGGAGGCCCCCGCCCGGCTCCGCGTTCTACGCCAACCACGCCGCCGAGCGGGTGCCTCCCCCCACCCTCGCGCCGGCTCCTTGCTTCGCTCCGGGAGGTGGGGTTGGTGGCTTCGACCGCTCGGTCTGGCGCGCCTCGGGTTCGGGTGCCGTGTCGCTGAGACGGAGGGGGTGCGGTTGACAAGGCCGGGGTGATCGGGTTCTTCTTCCAGCTTCATGGCCGGACCGCTCGTCATCGTCGAATCGCCTGCGAAGGCACGGACCATCGCCGGGTTCCTCGGGGGTGGTTGGACCGTGCTGGCGTCGTACGGGCACATCCGCGACCTGCCGCGGAAGGGCCTGAGCGTCGACGTGGACAACCACTTCAAGGTCGACTACGAGGTCACGGCCGACCGTGACCGGATCGCCGAGCTGCGCCGGGCCCTGAAGGACGCGGACGAGCTCTACCTCGCCACGGACGAGGACCGCGAGGGCGAGGCCATCTCGTGGCACCTGCTCGAGGTGCTGAAGCCCCGCATCCCGGTGCGGCGGATGGTGTTCCACGAGATCACCCGGTCGGCCATCGAGCAGGCCGTCGAGGCCGCCCGCGACATCGACTACGGCCTCGTCGACGCCCAGGAGAGCCGCCGGATCGTCGACCGGCTCTTCGGCTACCCGGTTTCCGAGGTCGCCTGGCGCAAGATCCGTCCCGGCCTCTCGGCCGGCCGGGTGCAGAGCCCGGCCGTTCGCCTGGTCGTCGAACGGGAGCGGCAGCGGATGGCCTTCGTGGCGGCCGACTGGTGGGGGCTCGAGGCCACCTTCCCGACCGAGCCGACGTTCACCGCCGGCCTCCAGTCGGTCGACGGTCGCCGGGTGGCCGAGGGCCGCGACTTCGACTCGACGGGCACGATGACGCGGGACGACGCGGTGGTGCTCGACGAGGTGGCGACGGCCCGGCTGTCGTCCGAGCTCGAGGGCGCCGAGTTCACGGTGACGTCGGTCGAGACCCGTCCGTACACCCAGCGGCCGAAGCCGCCCTTCATCACGTCGACGCTCCAGCAGGTTGGCGGCAGCCGGCTCCGCATGAGCGCCCGCGAGGTCATGCGGGTGGCCCAGGGCCTCTACGAGCGCGGCTACATCACCTACATGCGGACCGACTCGACCACCCTCTCGGAGTCGGCCATCGCCGCCGCCCGGTCGCAGATCCGCTCGCTGTACGGCGCCGACTACGTCCCGCCCGCCCCCCGCAGCTACGCCAGGAAGGCCAAGAACGCCCAGGAGGCCCACGAGGCGATCCGCCCGGCCGGGGAGACGTTCCGATCGGCCGACCAACTGGCCGGCGAGCTCCGGGGCGCCGACCTCGACCTCTACCGGCTGATCTGGCAGCGCACCCTCGCCTCCCAGATGCCCGACGCCGCCGGTCGCACCGTCACCGTCCGGCTGGCGGCCCCCACGTCGACGGGCGCCGTCACCGCCTGGTCGGCCTCGGGCCGCACGATCACCTTCCCGGGCTTCCTCGCCGTCTACGGCTTCGCCGGCGACGACGCCGAGACCGACGGCGACGACACCGCCCGGCTGCCCGAGCTGGTCGAGGGCCAGCGCCTGCCGGGCCCCGACCTGGCCGCCGACGGTCACACGACCCAGGCGCCGGCCCGCTACACCGAGGCCACCCTGGTGAAGCGGCTCGAGGAGCTCGGGATCGGCCGCCCGTCGACGTACGCGTCGATCATGCAGACCATCCAGGCGCGCGAGTACGTGTTCAAGAAGGGCCAGGCCCTCGTGCCGACCCCGGACGCCTTCGCCGTCACCAAGCTCCTCGAGGGCCACTTCGAGCGGCTCGTGGACTACGAGTTCACGGCCCGCATGGAGGAGCAGCTCGACGAGATCGCCGGGGGCCGTGGCGCACGGGAGCCCTACCTCGCCCAGTTCTGGTTCGGCAACGGGTCGCCCGGCGTCAAGGTGCTCTGCGAAGAGGCCTTGGCCGCGGCCGACCCGGCCGCCATCAACACCATCCCCCTCGGGGTCGACGAGGCCGGTGAGGTGGTGGCCGTCCGCAACGGCAAGTTCGGGCCCTACGTCAAGCGGGGCGACGACACCGCCTCCATCCCGCCGGGCACCCCGCTCGACGAGCTGACGCTCGACCAGGCCCTCGAGCTCCTGGCCGCGCCGAAGGGCGAGGACCCGATCGGCGTCGATCCAGTCTCCGGCCTCCCGGTCTACGCCAAGAACGGCCGCTTCGGGCCGTACGTGCAGCTCGGCGACGCCGACACGCTTCCGGACGGCGAGAAGCCGAAGATGGTGTCGCTCTTCAGCGAGATGAGCCTCACCACGCTCACCCTCGACGACGCCCTCCGCCTGCTGTCCCTGCCCCGGACGGTGGGCACCGACCCGGCCGACGGCGTGGCCATCACCGCCCAGGGAGGTCGGTACGGGCCCTACCTGAAGAAGGGCGAGGAGACCCGGAGCCTCGAGTCCGAGGAGGCCATCTTCACCGTCACGCTCGAGGGTGCGCTGGCGCTGCTGGCCCAGCCCAAGCAGTTCGGCCGCCGCCGGGCGGCGGCCGCCCCGCTGCGGGAGATCGGCGACGACCCGGTCTCGGGCAAGCCGATCGTGCTCCGGGAGGGCCGGTTCGGACCGTACGTCACCGACGGCGAGACGAACGCCTCGCTGCGCAAGGACGACACGATCGAGGAGATCTCGCTGGAGCGGGCGGCCGAGCTCCTCCAGGACCGCCGCGACCGGGGCCCGGCCACGCCGAGGAAGCGAGCGACCAAGAAGGCGCCGGCCAAGAAGGCGGCTGCCAAGAAGACCCCGGCCAGGAAGGCGCCGGCCAAGAAGACTGCGGCCAAGAAGACGGCGGCCAAGAAGACGGCGGCGGCACCGGCCGAGCCCGAGGGCGACTAGCAGCCGGGAGGAACGAAGGCGGGGACGGTGGGTCTCGGCGCGGGACTGTGTCGGTCGGCGCGGGGACTGTGCCGGTCGGCGCGGGGACTGTGTCCCTGGCCGCGGGAAGCGGCCTTCTACCCTGGCGGGGTGCCCCAGGCCCGACGAGAGCCGGCCGTGGCCGATCCCGCCGGGGGTGACGCCGGCGGCGCCGACGGCCTGCCCCTGGTGACGAACATCGCGCCGGGCGTCGGCAGCGCCGAGACCGGCTCAGGCCGGCCCGGCGACGTCGAGAGCCCGTCCCGGCTCATCCGGATGTTCGGCTCGGTCGACTTCTTCCGCCTCTGGGTCGCCCAGGTGCTCTCGTCCACCGGCGACTGGATCGGCTTCGTGGCCATCGTGGCGCTCGCCACCCGGCTCGAGGGTGCCGCGTCCGGCGCGGCCGCCGTCGGCGTGGTGATGAGCGCCCGGCTGATCCCGGGCTTCTTCTTCGCGCCGGTGGCCGGCGTCCTCGTCGACCGGTGGGACCGCAAGCGGGTGATGGTCTGCTGCGACCTGGCGCGGGGGGCGGTGCTCGCCACGCTGCCCTTCGTCGACACCCTCTGGGGCCTCGTCGTCGCCAGCCTGGCCCTCGAGGTCGCCACGCTGCTGTGGTCGCCGGCGAAGGAGGCGTCGGTCCCGAACCTGGTCCCGCCCAGCCACCTCACGACCGCCAACTCGCTCTCGCTGGCGGCCGCCTACGGGACCTTCCCGGTGGCATCGCTGCTCTTCGCCGGTCTTGCCAAGGTTGCCGAGTGGCTGAGCGGGTTCGAGACGCTCGACTTCCTGCGCCTCACCGAGGAGTCGGTGGCCTTCTACTTCGACCTGCTCACGTTCGTCGGCTCGGCGGCCATCATCTCCCGGCTCAACCTCACGTCGAACCGGTTGGCGAAGACGACGCCGCGCACCCGGATCCTCCTGCGGTTCGACTTCTCGTCCGCCTTCCGCGACGTGCGGGAGGGCTGGCGCTTCATGTTCTCGACGCCGACGGTCAGGGCCGTGATGGTGTCGCTGAGCACGGGCCTCATCGGCGGTGGCATGGTCGTGCCGTTGGGCGACGTGTTCTCCCGGCAGGTCCTCGGTGGGGGCTCGGCCGGCTTCGGCCTCCTCCTCTCCGCGCTCGGCTTCGGCATGGCGGCGGGCGTGCTCGTGCTCTCGGCCGTCGAGCGGCGCCTGCCGAAGACCCAGGTGTTCACGGCCGCGGTGTTCGGTGCCGGCCTGTCCCTGGTGGCCGGGGCGTCGATGTCGAGCCTCACGCCGGCGATGCTCTGCGTCAGCATGCTCGGTCTCTGCGCCGGCGCCGTCTACGTGCTCGGCTTCACCATCCTCCACGAGTCGGTGGCCGACGAGCTGCGGGGCCGGATCTTCGCCAGCCTCAACACCCTCGTGCGCTTCTGCCTCCTGCTGGCGTTCGCTGTCGGGCCCCTCATCGCGGATCGGCTCGGAGCCCTCTCCCACGACCTCCTCGACGACAGCATCGGGATCGGCTCCAACTCGATCTCGCTGCCCGGCGTCCGCCTGGCGCTGTGGTTGGCCGGCTCGATCATCGTCGCCGCCGGGTTCCTCGCCGTCTGGACGCTGCGAAGCGCGCGGTCCGAGCCGGTGGGCGAGTGAGGCGGGCGTGAGCTTCATCGCCTTCGAGGGTGGGGAGGCGTGCGGCAAGTCGACGCAGTCGGCCCTCCTCGCCGCCCGCCTCGGAGCCGTGCTCACCCGGGAGCCGGGCGGCACGCAGCTGGGCGAGCGGCTGCGCTCGCTCCTCCTCGAGAGGGCATCGGTGGGCGGGGGTGCCGTGGTGCCGCGGGCGGAGGCGCTGCTCATGGCGGCGGCCCGGGCCCAGCACGTCGCCGAGGTGATCCGGCCCGCCCTCGCCGCGGGTCGCCACGTCGTGACCGACCGCTTCACCGGTTCGTCCCTCGCCTACCAGGGGGCGGGACGGGGGCTCGGCGTCGCAGCGGTGGCCGCCATCTCACGGTTCGCCACCGACGGCCTCGAACCCGACCGCACGGTCCTGCTCGTGGTCCCCGCCGCCGCCGTCGCCGACCGCCTCGCCCGGCGGGAGCAGGATCGCATCGAGGCTGCCGGCGACGACTTCCACGCCCGGGTCGACGAGGCCTACCGCGCCCTCGCCGAGGCCGACGCGAGCTGGGTGGTGGTCGACGCTTCCGGCTCGGTCGACGAGGTGGCAGCCGCGGTGTGGGCCGCGATCGGGGGCGTGGCCGTCGGGAGCGCTGGTGGCTGACGTCCTCGACCGGGTCGTGGGCCAGCCGGACGCCGTGGCCCAGCTGCGGGCGGCCGTCGACGCGCCCGTGCACGCCTACCTGCTCGTCGGGCCGCCCGGTGCCGGGGCCCGGGGCGCGGCGACGGCCTTCGCCGCCGCGCTGCTCTGTCCGGACGGGGGGTGCGGGCAGTGCCGCGACTGCCGGCTGGTGCTCGGCGGTGAGCACCCCGACGTCGTGGTGCTCACCCCCGAGGGCGCCTTCCTGCGCCGCGAGGACGCCGGCGAGATCATCAGGCTCGCCACCCGGAGCCCGGTGGAGGGCGCCCGCAAGGTGCTGGTGCTGGCCGACATGCACCGGGTCCAGGACGCCGGGCCGATGCTGTTGAAGACGATCGAGGAGCCGCCGCCGAGCACGGTCTTCGTCGTGCTCGCCGACACCGTGCCGGAGGAGCTCGTCACCATCGCCTCGCGGTGTGTGCGCATCGACCTGCCGCCACTCCCGGATGCGCTGGTCGCCGGGGCCCTCGAGGCCGACGGCCACCCCCCGGCCCTGGCCGAGCAGGCGGCGCGGGCGTCCGGGGGCGACCTCGACCGGGCCCGGCTGCTCGCCTCCGACGACCGCCTGGCCGGTCGGACGGCCGCCTGGCGCTCGGTGCCCGACCGGCTCGACGGCACCGGGGCCGTCGTCGCCACCGTCGTGGCGGAGCTCCGGGGCCTGATCGACGACGCCTTCGCCCCCCTCGCCGCCCGCCAGGCCGAGCAGGTGCGCGACCTCGACGCGCTCGTCGCGGCCCGGGGCGAGCGGGGGAGCGGCCGGCGGCGCCTGGAGGAGGGCCACCGTCGCGAGCAGCGCCGCCACCGGGCCGAGGAGCTGCGCTACGGCCTGGCCACGCTGGCCGCCCGCTACCGGGATGCGCTGCTGGCCGGCACCACCCGGGGAGACGAGCGCCCAACGGCCGACGGCCCGGCCCTGCTCGGCGCGATCGCGGCCATCGACCGGGCCGCCCGGGCGCTGGCCCGCAACCCGAACGAGACGCTGCTGCTGGAGTCGCTCCTGCTCCGCCTCCCGCCGCTGCGCTGACCCCGGGCCGCCGTGTGACCGAGGGCCGGCTCCCGGGACCGGGCTCGCCGGGCACTACCCTGTGCGACCCTGGCGGGCGACCGCCGGGGATCGCCCGAGTAGCTCAGACGGCAGAGCAACGCACTCGTAATGCGTAGGTCAGGAGTTCGATTCTCCTCTCGGGCTCACGAGCACGGCCGAAGGGCTCGGCGCTGTGTACGCCTCGCGGACCGCCCCGCCACGGCGCCAGGTCGGCCGCGCCGCGCCAGGTGGTGGCGCGACCCCTCTCGGCGTCGTCGGTGACCGAACCGTTACGTACGGCGGAGCGAATCGGGGCCGGACGACAAGGGTGCGACCGGGCGATGACGAATCAAGCCCCAGGGGCCCGACGGCGTCGTGCTCCACCAGCGGGCAACGTCGCCGAGCGGAGGAGACATTCGTCGTGCAAGTGCGTGTCGTCCGGGCATCCGAGCTCTCGTCCACCGAGATCGGTCACTGGAACGAGCTGCTCACGACCGTCCCGGGCCTGCAGAGCCCCTTCCTCGCCCCGGCGTTCGTTCGGACCGTCGCCCGGGTGCGCCCCTCCGTCAGGGTCGCCGTCATCACCTCGGGAGGGCACCGCTCCTTCCTGGCCTTCGAGACCCGGGCCCGGCTCGCCGCCCGACCGGTCGCCTGGCCGATGAACGCCGCCCAGGCGGTCGTGACCGCCGACCTCGACGGGATCGGGCCCCTGCACCGGGTGGCCCGGTCGATCGGCCTGGGATTGGTCGCCTTCGACCACCTCGTCGAGCCCCAGGCCGGCGCGCTCACCCAGGTGATCGGCCGGGACACCACGCCCCTGGTCGAGATCGACCACGGGTTCGACCACTACCTGGAGGAGCTGGCGTCGAGATCGACGCTGGCGCGCCGGATGGCGGCCAAGGCGCGACGGGCGGAGCGGGCGCTGGGGCGGCTGCGCCTGGTCGTCGAGGAGACCGACCACCGCGTGCTCGACCGGGTGCTCACCTGGAAGCACGGCCAGTACGTGCGGACGGGTGCTCGGAACCTCCTCGCCGACCCGGGCAACGTCGAGCTCCTGCACCGCCTGCTCGACCTCCGTGACGAGCGTTGCTGGGGCGCGCTCAGCGTGCTCTACGCGGGGAGCGAGCCGATCGCCGCCAGCATGGACCTCCGCTCGCCCGAGGAGCTGGTGGCCTGGTTCCCGAGCTTCGCCCCGGAAGCGGCCCGCTGCTCACCGGGCTCCCTGCACTTCCTCCACCTCATCGAGGAGCTGGCGGCGAGGGGCGTGGGGCGGATCGACATGGGAAAGGGCGACGACGCCTTCAAGGCGCAGTTCCAGAACGGCGCTGCCACCGTCGTCAGCGGCCGCGTCGCCGCACCGGCGTTCATCCATCCCATCCAGGCCGCCCTGTCGGCGCGGGCCGCCGTCCGGTCCGAGGCACGGCGGCTCCGGAGCGTGGTCGTGCGGGGCGGGCTCGAGCCGACCGCCTGACCTCGACCATCTGACCCGGGGGCGGCGCCTACGCTTCTCCCCGGCTGCCTCGGGTGGGCATCCTGCGACGGAGCACGAGGAGCGGTCATGTCGAAGCTCGGACGGAGCGTGGTGGCGATGGTGCTGGCCGGGACGCTGCTGCTGGCGGCCTGCGGAGGTGACGACGACGACCTCTCCGACGCGCTGACGGCGGCCGACGACGACGGCGGCGACGACGGCGACAGGGTCGACGACGCAGCCGGCCTGGCCGGGCTCCCGGCGAAGTGCGCCAGGGCGGCGCTGGCGATGAGCGCCGCGATCGCCGGCGCCTACAGCGGGGCCGACCTCGGCGACGCCGTCGACCAGCTCGAGGACGTGGCCGAGGCGGCGCCGAAGGAGCTGAAGAGCGACTTCGCCCTGATCGCAGCCACCTACGAGCGCATCGCCAAGGCCTGGAAGGACGCCGGCATCGACGCCTCGAAGCCGGGCACGACGCCGGCCGACCAGGCGAAGTACGCCGCCGTCCTCGGCACCGTCTCGGCCCAGATCGACAGCGACGACTTCGAGGCGGCCAACGACCGGGTGAGCACCTGGTTCGACGAGGAGTGCGGCGAGGGCTGACCGCGCGTCGTGTTCTCTACGACCCGCCCGGGATGCTTCCGGGCAGGTCGACAAGGAACGGGCAGGCGGGCCGTGGCCGCCTTCGGGAGGTGGGAGCCGCCCGGGTTAGCGTTGCCGCGCCATGGCCGACCCCGCCACCTTCGCC
>JBFWQW010000115.1:0-8853 GCA_050249235.1 Acidimicrobiia bacterium | reverse complement strand
GTGCCGTCGAGGTCGAGGAGGAGGTGGTCCACGGCCCGCTGGTCGAGGGCGTCGGCGCCGAGGAGGGCGTCGGCGATCTCGCCGCTCACGGCGGCCACGGCCCCACCCACGCCCTTGCCCCCCCACTGGTCGCCGCCGTCGCGCCGCTCGACGGCCTCGAACTGGCCGGTGCTGGCGCCCGAGGGGACGATCGCCCGCCCGCTCGCCCCGGACGAGAGGAAGACCTCGGCCTCGACGGTGGGGTTGCCGCGAGAGTCGAGCACCTGGCGCCCGACGACGTGCTCGATCGTGGTCATGGGGTTGCTGTGGCTCCTGTTGAGGGTGTGGGAACGATAGGCGCCCGGCCGGCCGGGGTCACGCAACGCGATCCGGGCCCCACCCGCCGGGGCGGCGGGACCTCGTGACGCTCAGCCGGTCACCAGCGGGCCCGCACCTCGCCGGCCACCCGCTCGCCGATGGCCAATGACGAGGTGGCCGCCGGGGACGGGGCGTTCAGCACGTGGACCACCCGGCGACCGCCCTCGATGACGAAGTCGTCGACCAGGCGGCCGTCCCGACCGAGGGCCTGGGCCCGGATGCCGAACGGGCGGGCGGGCCGGAGGTGCTCGGCGCCCACCTCGGGCACGTAGCGGCGCATCTGGCGCAGGTAGGCCCGGCGGACCCGGTCCTCGTACAGCTCCCGCACCGCCGTGGCGCGGTGGGTCCAGGCCAGCCGGTAGAGGCCGGGGTGCCCGAGGGCCCGGGCCAGGAGGCGGGGGTGGGCCAGCGAGAGCACCGCGTTCGGCCCGGCCCACACCCGACCGTCGAAGCGGCGGGTGAAGTGCACGCCGAGGAACGGGAGGGTGGGATCGGGGACCGGATAGATGTTCCCCCGCACGAGGTCGCCGCCCTCCGGCGTCAGCTCGAGCCACGAGCCCCGGAACGGCACCACCCGCAGGCCGGTGTCGAGCCCGGCCGAGGCCGCCAGCGTCTCGGCCCGCACGCCCCCGCAGACAACCGCCATCCGGGCCTCGACCGGCCCGCCGGCCGTCTCGAGGCGCACCCCGTCGCCGGACTCCACCATCGCCGTGACCCGGTGGCCCACCCGCACGTCGGGCAGCTCGTCGGCCAGGGCCCGGCAGACCGCGCCGAAGTCGACCACGCCGGTCGAGGGCGAGTGCAGGGCCCGGATGCCGGCGGCGTGGGGCTCGATCTCCCGCAGCTCCCCGGGGCCGAGCACCCGCAGGTCGGGGACGCCGTTGGCAGTGGCCCGCTCGACGAGGGCGTCGAAGCGGGCCAGCTCGCCCTCGTCGAGCGCCACGATGAGCTTGCCGTTGCGCACCACGGGGATTCCGTGCTCCTCGCAGAAGCGCTCCATCTCGGCCTTCCCCCGCCGGCACAGCTCGGCCTTGGCCGAGCCGGGCTGGTAGTAGACGCCGGCGTGGAGCACGCCCGAGTTGTGCGAGCTCTGGTGCAGGCCGACCCGCGGCTCGGCCTCGAGCACCGTGACCCGCAGCGCCGGGTCGGCGTCGAGGAGCTTGCGGGCGGTGGCGAGGCCGACGATGCCGCCACCCACCACGGCGACGTCGCTGCGGTTGCTCACGGGGACGGGAGGCTACCGGCGACCCACCTGGCGGCCCGGACCGCACCGGGCGGGGCGGCCGGTCGCGTCGGACGGCGGCTGGGTCCACGGGGCCGGAGGTCAACGGGGCCCAGGAGGCAACGGGGCCGGGGTCAAACCGGGCCGGGATCAACCGGGCCGGAGGTCGACGGGACTGGGGGTCAACGGGGCCGGGGCCAGCGCCGCCGCAGCACCATCCCGTAGGTGACGACCACCGCCAGGCCGCCGACGGCGAACAGCAAGGTGGTGAACCCGAGGTCGACCCGCCCGCCGCACGGGGCCGGTGCGTCGCCGTCGAGCTCGCCCGCGGCGGGCAGCTCGGCGAGGTCGACCACCCGGGCGTCGTCGACCGGCCGCCGCTCGGGACGGTCGAAGGTGACCACCACCTCGACCCGACCGGCGGGCGTCCCCGCCAGGGGGGTGCCGGCCTCGAAGCCGACCGGCGGTGGGCCGCCGAGCGAGTAGGACCGCTCGATCGACCCCTTCGCCGACTCGATCCGCCAGCGCACCGGGCCCCGCCCGCCCGTGGCCGTCACGTCGTGGAGCGCCACCGCCGTCACCCGCTCCTCCCGGCACCGGGCCGCCAGGACGGTGGCGCCCAGCGGGCCGGGACCGGCGACGACGGCCACCCGGTCGCCGGGGCGGTCGACGGTGCCGCCCCCGAGGGCCAGCGAGGCGACGAAGGCGACCACAGCCAGCACGCCCAACCCGCCCAGGGCGACGACCGCCAGCGACGGCCGGTCGCCGGCGGGACCGCCCTCATCCCCGGCCACCGGCCTCATCCCCGGCCACCGGCCTCATCCCCGGCCACCGGCCTCATCCCCGGCCACCGGCCTCATCCCCGGCCACCGGCCTCCACCGCCCGGGCGCGGTCGGCCAGGCGCAGCGCGGCCCGGCGCAGCGAGAGCTCGGGGTCGAGCCCGGCCGCCCGGGCCCGGCCGACCAGGGCCAGCAGCTCGGCACCCAGGCGAGCATCGTCGAGCCCGGCCTCGGCGGACCCGTCGGCCCGTGCCGCCCCGGCCGGGTCCGGGGGCGCCACGCCCAGCCGACCGGCCCGCTTCACCACGTCCGCGGCCAGCAGCAGCGAGGGGGCCGTCATCGTCACCCCGTCGAGCTCGCTGGTGCGCCCCTTCTCGGCCCGCTTGATCGACTCCCAGTTGGCGTCGAGCCGTTCGGGATCGGTCTCGTCCACGTCGCCGAAGACGTGGGGGTGGCGGCGCACGAGCTTGTCGTGGATGCCCCGGGCCACGTCGGCCACCGAGAAGCGCCCGTCGGCCTCGGCGATGGCGGCGTGGAACACCACCTGGTACAGCACGTCGCCGAGCTCCTCCTCGAGGTGGGCGTCGGCGACGGCGTCGTCCGGGTGGTGGTGCTCGACCGCCTCGACCACCTCGTAGGTCTCCTCCAGGAGATAGCGCAGGAGGGAGGCGTGGGTCTGCTCGGCGTCCCACGGGCAGCGCTCGCGCAGCGTCCGGCACAGCTCGACGAGCCGGGCCAGCTCCCGGGCCACCGGCTCGGCCAGCTCGGGCAGGTAGAGCGACGTGAGGTGATCGGGCTCGACCACCCGGTCGAGGTCCTCCCAGGCGACCTCCGCCACTCGCTCGTCGGGCAGGCCGAGGCGCTGGAGCACGAGCACGGCGGCGGGCGCCACGCCGTCGACCGCCAGCTTCACGTCGGACAGCACCGCCCGGCTGTCGCACTGGCCGACGAGGAGCGGGCCCCGCTCGCCGGCGGCCTCGACCGCGAAGGCGTGCCCGTCCACGAGGCGCACTCCGGCCTCGAGCGGGTCGACGCCGAGGCGGACCCACGCCAGGTCCAGGAACGACAGCGCCGGCAGGACGTCGACCTCGAGCCGGGGGTCGGCCACGAGCAGCTCGACCGACCGCTCCGCCACCCGGGGCGAGCCGGGCACGGCGTAGAGGACCTCGCCGTGCTCGCCGGCGGCGGCGACGAGGGCCTCGACGATCGCCGGGTAGACGTCGTCGATGCGGCCGGACCGCTCGTAGAGCCCGTCGAAGGCGGTGGCGCCGGCGACCACGCCGGCGGCGGGATGGCGGGTCGTGCGCACGTAGCGGTGCGGGATGCGCTCGACGGCGGCCAGCGTGCCGGCGGTGACGAGGTCGGCGCCCCCCGGGCCGAGGCCCACCACCGTGACCCGCCCCACGGGGACGGTCGGCCCGCCCGTGGCGCCAGGCCCGCGGTCGGCCGGCACGGCGCTAGCCGGCGGTGGTGGTCGTGGGCCCGCCGGGGGCGGTCACCTTGCCGAGGCCGCTGGTGTCGCCGCCGCACTCGGACCGGTCCCACGAGCCGTAGCGGTCGTCGATCGAGATCTCGCGGTCGTCGCCGCAGGTGAGCTCGACGAGGAACTCGTCGAGCGCCTCGCCGTTGGCCCGGGAGATGACGGCCTCGACCTCTTCCCGCACGTCGACGAACGTCGGGCTGCGGCGCTCCCGCACGAGGATGAGGTGGTAGCCGAACTGGGACTTCACCGGGTCGGTGACCCTCCCGACGGTCGCGGTGCCCATCGCCGCCTCGAACTCGGCCACGAACTGGCCGGGGATGTGGCAGCCGAGGTCGCCGTCGGGACCCTCGTCGTCCGACTCCGCGTTGGCCAGCGCCGCGAACGACTCGCCCCGGTCGAGGCGGCGCTTGAGGTCGTCGGCCCGGGCCTTGGCGGCGGCGTCGTCGCGGTCGGTGAGCCCGACGAGGACGTGCGACACGCAGGTCTGGGCGAAGCGGGTCGGGTTGGCGTTGAAGAAGGCCTCGGCATCGGCACCGTCGCCGACGACCATCCGGGTCGACGCGGTCACGAGGGCCTGCTGGCGGACGAGCCGGTCGCGGTAGGCCTTGGGGAAGGAGTCGAAGATGTCGGCCCCGCCCTGGACGCCGCCGAACTGCTCCTTCACCGCCGCCTCGGCCTCGTCGAGGTCGGCGGTGGTGACCTCCTCGTCGCCGTCCTCGAGCGCCTGCTCGATGAGCTCGTAGTACACCCGGAGGGTGAGCACCTGGGCCGCGAAGGCGGTGTTGAAGGTGCCCTTGCCCTCGCCGGCGAGCGTCACGCCGTAGGACTGCTCGAGGGCGCTGCGGTAGGCGTCGTCGCTGTCGATGGCCCGGAGCTCCTCCTCGAGCGACGCCCGGGAGATGTCGACGCCGTCGACGGTGGCGGCGGCGCCGCTCGGCGACGAGCCGCAGCCGGCGGCCACGCCCAGCGCGGCCAGGACGACGAAGAGGACGAGCCAGGGTCGACGCACGGGTTCAGGACGCTAGCGAAGCTGCCTGGGCGGGCACGAGTTCGGCCAGCAGGACCACGAGGGCGTCGGGCAGGTCGATGCCCTTGGCCAGGGGCACGACCAGCTGGCCGGTGTCGCCGTCGGCCAGGGGCTTGAACACGGCGGTGGGCGCCAGCCGCTTGAGCCGGATGGTGGCGCTGGTGCGCAGCCGCAGCGGGGCGATGCGGGCCGTGAACCCGGGCCGGGTGGGGTTGCGGGTGACCGCGATCTCGCGCACGCCGGTCCGCACGCACTCGGCCCGGAGCCGGGCCACCCGCAGCAGGGCATCGGCCTCGACCGGGACGGGGCCGTAGCGGTCGAGCCACTCGGCCCGGATGTCGTCGACCTCCTCGGGGGTCTCCACCACGGCGAGCCGCCGGTAGGCCTCGAGCCGCAGCTCCTCCTTCGCCACGTACTCGACGGGCAGGTTGGCGTCGACGGGCAGCTCGAGTTTCACCTCGGCCGGGGGCCGGACCGTCTCGCCCTTCAGCTCGGCCACCGCCTCGGTGACCATCTGCACGTAGAGGTCGTAGCCGACGGCGGCGATGTGGCCCGACTGGCTCTCGCCGAGGAGGTTGCCGGCGCCCCGGATCTCGAGGTCGCGCATGGCGATCTTGAACCCGGAGCCGAGCTCGGTGGCCTCGCCGATCGTCTTCAGGCGCTCGTAGGCCTCCTCCGACAGGGCGTGGTCGCGTGGGTGGAAGAGGTAGGCGTAGGCCCGCGAGCCGGCCCGGCCGACGCGGCCCCGGAGCTGGTGGAGCTGGCCCAGGCCGAGGCGGTCGGCCCGGTCGACCACGAGCGTGTTGACCGTCGGCATGTCGATGCCCGACTCGATGATGGTCGTGCACACGAGCACGTCGTGCTGGCGGTCCCAGAAGTCGAGCACCACCTTCTCGAGCGAGCCCTCGTCCATCTGGCCGTGGGCGACCGCGATGCGGGCCTCGGGCACCAGCTCCCGCAGGCCCATCGCCGTCTCCTCGATGTCCTGGACCCGGTTGTGCACGAAGAAGACCTGGCCCTCGCGGAGCAGCTCCCGCCGGATCGCCTCGGCCACGGCCCGGTCGTCGTGCTCGCCCACGTAGGTGAGGATGGGCTGGCGCTCGGCCGGCGGGGTGTTGAGCAGGCTCAGGTCGCGGATGCCCGTCAGGCTCATCTCGAGCGTGCGCGGGATCGGCGTGGCCGAGAGGGTGAGCACGTCGACGTCGGTCTTCAGCTGCTTCATCGCCTCTTTGTGGGTGACGCCGAAGCGCTGCTCCTCGTCGACGACCAGGAGGCCCAGCTTCTTGAACGACACGTCCTCGGACAGGAGCCGGTGGGTGCCGATGACCACGTCGACCTCGCCGTCGACCACGCCCTTCACCACCGCCCGGGCCTGGGCCGTGGTGAGGAAGCGGGACAGGACCTCGACCCGCACCGGGTAGCCGGCGAAGCGCTCGCTGAAGGTCTGGAAGTGCTGCTGGGCGAGCAGCGTGGTGGGCACGAGGATCGCCACCTGGAAGCCGTCCTGCACCGCCTTGAAGGCGGCCCGGAGCGCCACCTCGGTCTTGCCGAAGCCGACGTCGCCGCACACGAGCCGGTCCATCGGGTGCTGGGCCTCCATGTCGGCCTTCACCTCGGCGATGGCCCGCTCCTGGTCGGGGGTCTCCCGGTAGGGGAACGACTCCTCCATCTCGCGCTGCCAGGGCGTGTCCTCGGCGAAGGCGTGGCCGGGGGCGTTGATCCGCCGCTGGTAGAGCACCACCAGCTCCTGGGCGATCTCCTTCGCGGCGCTGCGGACCCGGGCCTTGGCCCGGGCGAAGTCGCTGCCGCCGAGGCGGTGCAGCGTGGGCGTCTCGCCGCCCACGTAGTGGCGGACGGCGTCGATCTGGTCGGACGGGACGTAGAGGCGGTCGCCGCCCCGGTAGTCGAGCACGAGGTAGTCGCGGGACACCCCGCCGATGGCCCGGGTGGCCATGCCGCCGTAGCGGCCGACGCCGTGGGTGACGTGCACGACGTAGTCGCCGGGCTTGAGGTCCTCGAAGAAGCCGGCGCTGTCCCGCTTGCGGGGGCGCGCCTGGCGGTGGGCCCGGCGCCGGCCGGTGAGGTCGGCCTCGGCGACGATGGCGAGCCGGCTGGCCGGGAGGCTGCAACCCCGCTCGAGCGGGGCCACCCGGATGTCGGCGCCGGCCACACCGAGGTCGGCGAGCACGTCGCGGAGCCGGGCGGCGGTGCCCGTGCCGTCGGCGGCCACGACCACCTTCCAGCCGTCGGCCAGCTTGGCCCTGAGGTTGTCGGCCAGGCCGGTGCCGTCGCCCACGATCGGCGCCCAGCCGACGGCCTGGACCACGGGCACGTCGGGGCTGTCGGCCACGTTGGCGATGGTGAGCGCCGGCGCCGAGGTGTGGGCCAGCAGGCGGTCGAAGGCGACGTGGAGCCCGGGCAGGTTGTCGGTGTCGACGCCGGCCCAGGTCTTGGACAGGGCGGCGGCCAGGTCGGCCTCCTCGGCGAGGAGGTCGGCGGCCCGGTCGCGGAGCCGGCGGGGCTCGACCAGCACCACCTGGCCGCCGGCCGGCACCAGGTCGAGGAGCACGTGCTCGGCGCCGGCCTCGTCGCCCGTGAGCCAGGGAAGCCACGACTCCATGCCGTCGAACGACAGGCCCTCGGCCAGGCGCTCCCAGTGCTCCCGGCCCCAGGGCTGGGTGCGCACGAGGGCGGCGGCCCGGGTGCGGACGTCGTCGGTGGTGAGCAGCTCCCGGCACGGGAAGATCTCGACCCGCTCGACGGTGTCCCGGCTGCGCTGGTCGCTCACGCTGAAGGTGGTGAGGCGGTCGACCTCGTCGCCCCAGAGGTCGATGCGCACCGGGCCGTCGGCGGTCGACGGGTAGACGTCGACGATCGAGCCCCGGAGGGCCACCTCGCCCCGGGCCTCGACCTGGTACTCCCGGCGGTAGCCGGCGGCCACGAGGCTGCGGACGAGCGCCTCGGAGTCGACCCGGTCGCCGGTGGCGACGACCACGGGCCCGGCGTCCTCGACGTGGGGCCCGAGGCGCTGCACGAGGGCCCGGACGGGCGCGACCACGACGTCGGGACCGTCGGTGGCGCCGGCCCGCAGCCGCCACATGGTGCGGAGACGGCGGCCCATCGTCTCGACGGCCGGGCTCACCCGCTCGAAGGGCAGCGTCTCCCACGCCGGGAACAGCTCCACCCGACCCTCGCCGAGGAACTGGCCCAGGTCGGCGGCCAGCCGCTCGGCCTCGCCCGTCGTCGGCACAGCCACCAGCACCGGGCGGCGCTCGCTCAGGTGGGCGAGGGCGGCCAGGGTCACGGCCCGGGCCGGCTCCCCCACCGCCAGCACCCCGTCCCGCCGGCCCAGCACCGCCGCCAGCGCCGGCTCCCCGCGGAGGAGCGGCGGCAGGTCCGACAGGGTCACCGATCGAGGTTAGCCAGCCCCCTTCTCCGAACTTTGTCGCGTACCGCACCCTCCGGGTGGCTGGCGCGACAACGTTCGGGAGGGGGCCGGGCTGTCACACCCCGCTGGTTGGGTTTCGCCAATGGATGCCGATGCACGTGCTGCTCGGCTCGCCGCCGGCCAGAACGGCGGTCTCACTCGCAAGGACCTGAGGTCGGCAGGTCTCACCGACCGTCAGATCGACCGACGGGTCGAGGCCGGGCTCCTGGTACGAGTCCATCCCGCCGTGTTCCGGCACGCGGCTGCGTCCCCCAGCTGGGAGGGCGATCAGCTCGCCCTGCTCGCGGCGGGGCCGGGTTGTGCCGCCTCGCACCGGGCCGCGGCGCGGATGCACCGCCTCGACCTCCCCGTCCGGAGCCCGATCGAGCTGACGGTGCCGGCGAGCGATCTGCCCCGCCAGCGGGGTTGCAGGATCCACCGGACGAACCTGCTCGAACACCTGGATGTCGTGCAGGTGCGGAGCATGCCCGTCACCTCCGTCGCCCGCACCCTGCTCGACCTCGGAGCGGTCGTCCCCGTCGCCCTGGTCGAGCAAG
>JBFWQW010000114.1:0-8938 GCA_050249235.1 Acidimicrobiia bacterium | reverse complement strand
GGCTGAAGGACATCCCGCTCGTCGCAGCGGCGCTCGAGGTGCAGCCGCACGTGCTGTTGATGCCGGTGTCCGAAGTACTTCGTGGTGGGTGGGCCGCCCGGGGCTCGAACCCGGCGCCTGAAGATTAAAAGTCTCCTGCTCTACCCGATGAGCTAGCGGCCCGCCCGGGAGCGTACGGGGGTCACCGGCGGGACCAGGCCTCCGGATCGGCCAGGAGGGCGGTCACCTCGGGGGGCATGACGCCGCTGGCCACGTCGGCGATGGTGACGCGCTCGAGCACGCTGCGCAGGGCGGCCCGGGTGGCCAGCCAGACCTCGCGGAGCGGGGCGGCCGGACCGGGGAGGTCGAGCTCCTCCGGTGGGGTGCCGTGGACGTCGGCGAGGGGTCCCTCGACGGCCCGGATGACGTCGGCCACGGTGACGGTGGCCGGGTCGCGGGCCAGGCGATAGCCGCCGTCGGAGCCCCGCTGGCTGGCGACGATCCCGGCCCGGCGCAGCTCGGCCAGGATGTTCTCGAGGAACTTCACCGGCAGGCCCTGGGCCTCGGCCACCCGGTCGCCCTTCAGGGTGGCGCCCCGTCCGGCCGCGGCCAGCTCGGTGAGGGCGCGCACGGCGTAGTCGACCTTGGCCGTCACCCGCATCGGACCCGCCCCACCGGCCGAGTCTGGCAGCTGCGGTTCTTCTCGGTCGCGAGGCTCAACCACCTGCAGTGAGATGCCGACACCACTCACCGTGGCGAGTGGGGTGGTCCGGCGTCGTACCGTGCTGGCGGGGCTGGTGTCCCTCGCGCTCGTGGCCGGGCTGGCCGGCCCGGCACCGGTCGGACCCGGCGCGGCCGGTGCGGTCGGCGACGAGGACTGGGCGGACGCCGTCGTGCTGGGAGAGCCCTCGGAGGAGATGGGGGGCGGGGCGGTCGGCAGCTTCGGCGACGCCGTCGACCACGGCTCGCTGGCCGGGGCCTCCCTGGCCCAGCCGGTGGTGGGCATGGCCGCGTCGGCCGGCAGCGGGTACTGGCTGGTGGCCCGGGACGGCGGGATCTTCAGCTTCGGCGACGCCACGTTCCACGGCTCGACCGGGGCCATCGTGCTCAACCAGCCGATCGTGGGGATGGCGGCCACGCCGTCGGGCGCCGGCTACTGGCTCGTCGCCTCCGACGGCGGCATCTTCAGCTTCGGCGACGCCCGGTTCTTCGGCTCGACCGGGGCCATCGTGCTCAACCAGCCGATCGTGGGGATGGCGGCCACGCCGTCGGGCGCCGGCTACTGGCTGATCGCCCGCGACGGCGGCGTGTTCAGCTTCGGCGACGCCCGGTTCCACGGCTCGACCGGCGCCATCACCCTGCTCCAGCCCATCGTTGGCGGCGCGCCGTCCCCGTCGGGCGGCGGCTACTGGTTGGTGGCGGCCGACGGGGGCGTCTTCACCTTCGGCGACGCCACCTTCCACGGGTCGAACGGCGGCGGCGGCCTGGGCCAGGCGGTCGTGTCGATGGCCGCGACCGCCGACGGCGGGGGCTACTGGCTGGCCGGGGCGGGCGGGGCGGTCGGTGCCCACGGCTCGGCGCCGGCCTACCAGCCGGCCTGGGCCCCGGCCCCGGTGGTCGGCATGGCCCGCACCCCGAGCGGTCAGGGCTTCTGGCTGGCCACGTCGACGGGCGGCGTCCTGAGCGGGACCGGCGGGGCGGGTCCCGGGAGCGACAGCTACGCCTTCCTCTCGATCGACCCGAAGACCGGCGGGCCGGTCCGCTACAACCCCTGCTCGGTCGTCGACTACACGATCAACCCCTCCGGCGCTCCGCCCGGTGGGGTGGCCGAGGTGCGGGAGGCCTTCAGCCGCCTCTCGGCCCAGACCGGACTCACGTTCCGCGACGCCGGGACGACCAGCGAGGGCGAGCGGACCGGCGGCTGGTCGGCGTCGCAGGGCGGCGCGTGGAAGCCGGTCCTCGTCGTCTGGACCCACCTGGCCGGGCCCACGCTCGGCTACGGCGGGTCGAAGGCGGTGTGGATCGAGGGCAACCCCACCTACGACAAGGCCTTCGTGACCGGCCAGGTCCTGCTCGACACCGATCAGACGGGCCTCACCCCTGGCTTCGGGCCGGGCGCGACGCGGGGCAACCTCATCCTCCACGAGCTCGGCCACCTCGTCGGCCTCGACCACGTGGGCGACCCCTCGCAGCTCCTCTACGGCGCGCTGTCGAGCTCGTCGCCCGACGGCTGGGCCGCCGGCGACCGCAACGGCCTGGCCCGGCTCGGCTCGGCCGGCGGGTGCCTCACGGTGGTCCCGCCGGGCTGAGTGCCAAACCGGCCGGTCAGCCCCGGCCGAAGAGGCGGCGCAGGAAGCCGGCCCTCACCGGCGCCGGCGCTGGCGCCGGCCCGTCGTCGCCACCGGCGGGCGGGATGGGCGGGGGTGCGGCGGCACGGTCGTCCGTCACCGGGGTCGTGGCCGTCGGCGGGGCATCCGGCGCGGTCGTCCGGGCCCGACCGGCGGTGGACAGGCGCTCGGCGAGGGTGGGTGGAGCGGACCCGGTCGCCGGTGGCGGCCCGGTGTCCGCCGGGGTGGGCGGCCCGTCCGCCGAGCCGACCGGCAGGGGTGGCGTGGCTGCCGGCGTCGGGACGACCGTCGCCGACCTGGGCAGCCCGGATGCGGTGGGCGCCGTCGGGGCCGTCGCCGGCGGCACGGAGGTCCGGGCCACACCGGTGACCGGGGCGGGGGCGGTGGCCGCCGCCGGCTCCGTCGGCCGGCTCGGCCCGGCCACCCCGGACCCGGCCGCGACCGGTTGCGGCGCCTCGGGTCTGGCCGGCGCGGACGCGGGGGGCGCGGTCGCGGGGGGCGGGGGAGCGGGCCTGGCCACCACCGGCTCGGCTGCGATCCGGCGGATGTTGGCGATCTCGGCGACGATCTCGCGGGTGAGGCGCACCGCCGTCTCCCGCGCCTCGTCGAGGATCCGCCGGGCCTCGACGCGGGCTGCCGCCACCAGCTCCTCGGCCTCGTCGCGGGCCGCGGCGGTGAGCTTCGACGCCTGGGCCTCGGCCTCGGCCACGACCGCCGTGGCCTGCTGGTTCGCCTCGGTGAGGATGCCGTCGTAGGCCTCGTCGACGTCGCAGAGCCATCCCTCGATGACCTCCTCGGCCTGTCGGAGCAGCTCGTCGGGCGTCACCCGGCCAGGGTATGGCCCCCGAACGCACCGGTAGGTTGACCGGCCGTGGGCCGCAAGGCGATCGGGATCCCGGTGCTCGGCGCCCTCGGGGGCGCTGCCTTCTGGCTGTCCGACGCCCATCGGCGGGACCGCTTCGAGCGCACGGCGCGGGTCTGGCGGCTCACGGTCCGCCGTGGCACCCACTGGCTCGTGGTGAAGGCGCGGGGCGTGCGGGCCACCGAGGAGGAGCGGGCCAGGCTCGAGGAGCAGTTCGCGATCCGCTCGGCCGAGGACGTGGCCCGGGAGCTCGGGAACATGAAGGGCGCCATCATGAAGGCCGGCCAGATGCTGTCGTTCATCGCCGACGGCCTCCCGCCCGAGGCGCAGGCCGCCCTGGCCACCCTCCAGGCCGACGTCCCGCCGATGGCACCCAGCCTGGCGGCCCAGGTGGTGCGAGAGGAGCTCGGCGCCGAGCCCGAGCGGCTGTTCCTCGACTGGGACCCGGTGCCCGTGGCGGCGGCGTCGATCGGCCAGGTGCACCGGGCCGTCATGCGGGACGGCCGGATCGTGGCCGTGAAGGTCCAGTATCCGGGGGTCGATCGGGCCATCCGCGCCGACCTCGACAACGCCGAGCTCCTCTACGGGCTGTTCTCCGCCATGGCGCTGCGCAACCTCGACGTGCACGCCCTGGTCGACGAGCTGCGGATGCGGATGGGCGACGAGCTCGACTACCTCAAGGAGGCCGCGGCCCAGTCGCAGATGGCGGCGATCTACGAAGGGCACCCGTTCATCTCGGTCCCCCGGGTCGTGCCCGAGCGCAGCGCCCGCCGTGTCCTCACGAGCGAGTGGGCCGACGGGCTGCGGTGGGAGGACTTCCTCGAGGAGGCCGACGAGGCCACCCGGCAACGGGCCGCCGAGGTGGTCTTTCGCTTCTCGCAGGGCTCGGTCCACGCCCACGGCATCTTCAACGGCGATCCGCACCCCGGGAACTACCGGTTCCACCTCGACGGCCGGGTCACGTTCCTCGACTTCGGTCTGGTCAAGCGATGGGAGCCGGGGGAGTGGGAGCTGCTGTCGCCGGTGCTCGACCGGCTCCTGGCCGAGGACCGGGCCGGCACCGTGGCGGCCATGGTGGCGGCCGGCTTCCTGCCCGCCGACCACGGGCTCGACCCCGACGCGGTGTGGGGCTACGTGTCCGGGCCGTACCAGCCGTACCTCACCGACTCCTTCACGTTCAGCCGGGCCTGGACGGCGTCGGTGCTCTCGCAGCTGCTCGACGTGAACGGCCCCTACACCGAGGTCCTCCGGCGCCTGAACCTGCCCCCGTCGTTCGTCATCCTCGACCGGGTCGTCTGGGGCACGTCGGCGATCCTCGGCCGCATGGCAGCGTCCAACCGGTGGCGGGCCATCCTCGCCGAGTACCGGGAGGGGGCGCCGCCGGCGACGGCGCTCGGCCGGGAGGAAGCCGGCTGGCGGGCCGCCCACGGCGCCTGACCCGGAGGCGGACGGGCGGGTCAGCTCTCGGGGGGCGAGGTGACCATCACGTCGTGCGGATCGACGAGCAGGATCGGCTCGCCGAGGGCGAGCTCGTCGGCGCCGACCCGCACCACCCGGCCGCCGAGGTTCGGGGTGCGGTGGTGCTCGGCGCCGAGGTGCTGCTCGATGGCACCGATCACGCCTCCGTGGGTGACCACCAGGGCCGACCGGAACCGCTCGGCGATGGCGTGCAGCATCGGGACGACCCGGGCCACGAGCACGTCGTTGCCCTCGTAGCCCCGGGGGTGGCTGCCGGCCTCGATCGCGCCGGGCCAGCCCCGCTCGATCTCCTCGCGGGTGAGCCCGGTCCACTCGCCCGCGGCCCGCTCGCGCAGGGCCTCGACGGCCGCGACCGGCCCGATGCCGAGCTCGGCGGCGACGATCTCGGCCGTCTCCCGGGCCCGCCGCAGGTCGGAGGAGACCACCGCGTCGACTCCCCCGACCGAGGCCGCCGCGGCCTTGGCCTGGCTGCGCCCCAGCTCCGAGAGGGGCGGATCGGCGTGCCCCTGCCACCGCCGCTCCGCGTTCCAGGTGGACTGCCCGTGGCGGATGAGGAGCAGGCGGGGCACCGCGCGACGCTACCGTCCTCGCCGATGGCCGTCCTCCGCCTCTTCGCCTCGGCGCGGGTCGCGGCCGGCACCGATCGGGTGGAGATCGACGAGCCGACGGTCGCCGCGGTGATCGCCGAGGCGACCCGCCGGTACGGCCCGGCCTTCGCCGAGGTCCTGCCCTCCTGTCGGGTGTGGCGCAACGGGGAGCCGGCCCGCGACGGCGATCCCGTGAGCGTCACCGACGAGGTCGCCGTGCTGCCACCGGTCTCGGGTGGCTGAGCGCCTCCGCCGGCCGGGCCCGGCCGGCCCGGCGCCCCGCCAGCGGCGCCGGCCACCCGGGGAGGCCGTGCCCGTCCCCCGCCCGCGGGCCCGCCCGGCGCCTCCGGAGCCGGCGTCGCCGCCCGGTCGCCCGGCCGATCCACGGCCGGCCGGCCCGAGGTGGGGGTGGCTCCGACCCCGCCGGGAGCCTGGCGTGCCGGCTGGGCCGGCGGACCCGGTGGCCCGACCGGCGCCTCCGCCCCGCCGGGCGGCCGAGCCCGCCGGCGGTCCCGACGGGGCGCCTGCCGGGCCGCCCCGGATCCCGCTCTTCGTCGTGCCCGACATCGCCGGTGCGAAGGTCCGCTTCGGCGTCGTGTGGTTCGCGGCCGCCGCGTCCGCGGCGGCGTGGTCCCGTCCCGCCCTCGGGGCGCTCATGGCGGTGGCCGCCGCGGCTGCGACCGACGAGGTGACCCGGACCCATCTCGGCGCCCGCCGCTGGCCGATCGCCGTCGCCGGTGCCGTCCTCCCCCTCGCCGCCCTCGGCGGGAGCCGGGGTCTCCTCGCCGGGGCCGCCGGCGTCTGCGGGCTCGTGGCGCTCTCCCGGCTCCTGCTGAAGAGCCCCGTCCGGGCGATCGAGGAGCTCGCCGTCGGGATCACCGCCGCCCTCGCCGTCGGCCTGGCGGCGGCGTCGCCCGTGCTCGTCTCCCGGCTCGGCCCGGCCGCGGCGGTGACGATGGTGGTGCTGGTCTCGGCCTACGAGGTCGGCGACTTCCTGGTCGGCACCGGGGCGTCGACGCCCTGGGAGGGCCCCATGGCCGGGATCGTGGCGGTGGCGGTGTGCGCCTTCGCGGCCTGGGTGCTCGACGTGGCCCCGCTCGACCAGGACGGCGTCGTCGTCCTCGCCGCCGCGGTCGCGCTGCTGGCCCCGATCGGCCCGCCCCTCGGGAGCGTGCTGCTCGGCTCGGCGTCGCGACCGGGCCGGTACGTGCGCCGGCTCGACACGCTGCTGGTGGCCGGGCCGGTCGCGGCGTGGCTCGTCGCGGAGCACCTCCGCGCCATCTGACGGTGGGCGGGCGCGTCAGCCGTCGGTGACGCGGACCTTGCCCTTCATGCCGGTGTGGATGGTGCAGACGTACTCGTAGTCGCCGGCCTCGTCGAACTCGTGGTCGAAGGTGCCCTCGGACTGGATCTCCGACTCGAAGCCCTCACCGACGACGTTGTGGTCGAGGCTGCCGACCCACCGCCAGGTGACGGTGTCGCCGGTGGTGACGTCGATGGTCTTCGGCCGGAAGAAGCTGTCGTCGACCTCGACGACGCCGGGCTCGGTGGCGGTGTCGTCGTCGTCGCCACCGCAGGCGGCCAGAGGCAGGAGGACGGCGAGGAGCGAGAGGCCGATGGCGAGGGGGCGGGGGGGGCGCCGGCTCGTCATCCGAACAGGAGCTCCCACACGACGTACAGGACGGCGGTGATCACGAAGCCGCCGATGATCGTGTTCCTGTGGGAGTCGATGTGCCACGCCTCGGGCTTGCCCACGGCCGGCGCCCGCAGGGCGATGGCCTCGGCGACCACGAGGATGGCGAGCCCGATGACGTAGTAGACGACCCGCTTGCCGCCCTCGTCGGTGTCGAAGAACCCGAACGTGAAGAAGTGGCTGGTGGCCACCATGAAGAAGAGCATCGGGATCGACAGGAGCGTGTTCGTGCGGGAGGCGCAGGCGGACTTCCGGGCCGCTCCCGCGGCCGCCGGGTCGGGCTCGTTGCCGGCCAGCACGCCCTGGGCGTTGGCGATCACGATCTTCTGGTTCGGCCAGATCACGCCCCAGACGTTGAGGAACATGACCACCCCGTAGGCGATGCCGGTGGCGATGCTCAGGCCGGCCGGCGACCGCCAGTAGTCGCCGTCGGTCATGCCGTCGGTGGTGAGGATGATCGAGATGCCGAACAGGACGGTGAGCAGCGCGGCGAACCGGAACCACCACAGGGCCCGCGGCACCAGCTTCGAGAAGGCCTCGTTCCGGGGGCCGGGCTCGAAGCTGGCGAACGCCGGCGTCTGCACGACGTTGAAGTAGTAGAGGAGGCCGATCCAGGTCACGCCCGAGATCACGTGGGCGTACCGCGAAAGGAACGCCAGGCCTTCTTGCTCGAAGATGCTCATGACTCCTCCTCAGGAGAGACGGAGAGCGGGACTGCGGGTATCCGGAGAACCGCCGGAACGTAGCACCGGGCCCGGTGCGTGCTCCGGGAGCCGACCGGGTAGCCCTGGACGCGATGACGACCCACACCACGTACTCGCTGCCGGACCTTCCCTACGACGTGACCGCGCTCGAGCCCCACTACGCCGCCGAAGCGCTGGAGCTGCACCACGACAAGCACCACGCCGCCTACGTCACGGGCGCCAACCAGACCGTCGAGCGGCTGGCCGAGGCGAGGGCGTCGGAGGAGTTCGACGCCATCGTCGGGCTGCAGAAGGCGCTCGCCTTCCACGTGTCCGGGCACGTGCTGCACTCCCTCTTCTGGAAGAACCTCTCGCCCGACGGCGGGGGCCGGCCCGAGGGCGAGCTGGCCGCCGCCATCGACGACGCCTTCGGCGGCTTCGACGCCCTGCGGTCGCAGCTCACCGCGGCCACGACGAGCGTGCAGGGTTCGGGTTGGGGCGCCCTGGCGTGGGAGCCGCTCGGCGGCCGGTTGATCGTCGAGCAGGTCTACGACCACCAGGGCAACGTGGGCAACGGGGCCGGCCCGCTCCTCGTGATCGACGCGTGGGAGCACGCCTACTACCTCCAGTACCGCAACGTGAAGGCCGACTACGTCGAGGCCGTCTGGCAGCTCGTGAACTGGCCCGACGTCGCCGAGCGCTTCGACCGGGCCCGCCGCTTCCAGCTGGTCTGACTGTGAGGATCACCGGCGCGGTCCGGTGATCGCGCTGGGCTGTGGGGCGGTGGCCTCGAGCGTGACCCGTGGTCTGACTGGCTTCGTGCCTTTGACGGGACTTGTCCGTTCGTGGCTGCCGGCCCCGGCCCGGTCGGAGTTGCTGGCCTGATCAGGAGCTTGACCGCCCCGGCGGCTGCCGTGGCGTGTCCCGTCACAGTCCTGCCGTCTCCTCCCGGACCGGAACCGACCCACGTCCCTCCGGCCAAGGAGATGAACGCATGGCCAGTCTCGCTGAGATCGTCGACGTCGTCATCGGTGTCGACACCCACAAGCACACCCCCCCCGCCGCCGTGGTGGCGGCAGGCACGGGCGGCCAGCTCGCCGAGCTGACCGTGGCCACCGACCCGGACGGCTACGCGGCCCTGGTCGAGCTGGCCGACGCCCACGGCGGCCTGCGGGCGTGGGCGATCGAGGGCACCGGCGGCTACGGCGCCGGCCTGGCCCGGCACCTGCGGGAGCGGGGCGAGTGGGTGATCGAGCTCGACCGCCCCGGGCGCCCGGCCCGCCGGCACGGCGCCAAGTCCGACCCGC
>JBFWQW010000113.1:0-8963 GCA_050249235.1 Acidimicrobiia bacterium | reverse complement strand
TGGCCGGCCGAGGCGTAGCGCAGCGTGCCGGCGGTGGTGTCGAACAGCACCACCGCGAGGGAGATGAACTCCTCCGGCCGGGTCGAGAGGAGCTGGGCGTTGACCTCCTCGAGGGCCTGGGCCGGGTCGCGGTACTGCTCGAGGAAGACCCGCAGCAGGTGCTTGGCCTGGAAGGCGGTGATGGAGGGCTCGATGCCGTGGCCGGAGACGTCGCCGATGACGGCGGCCACCCGCGTCGGGGCGGTCCGGACCACGTCGTAGAAGTCGCCGGCCATCATCCCGCTGCCGGCCCGGTAGAGGGTGCCGATCTCGAAGCCGGGCATGGCCGGCACCCGGTCGGGGGCGAGCCGGTCGGCCCATCGGCGGGGGGCCAGCTCCTCCTGCTCGAGCACCTCCTCGGCCCGCTGCTCCAGGTGCGACCGGCTCTCGGTGAGGCGGGTGTGCTCGAGCAGGTCGCGGGCGTAGCGCAGTGAAACCACGACGGGCACCACCACGACGAGCAGCACCAGGTCGGCCCGGTCGTCGCGGCTCCACGCCTCGGCCCCGGCGATCACGGCCAGCCCGGCGTAGAGGACGACCGTGTGGGCCTCCTTGAAGAAGGCGGCCCGGGCCAGCATGGCCGACTCGCTCTCGTAGCCGTTGGCCCGCTCGATGCGGCGCCTGGCCCGCTGGAGCCGGGCCGCCGACCGGCCCCAGACGACGACCGCGCCGAGCACGGCCACCGCCAGGATCGCCAGGTACGGACGGTCCAGCATGGCGACGAAGCGTAGTGGCGAGCCCCGGTCCGGTCTCCCGGCACCGCTCGCCGCCCGGGCGGGTCAGGCCGAGCGGTTGCGGACCCGGATCTTGAGGGGCGTGTTGCCGAAGCCGAAGTGCTCCCGGATGCGGCGCTCGAGGTAGCGGAGGTACGACGGCGGCAGGTCGCGGTTGGCGAAGAGGGTGAAGGTGGGCGGGTCGGTGGCGCCCTGGGTGCCGTAGAGCACCCGGCCGGTGGGCGGTGGCTGGGAGGCCTGGGCCGCCTGGAGGAGCTGGTTCAGGGCCCGGGTGGGCACCCGCTTGTGATACGAGTCGACCGCGTCGGCCAGCGCCGGGAGGATCCGGTGGATGCCCTTGCCGCTGAGGGCGCTCCCCTTCAACACCGGCGACTGGGCCAGGAAGTGGAGGCGGTC
Source organism: Acidimicrobiia bacterium (assembly GCA_050249235.1). Classification (GTDB taxonomy): domain Bacteria; phylum Actinomycetota; class Acidimicrobiia; order Acidimicrobiales; family CADCSY01; genus JAEKLB01. Next base: position 7,794 of record JBFWQW010000113.1, on the reverse strand, counting down.
GCGCACCTGGAACTCGACGTCCTGGCGGCCCTCGGCGTCGAGCAGCTCCCACTTGTTGAGCAGGATCACGATCGGGCAGCCGGCCGCGTCGACCCGCTCGGCCAGGCGCTGGTCCTGGTGGGTCACGCCCTCGGTGGCGTCGATCACCAGGACGGCGATGTCGGCCTCGTCGATGGCCTGGAGGGCCCGGACCAGCGAGTAGTACTCGGTGCCCTCGTCGATGCGGGACTTGCGCCGCATGCCGGCCGTGTCCACGAAGCGGAGCCGGCCCTCGGGGGTGTCGACCTCGGTGTCGATCGTGTCCCGGGTCGTGCCGGGCAGGTCGTGGACGACCGACCGCTCGTCGCCGATGAGCCGGTTGAACAGCGTCGACTTCCCGACGTTGGGCCGGCCGACGATCGCCACCGCCGGGACGTCGGGCAGGGCGTCGCCCGGGAGCCGGTCGGCGTCGCCGTACTCGAGCTCGGCGACGACCTCGTCGGCGTCGGGGGCGGGCAGGAGGCGGACGATCTCGTCGAGCAGGTCGCCGGTGCGGCGGCCGTGCAGGGCGCTCACCGGCCACGGATCGCCGAGGCCGAGCTTGAGCAGCTCCCACGCCTCGCCCTCCCGGTTGTCGCCGTCGACCTTGTTGGCGACCAGCAGGATCGGGCCGGTCCGCGTCCGGAGGCGGCCGGCCACGGCCCGGTCGTCGGCCGTGACGCCCACGGACGCGTCGGCGACGAAGAGCACGACGTCGGCCTCCTGCCACGCCTTCTCGGACTGCCGGCTCACCTTCTCGTCGAGGGCGTCGCCCTTGGCCAGCCAGCCACCGGTGTCGACCACCGTGAACCGGCGGCCGGACCACTCGCCCTCGACCTCCTTGCGGTCGCGGGTGACGCCCGGCTTCTCCTCGACGATGGCGGCCCGGCGGCCGACGATGCGGTTGAGGAGCGTCGACTTGCCGACGTTGGGTCGGCCCACGATGGCGACCGTCGGCAGGCTCATCGGGCCGCCAGCGCCCGGGCCGGGCCCAGGGCGGCCCGGAGCGACGCGCCATCCGTGGGCACGATCTCGACCGCCCGGGGCAGCTCGTCCGGCGTGGTCCCGTCGAGGAACCGGCCCTCCGACAGGCAGACGTCCGGCAGCAGGTAGCGGTGGTCGAGGGGCTCGAGCTCGAGCACCCGGGCCACGTCGGCCCCCACCAGCAGGCCGGTGACGCCGATGTTCCCGCCGAAGAACCGGTTCTCGACCTCGACCACCCGCACGTCGGGGCGGTCGGCCAGCAGCGGGCCGTGTACCCTCGCGCCGAGGGCCCCGGTGAGCACGGCCACCGGCCGCCGGCCGACCCGCAGCCCGAACGGCGCCGCCGACCGGGTGCCGGCCGTCCGGGCCGCCCGGTAGCCCTCGGCCGGAGCCCCGTCCACCCACGCGAAGAAGCCGGACCTCGGCCCGGTGCTCGTGCCGACGGCACCGGTGAACTCCTGCTCGAAGAGCCGGGCCATGCCCACGCCGTCCTCGTGCATCGGGAACCCCTCGTAGGCGTCGGCCGGGGGGAAGGGGAGCTCGGCGAGGAGGTAGTACTCGTCGGCCGGGAAGGCCAGGCGGCGGCCGAGGAGCCGCAGGAACGTGGCCTGCCACCGGGTGACGGCCTCGACCGTGGCCACCGCCTCGTCGCGGGTGTGGGGCCGCATCGACGCCTCGGTGTTGTGAGCGCTCACGCCGAGCGGGACGACGCAGAGGGTGGCGAGCTCCGGGTACTCGTCGAGCACCCCGGTGAGGGTGTGCTCCAGGACCTCGCCGTCGTTCACGCCCGGGCACACCACCACCTGGCCGTGGACCTCGACCCCGTTGTCGAGCAGCGCCCGCAGCCAGCGCAGGCTGGTGGCGCCGCGACGGTTGCGCAGCATCCCCGCCCGGACCGCCGGGTCGGTGGCGTGGATGCTCACGTGCAGCGGCGAGAGCCCTTCGAGCAGCACCCGCTCGAGGTCGGCCTCGGTGAACCGGGTGAGCGTGGTGAAGTTCCCGTAGAGAAACGACAGCCGGTAGTCGTCGTCCTTCAGCGACAGCGAGCGCCGCATCCCCTTGGGCAGCTGGTGGATGAAGCAGAACGCGCAGTGGTTGTCGCAGGTCTGCACCCGGTCGAACACCGACGAGTGGACCTCGGCGCCGAGCGCCTCGCCGGCCCGCTTGGCCACCGTCACCGCCAGCTCGAGGCCACCCCGCCTGAGCTCGAGCTCGGGGTCGGCCTCGTCGACGAGGAGGCGCCACTCGAGGACGTCACGGGGCACCTGGCCGTCGACGGCGACCACCTCGTCGCCGGGCACCAGGCCGGCCAGGGAGGCCGGGCTCCCGGGCGCGACGGCCACGACCCGGGGCAACGACATGGGGGGAGTCTACGGAGCAGCCGCCGCCGGCCCCCTTCCCGGCTGCTGCGCTGCCGCTCACGACACCGCCTGACGTTCATCGGCCTCTGGACCTACGTCGACGACGAGGACCGGGCCCACACCGCGAACAGCGGGTCGCCACGGTGCCCGGGAGGGGTCCGGCGCTCGACGACCGGAGCCTCGAAGCCCCCGGCCAGCTCGAAGTAGCGCCGCACGATGTCGCACCGCCCCTCGTCGTCGGCGACCAGCCAACCCCGGACGGCCTTGGTCGGGAAGCACCGGTTCGAGAACGTGCACACGAACGGGCCCCCCGGCCGCAGCACCCTGGCGACCTCGGTGAAGACCTCCACCGGGCGCACCAGGTAGTCGACCGACACGCAGCACACGACGGCGTCGAAGCCCCGGTCGGCGAAGGGCAGGAGCGGCTCGGCGTTGAGGTCGTGGACCACCGTGGCCGCCGCCATGGGGTTGGCGGCCAGCTCGTCGGGGTTCATGCCGAGGACGGTGAGCCGGCGGGGCGGCCGTCGCAGGTGCGACACCCACGAGCCCATGAGGTCGAGCACCTCGCCGTCGAGGCCGAGCTCCTCGTAGAGGTCGCCGACCGCCGCGATCGCCCCGTCGTCGATGTGGGTGACGAGCCGGGGCCAGCCGTAGAAGCCGCCGTCCGCCGACGGGTCGTCCCGCTGGAAGAACCAGGAGGGGAAGGGGTCGGCCGGCGGGAGGGGCACCGGTCGAGTCTGGTCGAGTCTGGTCGACGGCAGGGGGCCCGGGAACGGGGCCGGCCTCCGGCGCCCGTACGCTCCGGGGTCGATGACCGTCGACCGGGTGCTGCTCGCCGCCCCCCGCGGGTTCTGCGCCGGCGTGGAGATGGCCATCAAGGCGTTGGCCTGGATGGTCCGGCACTACGAGCCGCCCGTCTACTGCTACCACGAGATCGTCCACAACCGGCTGGTGGTCGACCGGTTCCGGGAGCGGGGCGTGATGTTCGTCGACTCCCTCGACGACGTCCCCGACGGGGCCCCGCTCATGCTCTCGGCCCACGGGTCGCCACCCGAGGTCGTGCGGGCCGCGGCCGCCAAGGGCGGGTTCGTGGTCGATGCCGTCTGCCCGCTCGTCACCAAGGTCCACCACGAGGTGAAGGTGCGGGCCGGCAAGGGCTACACCGTCCTCTACGTGGGCCACGCCGGCCACGACGAGGCCGTCGGCACGATGGCCGTAGCGCCCGAGTCGATCGCCCTGGTGGAGACCGAGGACGACGTCGCCACCCTCGCCGACCCCGGCCGACCGGTGGCCCTCCTGGCCCAGACCACGCTCTCCCACCACGACTGGGCCGGTGTCCTCGACGCGGCCCGCGACCGCTTCCCCGACCTCTGGATGCCGGGCCGGTCCGACCTGTGCTTCGCCACCACCAACCGGCAGTCGGCGCTCCAGGCGATCGTCCCCAGAGCCGACGCCGTCGTCGTGATCGGGTCGGCGAACTCGTCGAACACGGTGGCGCTGGCCAAGGTGGCCGAGGCCACCGCCGCCGACGTACCCGGCCGCACCATCCGGGTCCTGCGGGTGAACGGCCCCGACGAGCTGCCCGGCGACCTCGCCGGCGTGGTCGCCGTCACCGCCGGGGCGTCCGCTGCCGAGGAGGTCGTGGCCGCGGTCATCGCCCGCCTGGCGCCCCGCCTCGGCGTCGAGGAGATCTCGATCACCGACGAGGACGAGTACTTCCCGCCGCCCCGGGCCCTGCGCGAGCACATGACGGCCGACGAGCTGGCCGACGACCGCAGCCTGGCCGCCAGCGACGTCCTCACCGCCCTCTGACGGCCCACGCCCACTCCGACGGCCCCCCACACGGCTGCCCCCAACACGAGGCCCCCAACACGGCGGCCCCAGCGCAGGGGCACCCCCCTCAGCGGCCGGCCCGGGCCTGGGCCTCGTCGTAGAGGAGCTGCAGCTCGTCCCGGAGGCGCACGGTGAGCTCGCGCACGGCCCGGCGGGGCACCCGCTCCCCCGCGCCCGGCGCCGTGGCCGGGATCGGCGGGCCGATCACCATCGTCACCCTCACCGGCCGGGGCAGCCGGGCCCCCCTGGCCATGGCCCGGTCGGAGCCGCCGATCCCGACCGGGAGGATCGGCACGCCCTCGCGGAGCGCCACGAAGGCCACGCCGTCGAGGACGTGCTCGACGATCGGCCCTTCCTGGCGGGTCCCTTCCGGGAACATCACCACCGGCTCGCCCCCGGCCACCACCGACGAGGCCCAGCGCAGGGCCTCGCGGTCGGGTGTGCCGCGGTGGACCGGGAACCCTCCCATGTTCCGGAAGAACCAGGCCGACCAGCGGAACTTCCAGAGGCTGTCCTTGCCCATGTAGCGGAGCCGGCGCCGGGTGACGGCGGCCACCACCGGGGTGTCGATGTTGCTGCGGTGGACCGGCGCCAGGATGAAGGGCCCGTCCGGCACGTGCTCCCGGCCCGTCACCGACAGCCGCCAGAAGGCCCGGCAGAAGCAGACGACGGCGCCGCGGACGAGGCGGTAGAGGAGCCGCTGGCCGACGGTCGGGCGACCGTCGGCGCCGGACCGGCTCACAGCAGCGACACCAGCTGGTCGACGATCTCCGCCACGGTGCGGTCGGTGGTGTCGACCACCACCGCACCCTCGGCGACGACGAGCGGGCTCTCCGACCGGTTGGCGTCGGTCGTGTCCCGCTCGACGAGGAGCTGGGCCACCCGTTCGTAGTCGTGGTCGGCGTCCTCGCCGTGGCGGCGCTCGGCCCGGACGTCGAGCCGGGCCGTCAGGTACACCTTGAGGTCGGCTTCGGGGCAGACCACCGACCCGATGTCACGGCCCTCGACCACCCCGCCGCCCCGGGCCTCGATCCACTGCCGCTGCCTGGCCCGCAGCTCGTTGCGGACCTCGGGCACGGTGGCCACCTGGCTGACGACGCCCGTCACCTCGGCCCCCCGGATGGCTGTCGTGGCGTCGACCCCGTCGACCGTCACCGTGTCGGCGCCCACCTCGAGCTGGACGTCGTCGACCAGCCGGGCCAGGGCGGCGGGGTCGGACGGGTCGATGCCGCGGCGCAGGGCGGCGAAGGCGACCGCCCGGTACATGGCCCCGGTGTCCAGGTGCTCGAGGCCGAGGCGGGCGGCCAGGGCCTTCGACACCGTGGACTTGCCCGAGCCCGACGGACCGTCGATCGCCACCACCCGCACGGGGCGGCACGGTACTCGGGGCCCGCCCGCCAGCCCGGCTTCGCCAGTCGGATCGGATCGGGTCACGTCAGATCAGGTCGGCGTGGACCGGTGCGGCCCTCAACCCCGCCGGAGGCCCTCGAGGGCGGCCCAGAAGCCGGGGAAGGTCTTGCCGACGCAGGCCGGGTCGGCGATGCCGATGCCCGGCACCCGCAGGCCGGCCAGGGCGAAGCTCATGGCCATGCGGTGGTCGTCGTAGGTCTCGACCACGGCCGGGCCGACCGGGCCGGGACGCACGGTCCAGCCGTCGTCGGTGACGTCGGCCCGGATGCCGCACCGGCCGAGCTCGGAGGCGACGGCCTCGATCCGGTCCGTCTCGTGGCCCCGGATGTGGGCGACGCCCCGGATCGTCGAGGGCCCGTCGGCGAAGGCGGCCAGCACCGCCACCGTCATGGCCATGTCGGGCAGGTCGACGAGGTCGACGTCGACGCCGCGGAGCCGGCCGCTGCCGGACACGGTGGTGGCGTCGGCGGTCCGGGTGACCGTGGCGCCCATCGCGGCCAGGACGTCGACGAGACGGGCGTCGCCCTGCAGCGTGCCGGCGCCGAGGCCGAGGACCGTCACCCGGCCCCCGCAGAGCGCCGCCGCGGCGAGGAGGTAGGCCGCCGACGAGGCATCGGGCTCGACCGCGTAGGCGGTGGGCCGGTACCCGGTGGCCCGCACGCGGAAGCGCTCGTGGCCGTCCTGGGCGACCTCCGCCCCGAAGGCCCGCATCACGGCCACGGTGAGGTCGAAGTAGGGCGACGACACGGCCGCCCCGTCGACCACCACCTCGAGGTCGGCACCGGCGCGGGGGGCGGCCAGCAGGAGCCCGGACACGAACTGGCTCGACGTGTCGGCCCGCACCCGGACCGTGCCGCCGGGAAGCCCACCGGCGACGACGGTGACGGGCAGGTGGCCCGGCTCGGCCTCCTCCTCCACGGCCACGCCGAGGGCCCGCAGGGCGTCGAGGGTCGGGCCGAGCGGTCGGGCCCGGAGCTGGGGCGACCCGTCGAGCCGGTAGCGGCCCTCCCCCAACGCCAGCACCGGGGCGAGGAAGCGGGCGGTCGTGCCCGACAGCCGGGCGTCGAGGGTGGCCGGACCGGGCGCGGGCCGGGCCCGACCCGTCACCGTCCACGTCGTGCCGCCGGCGTCGACGTCGACGGTGGCGCCGATGGCGCGGAGGCAGCCGGCCATGGCCTCGCTGTCGTCGGCCACCAGCACGCCGGAGACGGCGCTCGTGCCGTCCGCCAGAGCGGCCGCCACGAGGGCCCGGTTGGTGAGGCTCTTCGACCCCGGGACGGTCACGACCGCGTCGATCGGCCCCGCCAACGGCGCGACCTCGTGCACCGGCGCCACCGGGCCGGCGGTCACGTGAGGGGCCGGGTGGCGGCCGGCCGGTAGCCACGGGCCAGCAGGCCCCCCCGGAGCAGCTCGGCCCGGGCCAGCTCGACGAGGAGGATGAACACGCCGGTCTCGCCCTCGGCCGAGTGGGCCACCTCGAGGTCGAAGATGTTGACGCCGAGCTCGCTTGCCAGCGTCGTCACCTCGGCGAGCGAGCCCGGCCGGTCGGCCGCCGGCACCCGCACCTCGGCGAGCTCGTCCGGCCGGACCCCCCGGGTGGGGATGTTCAGGCGGGCGGCCCGGGCCGCCTCCAGGGTGCCGAGGAGGGCGTCGCGGTCGCCCCGCTCGACCCGGCCCCGCATGGCCGCCAGCCCGGCCTCGAGCCGTTCCAGGACGCCGACGATGGCATCCCGGTTCTCGACGCAGATGTCCGGCCAGATGCTCGGGTGACCGGACGCGATCCGGGTCATGTCCCGGAAGCCCCCGGCGGCCAGGCGCAGCAGGGCGCTGTGCTCCTCGGCCCCCTCGGCGGCCAGGCCCATGAGGGTGGCGGCGGTGAGGTGGGGCACATGCGAGACGATCGCCACCAGCTCGTCGTGGCGGTCGGGCGGCAGCTCCACCACCTCGGCCCCGAACGAGGTGACGACCGACCGCACCAGCTGGTGGGCGGCGGCATCGGTGGTCGGCGTCGGGGTGAGCACCCACACCGCGCCGCGGAACAGCGCCGCGTCGGCCCCGTCGACCCCCTCCTGCTCGCTGCCGGCCATCGGGTGCCCGCCGACGAAGCGGTCGCTGACGATCGCCTCGCCGACCCGGGCCTTGGTGCTCCCAACGTCGGTGACCACGCCACCGGCGCGGAGCCCGCCGG
>JBFWQW010000112.1:0-9053 GCA_050249235.1 Acidimicrobiia bacterium | reverse complement strand
GCGACCGTCGCCGCCGCCGTGGCCGCCCTGGTGTCTGCCGTGCAGGGCACCGCCCAAGGCGGCACCACCACCACCGTGCAGCTGGCCGCCGGGGCCGACGCCAGCGACGACGCGTACAACGGCCGGCTCGTGTTCCTCGTCTACGCCGACGGCACCAAGGACTTCGCCGTCATCGACGACTACACCGGCGCCACCCGCACGGCCACGCTGAACCGCACGCTGGCGGCGGCGCCGATCTCGACGACCGACTACCTGATCTTCGTCGTCTGACCGATGGCCGGCGGGCGTCTCCTCGAGCTTCTCGACAGCTGGCCGGTCACCGCCCCTCCGGTCGAGGTGCCCGGCACCGTCGAGGCGATCCCACCGCCGGCCGCTGCGGCCGTCGAGCTGTCCGGCACGGTGGTCTCGACCGCCGACGTGTACCTCGCCGGCGCCAAGAAGGCCACCCTCACCGTGACCGCCGGGCACGTCACCGAAGACGAGAACCGGGCGGTTCGCCGACTGTGCACGCTCACCAGCGTCGACGCCGACCTGGTGCCGGCCGACATGACCAGCTTGCTGGCGCCCAAAGGAACCGAGCTGCGCCTCTACCGCGACGGCGTGCCGCTCGGCGTGTACCGCATCACCCGGCCGAAGGTCACCGCCCGGCCCGGCATGGTGGTCCTCGAGCTGCAGGGCACCGACCGGTCCCGGCAGGTCACCCGGGCCCGCTGGGAGGAACCGTACGTGGTGCCGGCCGGCACCCGGCTCGACCAGGCGATCGCCGGGATCGTCGAAGACCGGGCGCCTGGCCTGCCGATGCTGCTCGACCCGTCGAACTACGTCACCCCCGACCCGGTCGTCCTCGGTCTCGACACCCAGACCGACCCATGGAAAGACGCGCTTGCGCTCGCCGCCGCCGGCGGCCGGGAGCTGCTGTTCGACCCGGACGGCGTGCTGCGGCTCCGCCCCATCACCGCGGACCCCACCCCGGTGGCGTCGATCGTGGAGGGCTCCGGGCTGCTGCACTCCCTCGACCGGGACCTCGACGAGGAGCAGACCTACAACGGGGTCGTCGTCACCGGCGAAACCCCCGGCGCCGAAGCCGTCCGGGCGGTCATCTGGGACACCGACCCGACGTCACCGACCTACCACCTGGGGCCGTTCGGGAAGGTCCCCCAGTTCTACACGTCGACGCTGGTCACCTCGACTGCCCAGGCCACCGAGGCCGGCCTGGCGATCCTGGCCCGCAAGCTCGGCCTGCTCGAGTCGATCACCGTCGTCTGCCATCCCGACCCGACGCTGCACGCCGGGGACGTCGTGCGGGTGGGGCACGCCGGGTCCCGCACCGACGGCTACTACGTGATCTCGAGCCTGACCCTGCCGCTCGGGCCGGGCCCCATGACCCTGGTGTGCCGGGCGAGGAGGCAGCCATGACCGTCGACCGTCTCGCCGCCGCCATCGCCAACCAGGGCACTCCGGACGGCCTTGACGTGAAGTTCCGCCACGGCCGGGTCGTGTCGGTCACCGCGGCGAACCCGCCGATCCCGGGGCTGCTCGAAGTCGACGTCGCCGGCGTGACCGTGGCCGGCGTGAAGTACCTCGCCACCGGTGTCGCTCTCGACGTCGACGACGAGGTGGAGCTCCTGCAGATCGGCGGCCAGACGCTGCTCTGCCTCGGCCGCTGCGCCTGACCACCCCCTTCTCCGGAGGTCCCCTGTGACGATCCTGACCGACGCCGGCCGCCACGCGCTCCTCACCGGAGGCCTCGGCAACGCCATCACCCACTACTCGGTGCACACCGCCTTCCCCGGTCTCACCGGCGCGAACGAGGCGGCGGGGGGCACCCCCGCCTACGCCCGCAAGGCGGCCACCTGGGCGGCCGCCGCGGCCGGCAAGCGGGCCAACAGCGCGGCCGCCGCGTTCGACCTGCCGGCCGGCACCTACGGGTGGGCGGGCGGCTGGTCGGCGTCGACCGCCGGCACCTTCTACGCGGCCACCCCGCTGGGCGGCAAGCCGATGCGGTCCGTCAGCCTGCAAGGCACCGGGGCGACGTCGACGACGGTGTTCACCCAGCCGAACCACGGCCTCGCCAACGGCGCCCGGCTGGTCCTGTTCGACGTGTCCGCCACCGGCATGCCGGCCGGGTTCGCCGAGGGCACCACCTACTTCGTCGTGAACGCCACCGTCAACACGTTCCAGCTGGCCGCGACCGCCGGCGGCACCCCGATCGCGTCGACGTCGTCGACGGAGGTGTTCGCCAAGGAGCAGGTCCCGGTCGTGCTATCCGCCCAAGGGGTCCTTGACCTGGGGGCCGGCGCGTCGATCCTGAACGCGACGATCCTGTGACCGTCACCCCGCCGGTCGTCGGCCCGACCATCACCGCCTCGGCGCCCACCTCCACCAGCTACGTCGCCAACCTGCCGCGCGCCGCGGCGGCCGGCGAGCTGATCGTCATCCAGGCCGCCAACAACGAGGCGGTCGCCACCCCGTCGGGCTACACGCTGCGGTCGTCTGTCGCCGACCGGGTGTTCTCCTACCAGTGGACGAAGGTCGCCGCCGGTGGGGAGACGTCGGTCACGCTCACGTTGCCGTCGCAGTACAACCAGCCGGTCGTGTTCGCCTACCTCCTCACCGGGGTCAACCCGGGGGCGGAGGTGGCCGCCACCGGCACCGCGGTGAAGGCGCAGGACACCAACACGGTCGCCGGGTCGATCACCAACACCGCCGTCAACCAGCGGGGCCTGGCCTTCCAAGCGTCGAAGGCGTACGGGGCGACAGTGCCGACCGGGACGACCCCGGCCGGCTGGACCGACCGTGGCGACGTGGGGGCCGCCTACGGCTACGTCCAGGCCTCCGCCGCCAGCCGGGACTTCGCGTCGTCGGTCGGCTCCCAGCCGGTCTCGGTGACCCTCTCCGACTTCGTCACCGAAGCCCACCTGCACACCCTGGCCGTCGACCCGACCCCCGACGATGGCGTCACGGTCCCCTCGACCGCTGTCTTCGACGTCGCCGCCGACTGGTCGTTCAGCCTGCTGCCAGCCGGGACCGGTGGGTCCGGCGGTGCCGGCGGTCCCGACGCCCCCACCCAGGTGCTCGGCGACTGCCACATCGGGTTCCGGCGGGTGTTCGACACCACCATCCATCTCTCGGGAGGTTCGGGCGTGGCCCAGAACGAGTTCGAGCTCGGCGACCAGTGCTACGCGGTCGCCACGTTCGTCGACAACAACGACCGGGCCCAGCCGAAGGACCCCACCACGGTGCGGCTCCTCGTGCAGCCCGGCGACGGAGCCGCCCCCTTCGCTCTCGTCTACGGCGTCGACGCCGCCCTGGTGAAGCTGTCCACCGGCGTGTACGCCTACGACACCCGGATCACCCGGTCCGGGACGTGGCGGTTCCGGGCCGAAGGCACCGGCGCGGTCACCGCCGCGAACCTCGCCTCCTTCGTCGTGCCCGTCGACCCCTTCTACCCGGACGGGGCGCTGGCATGACGTTCCGTGTCGCGGCGGTCGCCGCCGGCCGAGTCTTCAACCGGAGCTCCACCAGCGGCGGCCCGCCGCCTGTCGAGCCGCCGCCCACCACCGGCCAGGCCCGCACCAGGCTGGGGGTGTACCCGCGGTTCACCGCCGGCGGCGGCCGCGCCTACCTCCTGCAGTTCGAGTCGTGGCTCAACCGCACCATGTACGGGGTCACCCAGTTCGGGGCCGGCGCACCCAACGACTCCCACGCCGTGTGGGCGTCCGCCAACCCGGCCTCGGCCGAGAGCTTCACCGGCGCCTACAAGCGCACGACGATCGCTGAGACGCTCGGGCTGGCGTCCCCGGCGCTCGACGGCAGCCCTGCCACCGCCCTCACCTCCGAAGGCCGGGACAAGATCACGGCCAACCTGCAGCGCTCCATCGCCGGCGAGCTCGACGCCGACGTGCAGCAGACCTGCGACCATCTCCTCGCCGGCGGCTACACCGCCCCGCTCATCCGGATCGGCTGGGAGGCCAACGGCCACTGGTACCCGTGGTCGGTCTACGGGTCGGCCACCAACCAGGCCCTCTACGCCCAGGCGTTCCGCCGCCTCGCGCTGCTCATCAAGGGCCGGATCCCCGGAGCGAAGATCGACTGGAACGGCGTCTACCTCGGCGCCTGGGACGACACCTGGGACGACTTCGAGGCCTGCTACCCGGGCGACGACGTCGTCGACATCGTCTCGGTCGACTTCTACGACATGGACGTCCCCGCCGCCCGCAGCGGCAACCAGTGGGCCGACCCCGCCGACGTGCTCGCCACCTACTTCGAGCCGGTCGCGACCGCCTGGAAGGCGTTCGTGTACGGCCGGGACGCCACCCGGGCCGCCGCCGGACTCGCGCCGCTGCAGTTCGGGATGCCCGAATGGGGGCCGTCCGGCAAGGAGGCGTCCGGCGGTGGTGACAACCCCGCCTACATCCAGTGGATCTACGACCTGCAGCAGTCGTTCGGCACCCGCTTCGAGTACGGCGCCCCGTTCGACACCGACGACTACGACGAAGAGCACGCGCTCATGCCTCCGGGCGGTGTCGGCACCAACCCCAACTTCCCCAACGCGTCGGCGCTGTTCAAGACCCTCTACGGCAACCCCGGCACCGGCGGCGGGGGCGCGATCGCCACCGCCGACCCGCAGCTCATCGCCGAAGGCGTCGCCCAGCTGAAGTGGATGCGGTCGCTGCGCGGCACCGGGAAGTACTTCTCCGGCCAGGCCGCCATCGTCCGGCACTTCACCGTCGGCGCCGGCAACTTCGACACCATCGCCGCCAACTCCGGCGCCCGGCCGCTGTTCGGGATCATCGACCCCTGCCACTGGGGAACCAGCTCGCCCGGGCCGACGCCGGCCAACATGTTCGACGGCACCCAAAGCCTGCTGTGGGGCAAGGCCCACGCCGCCGCCGGCGGGCTCCTCGAGATGAACGTCCACGCCGGCAACCCGATCAACGGCCTGTCCGGCGACGCCAACTCCGGGTCGATGCCCTCCAACTTCGACGTCGGCCAGATGGTGATCAACGGGACCAGCCAGAACGCGGCGCTGGTGGCCAACTACCTCACCCCGTTGCGCACCATCCTCCTGTCGTTCCAGGCCGACCGGATCCCGATCTGGCTGCGGTTGTTCCACGAGTGGAACTTCTGGTGGTCGCAGAACTTCGGGATCTCGAAGGCCAACCTGCGCGCGCTCTGGATGTACTGCTACCAGTGGTTGTGGGCCAACGGCGTCCACAACGTCATCACCGTCTACGGTCCCAAGGGCGAGGCGGGCGTCTTCGACGACGACTGGCGGCCGCCGTGGTCGATGATCGACGCCGTCGGCGTCTCCATCTACGACCAGCCGTCGAGCTCGTTCGACTACCCCTTCTACGACACGATCGCCGCCCAGGACAAGCCGATGTTCGCCGGCGAGTTCGGGCCGGCGACCTACAGCCCGAGCTTCCAGGCGGTGCCCGGCTACAACGCGGTCACCGGCCTCCTCGCCGCCCATGCCGACGAACCTGACTGGGTCGGCGACATCTGGTGGTGGGACGCCTTCGGCATCCAGAACTCCGCCGGCGGCGGGGTCGGCTACATGCAGCACGCCAGCGTCATCAACCTCGGGGAGTCCACATGGCGAGACTTCTTGGTGTAGCCGCACCGTCCGGACGGTGGCGTCGGAAGCCGGCGGCCTGAGATGTGGCTCCCCGGCTTCGAGGTCATCCCGAACCGCCTGGGCAAGGGCGGCAGCTACGACGACGCCCCTTGGCGGCTCGTGGTGCACACCACCGAGGTCGTCCCGTCCACGTTGAGCGGTGCCCGGGACATGGCCGCACGGCACGACGCGCCGCCGCATCTGTGGGTGTGGCCTGAACGAGGCTGGCGGGCCCAGACCGTCCCGTTGCACCGCTCGGCGTTCGCGCTGCGCCGCCCGAAGCGCCCGCTGTCCCCGCCGACGAACACCCGCCGGGCCATCCAGGTCGAGGTGATCGGCCGGGCCGGCGAGGCGCTGTCCTGGCCCGACACCTGGTGGGACTGGCTCGGCACCGACGTCGTCGCCCCGGTCGCCGCAGCGATCTTCGCCCGCTTCGGCGAGGTCCTGAACCTGCACCGGGTCGCAGAGACGACCGGCCCGTTCGGCTACGGCACCGACGGCGAAGTCCGCATGACCTGGGACGACTGGGCTGGCTTCGACGGGATCTGCGGCCACGCCAACGTCCCCGGCAACGAGCACTGGGACCCCGGCCACGCCGACCTGCACCGCGTCGCCGCCACCGCCCGGCGCGCGCTCACCCCCTCGACCGTCGAAGGAGACGCCTCTGTGATCGCGAAGGACGACAACGACGCCCGCCACGCCCAGATCCGCCAGTGGATCTGCGCCGAGTGGGGGAGAGAACCCACCCCGGACGAGAAGAACCTGCGGGTCATCGGCCTCGTCGAGCACGGCGCCGACCACGCCTACGCCGAGATCCGCGACCACGAGCACGCCCAGCAGTTCCGGGCTCGTCGCGGCTGGTGACCGGGACGACGTGGGCGGACGTCGTCCTCCTCGCAGCAGCACTCCTGACCGCGTTCGGAGTGATCTGGCGCAAGGCGCTTCGCCCCGCTATCGAGCTCATCCAGGCAGCCACCCGCGAGATCGAGGTGTTCAAGGCGGTGCCGGAGCGGCTGGACAAGCTCGATGAGAGGTCCCAGGAGAACGGCGTGGCCATCGCGGATGTCGTTCGCCGCGTGTCGGTCATCGAGCGGCGCACCGAGACCCTCGAGCCCAACGGCGGGACGTCCACCTACGACCGCGTGAAGCGGACCGACGAACGCCTCTCAAAGGAGAACCCATGACCAAGCTGTGGGCCCGGATCGTCGTGATCCTCACCGCCGCCCCCACCTACCTCACCGCCATCGCTGCGGTCCTCCCGCTGATCGCCGGCGACCTCGCCGAGGTCCTGCCCGCCGGCGCCGCCGAGACCGTCGGCCACGTCGCTCTGGTCGTCGCCGGCTGGCTCGGCGCCGCCGTGGCCATCATCCGCAGGGTCACCCCTGTCGCGGCCTCCCGCCGCGGGCTGCTGCCGTGATCTGACCGACTGGCGCCCCCCCCGTCGGCAGCGCTGATGAGTGGTTGAAGATCGCGACCACTCGCGCCGATACTGGGGGGGCTTACGAAGGCACGGTGCTCGGCCGTTGAGCGGGGAAGCCCGGATCTGCGTGTCGACAACGAAGAAGAGGGGGCCTGTGGGCCCCCTCTTCCGCGTCCCCCTTTGGGGGGCGCCGCCGACGGGAATCGAACCCGCAACCACCGCTTACGAAGGCAGGCGCTCTATCCGTTGAGCTACGACGGCACCGCGATGCTTGCACGTCGAGGTGTCAGCAACGTGGACCCACGTCGTGGGCTTCGTCATATCGACCATCCCCCGGCACGGCACCGGCCATCTGTACGGTGCGGCCCGAAACCCGACAGGGAGGTGGACCATGCCCGGGCCCAGCAAGGAGTTCCTCGTGAGAGTCCCCCAGGAGACATATGACCGCCTGAAGCAACTCGCCGACGAGGGCGACAGACCAGTCACCGCCGAGGTCCGCAGGGCCCTCCGGCGCCACCTCGAGGACGCCACCGCCGGCTAGCCCGACGACCGCTCCTGTGCGATGCCCCCTGGCTCCGGCCGGGGGGCATCGTCGCGTCCGGGGTCATGGCCCGCCCGAAGCGCTGGGCCTGCTCCATCGCTGCCGCGCTGCGCTCGACCTCGGCCTGACACCACGGGCGCCGCCGTTGCACACCAGGTACCGTCCGCGACCGTGAAGACCTTGAAGATCAGCGAGGCGGGCCGGAACGGCGAGGTCACCCTCGGCGACGCCGGCCTCGACCGGGTGCTCAAGCGGCTCGTCGGCCGAGACGACCGCCAGTTCATCCCGTACAAGTCGATCAGCTTCATCGAGCACGACCGGAAGCGCCTCGGCCGCGACACCGTGGTGCTGCACGTGGGCCCGAAGAGGTTCGAGTGGAAGGTCCAGAGCGACGCCGAGGGCTTCGTCAACGAGGTCCAGGCAAAGATGACGAGCTAGGCGGGCATCAACGGGCGCCCAATCGTCACCCGGGCTCGGAGAGCTCGGCCACGAGGCGGAGGTGTAGGCCCTCGACAGCCGCGCGCGCTGCCGGCTCGTCGTACGCGGCGTAGCCGGCCGTCGACGCCGGGCTTGAGTGGCGCATCATCTCCTGCGTCACGCGCAGGTCGTGGGTTTCGGCCCACACCGCGGTCCCGAACCAGTGGCGGGCCTGGTGTCCCGTGGCGGCGATGCCGAGCTCGTGCAGGTGGGCGGAGATGTACTTGCTCACCGTCCTCGGGGCAAAGGGCCGGCCGCGGCTCGACAGGAACACGTGACCCTGGCGGGGCAGGCCGGCGGCCCGGAGCGCGTGGAGCGCCTCAGCGTTGAGCGGGAGCACCGCCTCGTGGCCGCCCTTCGTCTCGGCCAGGCGGAGAACCGGTCGGCGCTGCCGGTCGAGGACGTCCTCCCGGCGCAGTAGGGCGATCTCCTTGCAGCGCAGCCCCTGGAACGCGGCGAGGCAGAGCCAGGCCTTCATGCGGGGTGGAGCGACGTCGATGGCGTAGCGGAGATCGTCGTCGTGCATCGGCCGCGGGACCCGCCGGCCGGTCCGGGACGGGAGCATCCACTCGACCGGGTTGTGGTGGGCGGCGCCGGCGTGGATGGCCCAGTGGAAGAACGACCGGAGCGCCGACAGGTAGCTGTTCCTCGACCGGGCCCCGATGTGGCAGGCGTCCATCCAGCCCTCGACGATCTCGGCGGTGAGCTCGGTGTGCGTGACGCCGGACCACGTCAGGAGGGACGTCAGGATGCGCTCTCGCTCGTTGATGGTCCGAAGCGACAGGCTGCGCCTGACCTGATCTCGGCGGTATCCCCCCAGTGCGTCCATGGCCGAGCGTTCTACGACCTCGAACGTCGCCCCTTCGACCGCGCGCATCACGCAACGTCAGCTTTCGACAACTGCAACAAGCGGCCGGCGGGACCGTGAGGTGCCTGGCTTCCCGCCGCCTTCGACCACGGCGAGGTGCCGCCGTCCGCTGGCGCGCTTGTAATCT
>JBFWQW010000111.1:0-9106 GCA_050249235.1 Acidimicrobiia bacterium | reverse complement strand
GACGCCCGGCGAGCGGTGGAGGTGGTCGAGGGCGGCGGTGACGAGCACGAGGCAGGCGCCGCCCACGAGCACGCTGCCGACGACATCGGTCAACCAGTGGGCGCCGAGGTAGACCCGGCTCGCGCCGACCAGGGCCACCGCCACGACGGCGACGCCGACGGACGCAACCCGCGCCACACGGTGGGAGGTGACGGCGGCGACGACGAGCGGCAGCATCCCCCAGAAGACCACGGCGGCGAACGTGTGGCCGCTCGGGAACGAGGCACTCGACGGGTGCACGAGCACGTCGCCGTCGGGGCGGGGGCGGGCGACCGACTCCTTCAGGACCATGGACAGCAGGGGACGGGCCATCCCGGCGAACAGGATCAACGACGCCAGGACGGGGCAACGACGCCAGATCACGGCGGCGACGCCAAGGGCGGCGACGCTCACCACGAGGCCGGCACCGAGGTGCGTCACGATCTCGAAGAAGGCGGTGGCGGCCGGGCTGCGCATCTCGATCGCCGCCCGGTGGCCCCAGTCGTCGAGCGCGCCCGGGCCGGCGCTCACGGCGGTGGTGCCGGCCAGGGCGACGAAGGCCAGGGCCAGGGCGACTGCGAGCGGCCACGTGGCCCACCGGCGCCGCCGGGAGGCATCGGTGGTGGGGCGGCCGCAGGCCAGTTCGGAGCGGCCGTGCTCGACGTGCTCGAGGTCCTGAGCGTCGAGGTCCTGAGCGTCGAGGTCGTGAGCGTCGAGCGCAGCGTCAGTCGCGGCTGACATCGATCACCTTGCCCGTCGCATCGAGGAGCACCTCGTGCTCCCGGCCCTGACGGTCGACGACCTCGGCCTCCCACGCGACCGCCGTGCCTTCCTCGGCATCGAGCTCGACGACCCGGGAGCCCTCGCCCACGGCCGCTATCGCGGCGGCCCGGACGGCCGCCTCGCCCACGGCGCCGGCAGCCGGCCACGGCGCCGGCCCGCCGATCTCGCGATAGGTGCGGCCGTCGACGACGAACACCGTCGCGTCCTCGTCGTCGTCGTCGTCGAAGCGGACCAGGAGGCGGACCTCCCTGCCGACCAGGCCGTCGAGCTCGGCGGCCAGCTCCTCGGTCGCACCGTCCCCGTCGAGGTCCACGGTGGGCCCGGCGGTGGCGATCCAGCTGTCCGGACCGAAGTCCAGCTCGACGCGTCCGACGCGGAGGTCGTCGCCGTCGTCGCCCTCCCGCTCGACCCGTCCGATCAGCTCCTCGAGGGGCGGCACCTGCTCCTCCCGACCGGTCCCGGTCCCGGTTGCGTCGGACGCCTGGGTGAGGCGGATGGCGGCGACGTCGCGCGCCGGGTCGTCGAGCACGGCGAGGACACCCGCGCCGAGCACGCCTGCGGTCACCGCGCCGGCAGCGGCGGCGAGCATCATCCTTGTGGTTGGCGTCTGGGTGGTTGGCACCTGTCGGGCTCCGATCACGGGGGTCTGCGACGACTCTCTCCCACGCCGATGACGTCGCCGTGAACCGAACCTGAAAGTTCTGGACGGGAGATGACAGGACGGTCAGGTGGGCATCAGGCTGTTGTCAGGCAGGACTGCGAAGGTGGCGACGCGTCCGGGTTCCCGGGTCGTCGCGCAGAGGGAGCTGGATGGCGATCCTGGTCGTCGAGGACGAAGGCGGGATCGTGGGCTTCCTCCGGCGCGGCTTTGAAGCTGCCGGCTACGTGGTGCTCGACACGCCGGACGGCGCGGTCGGGCTCGCCCTGGCCCAGCGGGACGACGTCGACCTCGTGGTGCTCGACCTCGGTCTGCCCGGCCTCGCCGGCGAAGAGGTCCTCGTGCGGCTCCGGTCGCTGCGCCCCGCGCTCCCGGTGATCGTGCTGACCGCCAGGTCGTCGACCGCCGACAAGGTGGCGAACCTCGACGCAGGGGCCGACGACTACGTGGTCAAGCCGTTCAGCTTCTCGGAGCTCCTCGCCCGCGTCCGGGCCCGCCTCCGGGCCAGCGACCAGCCGGCCGCGTCGACCGTCGAGGCCGCCGGCATCGCCCTCGACCTCCTGGCCCGCCGGGCCACGGTCGACGGGCGCAATGTCGAGCTGTCGCCCCGGGAGTTCGCCCTGGCCGAGGTGCTCGTCCGCCATCCGGGCCACGTCCTGTCGAAGGCCCAGCTCCTCGACCAGGTGTGGGGCTACGACTTCGACGGCGGGAGCAACGTGGTCGAGGCCTACGTGCGCCACCTCCGGCGGAAGCTCGGGGCCGATCGCATCCAGACCGTCCGCGGTGCCGGCTACCGGCTCTCGGCCTGATGCGGCTCCCGACCCGGCTCGCGGTCATCGGCGTCGGCGTGCTCGTCGCGACGCTCGTCGCGGTGGCCGTGATCACCTACCAGCTCGTCCGCGTCACCGGGCGCCAGGCCGTCGACCGGGTGCTGCGCGATGAGCTGCGCACCGTCAGGACCGAGCTCCCGTTGCGGTTCCCCGATCACGCCCAGGTGACGGGGACGGAATTGCGGGCCGCGGTCCGCGAGTACCTCGCCCTCCATCCGGGCAGCCGGCGCCATCTCACCGTCGTGCACATCGGCTCGGACACCTACAGCACCACGACGGGCCCGGACCCGTTGGTCGACCTCCGCCGGGACGGCGAGCTCCCGGAGGGCACGCCGGGCAGGCTCCGGACGGTGGCCACCGCGGAGGGGCCCACCCGGGTGCTCAACGCGACCCTGACGGCGGCGGGTCAGGAGGTCGGCCAGGTCGTCGTCGTCGGCACGCTCGAGGACGTCCAGGCCGACGCCATCGCCTCGCTCGGGAGCATCGCCGCGGCCGGCTCGGTCGGACTGGTGGTCGGCGGGGCGGTGCTGATCGTCGCCACCCGTCGAGCGGTGCGGCCGGTGACCGAGCTGGCCGCCGCGGCCCGCGCCACCGGGGGCCGTGACCTCACCGCCCGGGTGCCGGCAACCGGACGCCGCGACGAGATCGGCACGCTCGCCCACGAGTTCAACCGCATGCTCGACCGGATCGGCGACGACGCCGAGCACCGGCGTCGACTGCTCAGCGCCGTCTCCCACGAGCTGCGCACGCCCCTCGCGGTCGCCCGCGGCCACGCCGAGCTCTTCGGCGCGCTCGACGTCGGCGGGCGGGATCCCGGCGGTCCCGGGACCGGCGACGACGCCGCCGGCGAGCTCGTCCGGACAATGCTGGCGGAGCTCGACCGCCTGGCTCGGATCACCGACGACCTCGAAGCAATCGCGGAGGGTCGCGACGGCGGCGCCACAGAGCTGGGCCCGGTCTTCGTCCCCGACGTCCTCGACGAGCTCCGGGGTCGGCTGACGGGGCTCGGCATCGAAGGCGTGGAGCTGCGGCCGGCGCCGCCGGTCGTCGTCGACGCCGACCAGACCATGTTGGCCCAGGCCATCCTCAACCTCGTCGCCAACGCGGTCACCCACACCCCGGCCGGCACATCGGTGGTGGTGGAAGCGACCGTCGACGGAGCCGACCTGTGCCTGACGGTCGCCGACGACGGACCCGGGATCGACCCGGCCGTCGCCAAGCGCATCTTCGAGCCCTTCGTGACGACCCGGTCGACCGGCGTGACCAGCGGCAGCGGCCTCGGGCTGGCGGTGGTGAAGAGCCTCGTGGAGGCCCAGGGCGGCACCGTCGAGGTGCGCACCGGACCGGCGGGCACGACCGCCACCATCCGGCTGGCCCTCGCCGGCTGAGACGGGTTCGTCGGCTGACTCAGTCGACGGTGCGAACGTGCTCGGCCACGGTGGCCGGCTCGCCGTGGCCGGGCCGGACCAGTGTGCCCGCCGGCAGCGCGAGGAGGGCCCCGATCGACGCCCGCCGGACGTCGGCGTGGCGGCCGGCCGGATCGACGGGCCCGAGGGTGTCGCCCGCGAACACGGTCGACGCGCCGGGGGCGTGGAAGGCCACCGAGCCCCGGGTGTAGCCGGGCGTGCACAGGACCCGCAGCTCGAGCCCGGCCACGGTGACGACCTGGCCGTCGACCAGCCCGCCCTCCGGCGCCCGGTCCGGGTGGGTGCCGGCCCACATCCGCCGGTCGTCGGCGTTGAGCAGCACCGGCGCGCCGGTGGCGTCGGCGACGGCCGGGGCGGCGTTGACGTGGTCGACCGTCCCGTTGGTGCAGAGGACGCCCACGACCCGTCGGCCGCCGACGGCGTCGAGGATCAGGCCGGCGTCGTTGGCGGCGTCGATGACCACCACCTCGTGCTCGTCGCCCACTAGCCAGGTGTTGGTGACGAGCTCGTACGGTGGATCGCCGTAGGAGGCGCCGGTGCGCACGCAGGCGATGCCGACGTCACCGGTACGGCTCGGCGTCATCGGGCGGCGGCCGGACCGGGCCGGCGGCCGGCGAGCGCTGCGGGCTGACGGAGCCGGCGCCCCCTGGGTCTCCCTCTGTGCGTCGTGCCCGGTGACGGTCGTCGACGGGTCGTCTCGATCCTGTCACCCGGCCCCTGGCGCTGCCAGCGCAGCGGCCCGTTCGGCCCGCAGCCCGTTCGGCCAGCGGCGCGCTCAGCCCGGGGCGAACCAGCCGCCTCGACGCCAGCCGTCCGGTGGCGCGGGTGCCGCCGCCCGGGCCGCGTCCACGAAGGCCCGCAGCTTCCCGGCGTCCTTCGTGCCGGGCGACGACTCGACGCCGGAGCTGACGTCGACGCCCCAGGGGTGGACCGCGGCGATGGCGGCGGCGACGTTGCCCGGGGTCAGGCCGCCGGCCAACACGACCCGGATGCCGGCCGGCACCCCGACGGCCAGGGACCAGTCGTAGCCCTGCCCGCCGCCCCCGCCGCCGCCGGGGTGGTCGACGACGACGGCGTCGGCGCCGTGGTCGGCCGCCCGCAGGACGGCCGGGTCGCCCGCCGCGAACGCCTTGACGACCGCCCCGACCCGGGCCCGCACCCACCGCGTCTCCTCGGCCGACTCGTGGCCGTGGAGCTGGGCGGCCTGCAGTCCGGCCGCCAGCACGATGTCGACCACCCGTTCCGGTGCCTCGTCCACGAACACGCCCAGGGTCACGACCTCGGCCGGGAGGTTCGCCACGATGTCCCGCACCGCCTCCGCCCTGACCTGCCTCGGCGAGGGGGCGAACACGAACCCGAGGGCGTCGGCCCCGGCCTCGATGGCCAGCCGGGCGTCGGCTTCGGAGGTGATCCCGTCGACCTTCACGAACACGGGGCGACTCCGAGGTCAGCGGTCAGCGGGCTCGGGGCAGAGCGCCAGCACGCCGCGGATGGTAGGGCGCGGGCCGCGGTGGCACCGGGCCGGCGCTCGAGGTGGTCGACGAGCGCGCGGGAGGATCGCTTCGGGCGACTCCCGTCGGGACGGGCGGGGGAGCTCGCCGGCCTGGCCGGGGCTCCCGGCGGGTACAGGCGGGCCCATGCGCGACGAGATGGAAGACCCTGCGGTTCCCCTGGTCGACGGGGTGGTGGGCAAGGAAGGGGTGGTCGACGACAGTCGGGCCCGCCAGGTCGAGGAGGTGGGCGGCGACCCGTTGGACGAGGGGGGTCAGGCGCCCGCCGTGCCCGGCGACGACCTCGAGATCGACGACGACGACGAAGCTGCCGGTCGATGACGGCCCTGTCGACGTTGCCGGACGACCCGATCGATCCCGGCCACGACCCAGCACCGGAGCCGGCTCCCCCCGCCGAGCCCGATCCCGAGTCCGCCCGCACCCTGGGAGCGCCGGCCGGGCGATGACATGGCCGGCCCGTGACGAGCGGATGGGCGGCACGCCGGTCCGACGCCATCGCCTGTGACCACACCGCCCCGCCGTCGCCGTTCGTGCAGGTCGGAGATGTGCGCCCCCTGGGATTCGAACCCAGAACCTGCGGATTAAGAGTCCGTTGCTCTGCCGTTGAGCTAGAGGCGCGAGGGACGGCGATGGTAGCCGCCCGTGCCCGAGCGGCCATCCGTCCGGGCACGGGCGGCGGTGGGGTGACCGAGGGGACTTGAACCCCCGACCTCCAGGGCCACAACCTGGCGCTCTAACCGAGCTGAGCTACGGCCACCACGTGGGCGTCAAGGATGGCACACCCCGGCGGGAGGCCCGAAGCCGTTCGTCGGGCTCGGTGGGTGGCGGGACCGCCGTGCTATCCGGGTGGTCTGAGCCGCCCCCGAGGACGGGCCAGGACTTCAGACGACCCGGACGACGCGGCGGTGCCACCCGGTGGCGCCGGACGGGAAGGGCTCGGCGAGCTCGCCGGTCTGGACCTCGCCGTCGCCGGCGGTGGCCCGCACCTCCAGCACGTGTCGGCCCTCGGTCGCCGTCCACGGGAGGTGCCACTGGCGCCAGGTGGCGGGGCCGACCTCGTCGGCCAGCTCGGCCCGGCGCCAGGGGCCGCCGTCGATGCGCACCTCCACGGCGTCGATGCCCCGGCCCTGGGCCCAGGCGACGCCGGCCACCGCCACCCGGCCGGCGCCGGCCCGGTTGCCGGGGGTGTCGATGCGGGACTGGACCTTGATAGGGGCCGGCGGGGCCCAGTCGAGTCGGATCCAGTAGGCGTCGTAGCGGTCGAACCGCGTGAGCTCGATCTCCTTCAGCCACTTCGTCGCCGACACGTAGCCGTAGAGGCCGGCCACCACCAGGCGGGCCGGGAAGCCGTGGCGGACCGGGAGCGGCTCGCCGTTCATGCCGACCGCCACGAGCGCGTCCCGGCCGTCGAACACGGCCGCGGTGGGGAAGCCGACGGTGAAGTCGTCGACCGACCGGCCCACGACCTGGTCGGCGTCGTCGTGCACGCCGGCCTCCTCGAGCAGCTCGCGCAGCGGGACCCCGAGCCAGCGGGCGTTGCCGACCAGCGAGCCGCCCACCTCGTTCGACACGCACGCCAGGGTGACGTCGGCTTCGACCAGCGGGCGGGCCAGCAGCTCGTCGTAGGTGAAGGTGACCTCCCGATCGACCATCCCGTGGATGCGCAGCGTCCAGTCCTCGGCCGTCACCTGGGGGACGAGGAGGGCGGTGTCGATCCGGTAGAAGTCGGCGTTCGGGGTGATGAACGGGCTCAGGCCGTCGAGGCGGAGGTCGGCGCCGGCGGGCAGGGGCGGCGCCGGCCGGGCCGCGGCCGGCAGGCTCGCCTTGGCCCGGGAGGCGGCCGCGTCGACCCGGCGTTGGAGGCGCTGGCCGGCCCACCCGGCGAAGGGTGCGGCGACGGCGACGGCGGAGCCGGCCACGAGCAGGGTCCGCCGGCCCATGGCGTCCGGCGAGAGCGGCCCGGCGGGCCGTCCGGCGCCGAGCCGCAGCAGCCCGAGCATCGTGACGATGGCGGCGCCACCGCCGACGAGGGGCGGCACGAGGTCGAGCACGGTCGAGTCGAGGCGGCGGAGCGAGGCCAGGCAGCCGACGGCGACGGTGAGGCCGGCGACGGTGAGCGCGGCCAGAGGTCGTCGGGCCAGGGCGCCAGTGAGGGCGCCGAGCAGGAGGACGACCACCACCGCGCCGACGACGAGGACGGCCTTGTCGTTGCGGCCGAACGTCTCGATGGCCCACCGCTCGACGCCGCCCGGCACGTTCCGGATGACGAGCTCGGCCACCGCCACGAGGGGCGAGCGGCCGTCGGGGAGGACGCCAGCGGCCAGCTCGGCCACACCGAGCCCGAGCCCCGCCCCGACCACACCCACTGCCGCCGACCGGGGATCCACGCAGGCCGAGCCTAGGGAGGGACCCCTGCCGGAGGAGGTGCGCCTCCTACGCTTCGGTCCACGCCCCCGTAGCTCAGCCGGACAGAGCAGCGGCCTTCTAAGCCGAACGTCGCAGGTTCGAATCCTGCCGGGGGCGCCCTGTGCCGGGCCGCGACCGGCTGATCGTGTGGGAGCGGGTGCGACGCCCCACCGTCGATGGGGGCGACCCGCCGCCGGGGCGGTCTGGCCCCCGACCGCAGGGGGGTCCGACGGCCGGCCGGGCCAGTCGTCGGACGAGAGCGGGTGACGGGAGTCGAACCCGCGCCACCAGCTTGGAAGGCTGGAGCTCTGCCATTGAGCTACACCCGCGTTGGCCCCGAGACGGTACCGCCGCGGTGGACAGGTCCGGTGCCGCCCCGTGAGGATGGCGGGATGTTCCAGCTGCCGAAGGTGTTCCACGTCACCCACGTCGTCGACGACGTCGACACGGTGGTGCGCTGGTACGACGAGGTCTTCGCGCCGCGGTCGGGTTGGGGGCGACCCACCGGCGGCGAGGGGGGTGCCGGCGACGCGGGGGCCGACGGTGGGCCCCTCGGCGCCACCCGGCTCTCGCTGCTGTCGATCGGGCCGACGGTGATGATGCCGCTGCGGGCCGGACCGGGCATGGCACCGGAGCGGTTCCGTGAGCGCATGGGCCAGCGGCTGCACTCGCTGGCGCTCTACGTCGACGAGCCCCAGGCCCTGATCGACCACCTCACCGCCCAGGGCCAGCACCTGGCCGACTTCCTCGGCCGCCCGGTCACCGATCCGCTCGGCGAGATCTGGACCCGCCCGAGGGAGAGCCCGCTCGTCTTCGAGTTCTTCCAGCCCCGGGACGGCATGGGCGACCCCCGCTACAACGACCCGGACTGGTCGCCGGCGTACTGGCGTGACGAGCACCCGCTCGGCGTGCACGGCGCCCACTACACCCTGGTCACCGGCGACCCCGAGGCGGCCACGGCGTTCCTCGTCGACGGCCTGCTCGGACGGGTGGTGCACCAGGCGTCGACGCCCCACGGCACCGCGTCGACGTTCGTCCGGCTCTCCGACGAGGTCGTCGTCGAGGTGGCCGAGCCGGTCGACCCGTCGAGCCGGGCCGCGGCCGACCTGGCCGCCGGCGGGATGTTCCACGCCGTCACCTTCCGGGTGGGCGACCTCGACCGCGCCGCGGCCCACTTCGAGTCCCACGGCATCCGCACCGAGCGGCCGGCGCCCGGCCACGCCGTCGCCGACCCGGCCGACACGTTCGGGATGCTGCTCCGCCTCACCGACCGGGACGTCACCGCCTGGTAGCCGCCGGGCGCCTCGCCGTCAGGTCACGCGGCACCTCAGGTCACGCGGTGCTCGACACCTCGACGGCGCGTCGATGTCCCGCCGAGTCGGGGAGGTGGGATTTGAACCCACGACCTCAGCCACCCAAAGGCTGTGCGCTACCACTGCGCCACTCCCCGCGGAGGCACGGAGCGTAGGCCCG
>JBFWQW010000110.1:0-9238 GCA_050249235.1 Acidimicrobiia bacterium | reverse complement strand
TCACCAACGACGGCGTGTCCATCGCCCGGGAGGTCGAGCTCGAGGACCCCTTCGAGAACATGGGCGCCCAGCTGGTGAAGGAGGTCGCCACCAAGACCAACGACATCGCCGGCGACGGCACCACCACCGCCACGGTCCTGGCCCAGGCGCTCGTGCGCGAGGGCCTCCGCAACGTCACCGCCGGTGCCAGCCCCATGGGGCTGAAGAAGGGCATGGAGAAGGGCGTCGCCGCCGCGGTCCAGTCCATCAAGGACCTGGCCCGCGAGATCGAGGACCCCTCCGAGATCGCCCAGGTGGCCACCATCTCGGCCAACAACGACTCGGCCATCGGCCAGGTCCTCGCCGACGCCATCGACAAGGTCGGCAAGGACGGCGTGGTCACGGTGGAGGAGTCGAACACCTTCGGCATGGAGCTCGAGTTCACCGAGGGCATGCAGTTCGACAAGGGCTACATCTCGCCCCACTTCGTCACCGACGCCGAGCGCCAGGAAGCCGTCCTCGAGGACGCCTACGTCCTGCTGCTCAACGGCAAGATCTCGTCGGTGCACGACCTCGTGCCCGTGCTCGAGAAGGTCATGGCCACCAGCAAGCCGCTGCTGGTCGTGGCCGAGGACGTCGAGGGCGAGGCCCTTGCCACCCTGGTCGTCAACAAGATCCGTGGCACCTTCCGCTCGGTGGCCGTCAAGGCCCCCGGCTTCGGCGACCGCCGCAAGGCGATGCTCCAGGACATGGCCATCCTCACCGGGGGCCAGGTCATCGCCGAGGAGGTCGGCCTCAAGCTCGAGAACGCCACCCTCGACCTGCTCGGCTCGGCCCGCAAGGTCGTCATCACCAAGGACGACACCACGATCGTCGACGGTGCCGGCGAGGCCTCCGAGGTCCAGGGCCGCATCGCCCAGCTCAAGCGGGAGATCGACGACACCGACTCGGACTGGGACCGCGAGAAGCTGCAGGAGCGGCTGGCCAAGCTCGCCGGCGGCGTCGCCGTCGTGCGGGTCGGTGCCGCCACGGAGGTGGAGCTCAAGGAGAAGAAGCACCGGATCGAGGACGCCCTGTCCGCCACCCGGGCCGCCATCGAGGAGGGCATCGTCCCCGGTGGTGGCACGGCCCTGGTCCGGGCCCGCTCGGCCGTGGCCGCCCTCGAGCTCGAGGGCGACGAGGCCACCGGCGCCATGATCGTCCACAAGGCGCTCACCGCACCGGCCTTCTGGATCGCCGCCAACGCCGGCCTGGAGGGCGCCCTCGCCGTCCAGCGGGTGGAGCAGGAGTCCGGGGCCATCGGCCTCAACGCCGCCACCGGCGTCTTCGAGGACCTGCTCAAGGCCGGCGTCATCGACCCGGCCAAGGTCACCCGGGCGGCGCTGCAGAACGCGGCGTCGATCGCGGCCCTCATCCTCACCACCGAGGCGCTCGTCACCGACAAGCCCGAGGAGCCCGACGCCAACGCGGCCGCCATGGCCGCCGCCGCGGCCGGGGGTGGCATGGGCGGGATGGGCTTCTAGCCCTCCCCACCCGCCGGTCCCCGACCGGCACCGTCTCGAGCAGGAGCCGGCCGCGAGGCCGGCTCCTGCCGCGTCCCGGGTTCCCCGCACCTCGCGCCGGTTCGGGTCGGGTCGATAGCCTCGGCCCGGTATGGACGAACGCCCTCCCGCCGACCCGACGAAGCTGCTCGCGTGGTGGATGGAGTGGGAGCGGGGTGAGACGCCCCCCGGCCGGGTGATCGCCAACCTCAAGACGGGTGGCCTCCGCGACCTGCTCGAGTCGCTGGCCGGTGGGCAACCCGGCACCTGAGCGGGGCGGGCCGCAGCGGGACCGGATCCCGCGCCCGGAGATCGCACATCCCCTCCCGCGCCCGTCGTGGGCCGACGCGGCCGCCGCTCCGGTCGACCTGGCCCGGGTGAGGCGGGCCATGGCCGCGGCCCCGGCGCCCACCGTCCTCCGGCTGGCCGGCGGCGAGGTCACCGGTCGGGCCGGCGTGCTCCTGGCCCTCTACGAGGATGCCGGCGACGCCTGGCTGCTGATGACCCGGCGGGCGGCCTGGCTGCGCCGGAACGGCGGCGACGTGTCCTTCCCGGGCGGCCGCCAGGAGCCCGGCGAGGACATCGTGGACACCGCCCTTCGGGAGGCGTACGAGGAGATCGGCCTCGAACCCGAGGGGGTCGAGGTGGTCGGCGAGCTCGACCGCACCGTGACGCTGGCCGGCATCGAGATGGTGCCCGTCGTCGGTGTCCTGGCCGCGCCCCCGACCGATCTGGTGGCCAGTCCGGTCGAGGTCGACGCCGTGCTCACCGTCCGCCTGGCCGACCTCCTCGTCGCCGACCACCATCGGGGGGAGCGGTGGATCGACGGCTCGCTCGACCGGGACATGCACGAGTTCGACCTCGAGGGCGACACGGTCTGGGGCGCCACCGCCCGCATCCTCCACCGCTTCCTGGAGCTGCTCGCCGGCGTGTGACCGAGGCGGGCTCCGGTCGGGTGCTGCCGTAGCCTTCACCGGTGGCCGAGATCGAGATCGGGACCGGGAAGACGGCGCGGCAGGCGTACGGCTTCGACGACGTCACGATCGTGCCGAGCCGGCGGACGCGCGACCCCGGCGACATCGAGCTCGGCTGGGACATCGACGCCTTCCACTTCGACCTCCCCCTCCTCGGCTCGGCCGTCGACAGCGTCGTGAGCCCGGCCACCGCCGTCGAGATCGGCCGGCTCGGTGGCCTCGGCGTCCTCAACGTCGAGGGCCTGTGGGGCCGCTACGAGGACCCGGTGCCGCTCCTCGACGAGATCGCCTCCCTCGCCGACGACCGGGCGACGGCCCGGCTCCGGGAGATCTACGCCGCGCCCGTCGATCCCGAGCTCGTCGCCGCCCGCATCCGGGAGATCAAGGCGGCCGGCGTCGTCACCGCCGCGGCCGTCACCCCCCAGCGCACGCAGGCCCTGGCCAAGGCGCTGGTGGCGGTCGAGGTCGACCTGCTCGTCATCCAGGGCACGGTGGTCTCGGCCGAGCACGTGGCCCGGGACGGCGAGCCGCTCAACCTCAAGCGCTTCATCCGCGAGCTGCCCCTGCCGGTGCTGGTCGGGGGCTGCACCTCCTACCAGTCGGCCCTCCACCTGATGCGCACCGGCGCGGCCGGGGTCCTGGTGGGTGTGGGCTCCCGCGACGCGGCCTCGGTCGGCGACGTGCTCGGCATCGGGATGCCCCAGGCCACCGCCGTCGCCGACGCCCGGGGGGCCCGCATGCGTCACCTCGACGAGACGGGCGTCTACTGCCACGTCATCGCCGACGGAGGCATGACCACCGGCGGCGACCTGGCCAAGGCGTTCGCGCTCGGCGCCGACGCCGTCATGATCGGCTCCCCGCTGGCCTCGGCCGACGAGGCGCCGGGCCGGGGCTTCCACTGGGGCATGGGCGCGGTGCACCCGTCCCTCCCGCGGGGCGGCCGCACGAGGGTCGGGCGGCTCGGGTCGCTCGAGGAGATCCTGGTCGGGCCGTCGTCCGAGGGCGACGGCCGCCGCAACCTCTTCGGCTCCGTGCGCCGGGCCATGGCCATGACTGGCCACGCCACCCTGAAGGAGTTCCAGAAGGCCGACCTCGCCGTCCGCTGAGGGTCCTGCCCGCTCGCGCACCCGGTTCCCCGGGCCGGGGAGGTCGTGCCGTAAGATTGCCCATGGCCCAGCCACCGATGTCCTTCGACGACAAGTTCGGCCGTGAGGGCCTGACCTTCGACGACGTGCTGCTCGTGCCGGCGGCCTCCGAGGTCCAGCCGACCGAGGCGTCGACCGTCACCCGGCTCACCCGCACGATCACGATGAACATCCCGCTCGTGTCGGCCGCGATGGACACCGTCACCGAGTCCCGCCTGGCGATCGCCATGGCCCGCCTCGGCGGCATCGGCGTGATCCACCGCAACCTGCCCATCGAGGAGCAGGCCCACGAGGTCGACCGGGTCAAGCGGTCGGAGTCCGGGATGATCACCGACCCGATCACCGTCGGCCCGGCCGCCTCGGTCGGCGAGGTGCTCGAGATCATGGCCCGCTTCCACATCTCGGGCGTGCCGGTGGTCGCCGACGATGGCCGGCTGGTCGGCATCGTCACCAACCGCGATCTGCGCTTCGAGCCGCCGAGCGACCGCCCCGTCGCCGAGGTGATGACGAGCGAGCGCCTGATCACGGCGCCCGAGGGCACCGACCTCGACGGCGCCATGGACATCCTGGCCCGCAACCGGATCGAGAAGCTGCCCATCGTCCGTCCGGACGGCGTGCTCTCCGGCCTCATCACGGTGAAGGACATCCAGAAGCGGATCGACCATCCCCACGCCACCAAGGACGCCCGGGGACGGCTCCGGGTGGCCGCCGCCGTCGGCGCCTCGCCCGACGTGTTCGAGCGGGTCGCCGCCCTCGTTGACCGGGGCGTTGACGTGCTCGTGGTGGACACCGCCCACGGCCACGCCCGGTCCGTGCTCGACACGGTGGCCAAGGTGAAGGCCAACTTCGACATCGAGGTGATCGCCGGCAACGTGGCCACGGCCGAGGCCACCGAAGCCCTCGTCCAGGCAGGCGCCGACGCCGTGAAGGTCGGCATCGGCCCGGGGAGCATCTGCACCACCCGGGTGGTCGCCGGCATCGGTGTGCCCCAGATCACCGCCATCTTCGACTGCGCCCAGGTCGCGGCGCGCCACGGCGTGCCTGTCGTCGCCGACGGTGGCGTGCAGTTCTCGGGCGACGTGGCCAAGGCGCTCGCGGCCGGGGCCGACACCGTGATGATCGGCAACGCCCTCGCCGGCGTCGAGGAGTCGCCGGGCGAGATCGTCGTGCAGCAGGGCGAGCGGTTCAAGGAGTACCGGGGCATGGGCTCCCTCGGCGCCATGCAGGGCCGCTCCTACTCCAAGGACCGCTACTTCCAGGGCTCGGTCGAGAGCGGCAAGCTCGTGCCCGAGGGCATCGAGGGCCGGGTCCCCTACAAGGGCCCCATCGCCCCCGTGCTCCACCAGCTCGTGGGCGGCCTGCGCCAGGCCATGGGCTACTGCGGGGCCGCTTCCATCGCCGCCCTCCAGTCCGACTCGCGGTTCATCCGCATCTCCCCGGCCAGCCTGCGGGAGAGCCACCCCCACGACGTCGTGATCACCAAAGAGGCGCCCAACTACCGTGTCTGATCGCCTCGCTCCGCAGGCTCCGCTCGGCTGCTCCGCATCCACCGGACGCCGCCCGCTCGCTCCGCTGGCGCTCCGCAGCCTCCCATCCGGCCTCGCTCCGCAGGCTCCGCTCGGCTGCTCCGCATCCACCGGACGCCGCCCGCTCGCTCCGCTGGCGCTCCGCAGCCTCCCATCCGGCCTCGCTCCGCAGGCTCCGCTCGGCTGCTCCGCATCGGCGTCAGGGGGGGTGGCGTGAGCGAGTTCGACACGGTCCTGGTCGTCGACTTCGGGGCGCAGTACGCCCAGCTGATCGCCCGGCGGGTGCGTGAGGCCCACGTGTACTCGGAGATCGTGCCCCACACGATCACGGCCGCCGAGATCGCCGCCCGCCGCCCGGCCGGTGTCATCTTCAGCGGGGGCCCGGCGTCGGTGCACGCGGAGGGGGCGCCCCTCATCGACCCGGCGATCTACGAGCTCGGGACCCCCGTGCTCGGCATCTGCTACGGCGCCCAGCTGGTGGCGCTCCAGCTCGGCGGCGAGGTGGCCAAGACCGGTCGGGGCGAGTACGGGCGGGCCACGCTCGAGGCCACCGCCGACTCCGTCCTCCTGGGGCCGGCGTCGCCCGCCGAGCAGACGGTCTGGATGAGCCACTTCGACACGATCACCCGCGCGCCCCACGGCTTCCGGTCGGTCGCCCGCACCGCGGAGACGCCGGTGGCGGTGCTCGAGTCGCCGGACCGCCGGATCTACGGGGTCCAGTTCCACCCCGAGGTGGTCCACACCCCCCGGGGCCAGGAGCTGCTCAAGGCCTTCCTCTTCGACGTGTGCGGGGCCCGCCCGACGTGGACGATGTCGTCGGTCATCGAGACCCAGGTCGAGGCCATCCGCAAGCAGGTCGGCGCCGAGCGGGTCATCTGCGGCCTGTCGGGGGGCGTCGACTCGGCGGTGGCCGCGGCGCTGGTGCACAAGGCGGTCGGGCCCCAACTCACGTGCGTCTACGTCGACACCGGCCTCATGCGGGCCGACGAGAGCGAGCAGGTGGTCGAGACGTTCCAGCGGTCGCAGCGCATCGAGCTGGTCCACGTGCGGGCCGCCGACCGGTTCTTCGAGTGCCTCGAGGGCGTCGTCGATCCCGAGGCGAAGCGCAAGGCCATCGGCGAGCGCTTCATCCGCGAGTTCGAGATCGCCGCCCTCGGCATCGAGGACGCCCGCTTCCTCGTCCAGGGCACGCTCTACCCCGACGTGATCGAGTCGGGCACGCCAGACGCCGCCAAGATCAAGTCGCACCACAACGTCGGCGGCCTCCCTCCCGATCTGGCCTTCGAGCTGGTCGAGCCGCTGCGCCTCCTGTTCAAGGACGAGGTCCGCAGGGTGGGCGAGGAGCTGGGCCTGCCCGAGGAGATCGTGTGGCGCCAGCCCTTCCCCGGCCCCGGCCTCGGCGTGCGCATCATCGGCGAGGTCACCCCCGAGCGTGCCGACCTGCTGCGGCGGGCCGACGCCATCGTGCGGGAGGAGGTCAAGCGGGCCGGGCTCGAGCGGGAGATCTGGCAGGCGTTCGCCGTGCTCCTCGCCGACGTGCGGTCGGTCGGGGTGATGGGCGACGAGCGCACCTACGGCCACCCGGTGATCATCCGGGCCGTCACCAGCGACGACGCCATGACCGCCGACTGGGCCCGGCTGCCGCCGGAGCTGCTCGAGCGCATCTCGAACCGGATCATCAACGAGGTGGCCGGCATCAACCGGGTGGCCTACGACATCACGTCGAAGCCGCCGGGCACCATCGAGTGGGAGTGAGCGCCGTCAGGAGTTGACGGCCGCCGCGGTCCGGCCCCGGGGTCAGCCCGGCTCCCCGCCTGCGAGCTCGGGCTCGGCGTCGGGGTCGAGGTCGCCTTCGAGGTCGAGGCAGACGGACGCGTCGATGCGGGCCACGAACCGGGTCATGAGCTCGCCGAGCTGGGCCAGCTCCGGGCCGCTGAAGCCGGCCGCCAGCCAGTCGAGGAGACGCCTGGCCCGGGCCACGATCTCGGCCTGGGTCTCCCGCCCCGTCTCGGTGATCACGACGACGACCCCCCGGCGGTCGTCGGGGTCGGCCCGCCGGACGGCGAAGCCGGCGTCGACCAGCCGCTGGGCGGCCCGGGTGGCGGTGGACGCGTCGACCCGCAGCCGCTCGGCCAGCTCCGCCATCCGCAGCTCGCCGGCCTCGGCCAGCAGGTGCAGGGTGTCGACCTGGCCGAGGTCGAGCACCCCGGCGCTGGTGGTGTTGAGCTGGCGGCGCACCGCCTGCATCGAGGCGTTGCGGCGAAGGTCGCGCCACGCCGTCGCCACCCGGGTGATGGCCAGCTCCGTCTCGGGGGTCCTCGATTCGGGCCCTGTGTCGGCCGCCGGACCCCCGGACTGCACCCTTGTCGACTGAACCCGTTCGGCCATCATCTAGTTGCAGACTACAAGAAACGATCGTAGGGTCAACGGGAGATGGCGACGAACCCGACCGACGGCACGACCAGCACCAACAGCACCAACGGCACCACCAGCACCAACGGCACCACGAGCACCGACGGCGGCAGCGACATCCTGACCGGCGGCACCGCCAGGGCCGGCCGCACGCCCGACCAGCAGCGGGCGCTGACCCTGGTCATGGGCGCCCTCATGACCTGCCTGCTCCTGTCGGCGCTCGATCAGACCATCGTGTCGACCGCCCTGCCCACCATCGTCGGCGAGCTCGGGGGGCTGGACCACCTCTCCTGGGTCGTCACCGCCTACCTGCTGAGCTCGACGGCCAGCGTCCCGCTCTTCGGGAAGATCAGCGACATCTACGGCCGCAAGATCATGCTGCAGGGCACCATCGTGATCTTCCTCGTCGGGTCGGTCCTGGCCGGCATGTCCCAGAACATGCTGATGCTGATCGTCACCCGTGGCATCCAGGGGATCGGTGGCGGTGGGCTGCTGGCGATGACCTTCACGATCCTCGGCGACCTGCTCTCACCCAGGGAGCGCAGCAAGTACACCGGCTACTTCACCGCCGTCTTCGCCTCGTCGAGCATCTTCGGCCCGCTCGTCGGCGGCTTCTTCGTCGACCACCTCTCGTGGCGGTGGGTCTTCTACATCAACCTCCCGCTGGGCTTCGTCGCCCTGGCCGTCGTGGCCCGCTACCTCCACGTGCCGAAGCCGTCGGAGAAGCGACCCATCGACATCCTCGGCGCCGCGCTCATGACCACCTCGGTCACGACCCTGATCCTCGCCTCGGTCTGGGGCGGCAAGGAGTACGCCTGGGGGTCGACGGTCATCGTCGGGCTCGCCGTGGTCGGCCTCGTCACGGCCGTGCTCTTCCTGCTCCAGGAGCGCCGGCACGTCGAGCCGATCCTGCCCCTGCGCATGTTCCGGGACCCCGTCTTCCGGATCTGCGTCATCCAGGGCGCGCTGCTCGGCGGCGTCATGGTGGGCGGCGCGGTGTTCCTGCCGCTGTTCCTCCAGGTGGTCAAGGGCGTCTCGGCCACCTCGTCGGGCCTCCTCCTCGTCCCGATGATGGGGGGCGTCGTCGTCGGCTCCAACGTGTCGGGCCGCATCGTCAACGCCACCGGCCGCTACAAGGTCTTCCCGATCATCGGGACGGGAGTGGCCACCGTCGGCATGGCCTTCCTGGCCCAGCTGGAGACCACCTCCAGCCGGACGTTCGTCTCCATCGGCATGGCGATGCTCGGCCTCGGGATCGGCACGGCCATGCCGATCATGACGATCGCCGTCCAGAACACCGCATCCAAGGACGACATGGGCGCGGCCACCTCGTCGGTGAACTTCTTCCGATCGCTGGGCAGCGCCTTCGGCGTCGCCCTCTTCGGCACGCTCATGACCGGGCGGCTCAACGACACCCTCGGCCGGATGCTGCCCGATCTCGACCTGACCAGCGAAGCCGGCCTGCTGAACAGCCCGACGGCCATCCGGGCCCTGCCCACCGAGCAGTTCGAGGCCGTCGTGCAGGGCATCACCGACGGCATCGTCCTCGTCTTCGTGGAGGCGCTGCCGATCGTGGTGGACACCTTCGTGCTCTCGTGGTTCCTGAAGGAGGTCCCGTTGCTCTACTACATCGACGCCAGCGCCGGGTTCCTCGAAGGCAT
>JBFWQW010000109.1:0-9266 GCA_050249235.1 Acidimicrobiia bacterium | reverse complement strand
GCACATGCGCGTAGGGTCCGACTCCACAGGGGCTCCTCCGAACTCGACCGGCTTCGACAACCGTCAAGTTCGCGGAGCCCTTGTCACGCGCCGCGGACCCTCACACCCCGCTCAGATCCGAAGCGCCCCGAAACGACCCTCGCAGCGTGGGACGCCGACCACGACCAACAGCAGCCGCTCACCGCCGACGACATCGCCACCGCGCTCGACCACGCCGGCACCCTCGCCGCGCTCCTGGCCGACGCCGAGCGCGAAACGAGGGCCCGGCTCTACCGGACCCTCGATCTCGTCCTGCAACTCGATCCTGTCCAGGAGACCCTGGACGTTCGGCTGCAGCTATGTGGTGGCGGGCAGGATTTGAACCTGCGACCTTCGGGTTATGAGCGATCCGAACCCCGTCCAGCAGGTGTCGTCAAGTACCGCTCAGTGGCCCTGAGCAGGGACTTCTCGTGACGGCCCGTCCAGCCCGTTCACCGAGAACCGGCCCGTACGGGGATGTTCGTTAGACATCTCGTTAGACATCGCCGACCTCACCCATGGTCGCAGCGTCCAGGACCCGCCGAGCCGCTGCCAGCGATTCCTCGATCATCGAGCGATCGGAATCGGGCAGGTCTGCGGGGTACCGACCTTCGATCGTCCACGGATTCAGGGCCTCGAGGTCCCTCTCGTCGAAGCGTCCCTGTTCCGGCTCGGGGAGCAAGCGATGCAACCCGATCAGGTCGTGGATGCGAGGCACCTCGACATCGAGCCGAATGAGCTCGGCCTTCAGCGCCTTCTCGGCTGCGAGGTGCGCGTGGAAGCCGGCCACCCGACCCGGGAGTTCCTCGTGGGCGGCGACGACCTCCGCTGCTCGAAGCTCCTCGGCCGCCTCCCGCAACCACCGCGTCGCGACGTCGACGTCAGGCTGCGGATCGTTCATAGACGACGCGCCCGTCCCTGGCTGGCCAGTAGTAGGGCGAGCCGTTCACGTCCTTGTCCGCCTCGAACTCGGACACCTCGGCGACCAGAACATCGATCGGAACCGGTGCGGCGATCGCCGTGCGGATCCGACCCATCAACCGCCGACGATCGCCAGCATCCAGGTCATCGAAGAGCACGAGCAGATCGAGATCGCTGTCGGCGCCAGCCTCGCCTCGGGCAACCGAGCCGAACACGATCACCCGGGCAGGGTCGAAGCCCTCGACGACATCGTCGACGATCTCGGGGATCCACTCCCCCACGGGCCTGCCGTTCCACAGCCCATCGACGTAGGTCGCCTGGCGCACGCTCCGAGTGTACGAGTGGTCGAGGCCCGCGGCCGGGAGAACCGATCGTCATCGCCACGCAACGGACCGAGGTCGCTCAGGTGAACCCGGCCCTGTCGAGCCTCGCGATCAGCGACGGACGACGGCGATGCGTCTCGCGCAGCCCGGCGACCCGCACCTCGAACTCGACCATCACGTCGGCCGCGGTCGCTGCCTTCTTCGCTGCCTTCAGGTACCGGACCGCAGCCTGGTACGCCCGCTTGTCCGCCGTCGTGAGCACCTCGTCGACGAGGCGGAACCACACCGCCATCGCATCAGCCGGATGCGTCGATGCCCGGACCTCGGCGAGACGCTTCCACCGATGCTCCCCCACCTCCCACGCCGGCTCAGCAGTCGCCAGCGCCCATGCGGCGTCAGGTTCGCCGTCATCGAGGAGCACGTCGACCAGCCCGCCCCGGTCCCGGGCCCCGAGCACCGCGCGGGCGCCGACCCTCAGCCCGTCCCACCCGCCGGTCGCGTCTGCCGCTGCGCGCAGCAGGCCGTAGGTGGTCGAGCTCGGCATGCGCTCGTGCTGGCTTTGACGAAGGTCGCGCACCGCTGCAACCTCCCCACGATCCGAGAGCAGCTCGGCCGCGAGGTCGTAGAGCTTCGCCACCTGCCAACCACTGGTCCGCTCGATCCCGTCCCGGGCCCAGCGAAGCGCCTCATCGGGCAGGTCGAGCTCGACCATGGCTTCGGCCACCCGCTGGTACTGGTACGGCGACGACAGATCCCCACCCAGCATCTCGACCAGCGCATCCACGTCCCGGTCGAGGACCGCCAGCCGCTCTGCGGCATACCGGGTCGCGAACCGATCGGACCCGCTCGATTTCGCAGCCACCTCCTTTCGATAAGCAGCGACGCCCTTGTCGCCCAGTCCGGGCGCGTAACGGACGACGTCGAGCTCGAAGAAGTCCTGGTCGACGAAGCAGAACTTCACGATCCACTTCGCCAGCTTCACCGGATCCGCCACGCCCGGCTGGCATGCCCGAGCGTGCAGCTCCAGCACGTCACGGGCCAGATCGCCGATCATCCCGTTCGAGTCGTCAGCCCGCAGGATCACCTTGACCACGTGCCCGACCGCCCGCTGCAACAGCTCCACGAGCTCCCGACTCGGACCGCTCTCGACTGCGTCGGCCAGTGCGGCCACCACCGGCCGCGCCTCGGCTGCCCACTCCGAGGACTCCCAGTACCCGAGATGACGGCGCGCGCGCAGACCCGAGTCGACCTCGGCAGCCAACACCTCGAGCCTCTCCGACGGGCCGGCGGCCGCCAACCGCACGGCCCGACCCGTCTCCTCGTCACGAGCGGCCGCATCCCCGAGCAACCGACGCACGAGGTCCTCATCCAGACGATCGACGAGATCGGACACGGTGGGCTGAGTCGGCCCGTCGGCGTCGCCGGTCATGCCCCGATGATGACCCACGCGCCGCCGAGGGCGCCGCAGCGGGGCATTCGGGGACACCCCTCACTCACGCGGCCTACCGGCACTTTCGAGACGGGATGCGAACGCGCCATTCGGTGCGTTCGACGCCAGGCGGGCAACACGCCGATCGTTGAGTGGTCGCTCAGGGAAGCCCGATGCCGTCGTGCATTCGCCCGGAAACGAAGGCGGAGCGAACAGCGGCTTCGTCAGCGACGGGTGATCAGGT
Organism: Acidimicrobiia bacterium; assembly: GCA_050249235.1. Lineage (GTDB taxonomy): Bacteria > Actinomycetota > Acidimicrobiia > Acidimicrobiales > CADCSY01 > JAEKLB01. The sequence continues at coordinate 6,331 of JBFWQW010000109.1, read as the reverse complement.
TGGCGAGGCCGATGGCGGCCTGCCGGCTGTCCAGGTCGATCCCGAACGGACTGACCATCACGATCACTCCTTCGTCTCCGGTCCAAACCGACAGCTCCTCGGTGACCGGCTGCCACCGAGCGGCCTGGCCCACACCGGCCACCGCCTCGCCCCCGTCGGTGTCCTTGGTGATGTCCATCGGAGTGAACGTGATGGTCACGCTCAGGGAGCCCGGGTCGTCCATGGCCACGTAGGGGCAGAAGCCGTCAGTCTGCACGGGAGCATTGGTGTCGGCGACGACGTCGACGCCGATTGCCTCGCTGACCGCGCCTGCGTCCGGGCATGAACCAGCATCATCCTTGCCGCTGGTCGTGGTGGTGGTCGGTCCGTCGCTCGTACCCACCGCGGAGTTGGTGCCGGCAAGACGGTGTGCGTCATCGTCGCCGCACTCCGACAACAGGCCCATGGCAAACAAGACAGCGAACACGGCGGTCGTGCGTGGACGCGTTCGGGCCGTCGTCATGGCGACACCGGCCCGATGGGGCCAGATCCCGTAGCGACCCGGGCGCCACCCTTGAGCTCGACGAAGACGACGTGGGTGTCGGTGGTTCCGACGTTCTCGCCCTGGTGGACCTGGGCTGGCAGCCAGTGCGCCTGTCCTGGTCCCATCGCCACCTGACGCGTGGCTCCGTCCACGTGGAGGAGCCGGTCGAACCCGGAGAGGGTGACCATGACGCTGTCGGGGTGACGATGCGGCTGAGTGAGGGCCCCTGGGCGGTCGCGGTACTCGAGCACCCTGACCTGGTCGTTCTCGAAGAGGGTCCGGTACTTGTCAGGATCGGTGCAAACCGGGTCATCGCCCTCGCCGGGCGGGTCCGCTGCGTTGTCACTCATGGACACTCCGACTTATGTAGAGTCATACTTTACTAAGTGATACTCTACCATCATGGGTGAGCCCGTCAAGGGGAAGTCGGATGCCGGACGCCGTCGGGAGCAGCGAGCCCGCGAGACCCGCCGACGCATCGTGCGGGCGGCCGTGGACCGGTTCCTCCGCTACGGCTACCGCGCCACCACCGTCGAGTCGATCGCGTCCGATGCCAGGGTGGCCCCGGCCACGGTGTACCAGGCGTTCGGCACCAAGGCGGCGGTGCTCGCCCAGGCCCTCGACGAATCGATCGTCGGTGACGACAGCACCACGCCACTGCTCGAACGTGACTGGGTGGTGGCGGCTCGACGGGAACCCGACCCCCACCGACGTCTCGCCCACGTCCTGGACGGCGCCGTCCGCACCGCCATCCGTACCGCAGAGCTCAAAGCGGTGGCGCGCGACGCCGCGGCCAGCGAGCCAGCCATCCGCGAGCTGCTCGAGCGCGATGACGCCCGTCGGCTCATCACCCAACGTGCCCTCGTCGAGATCGTCCTCGGGCGCCCCGGCACCGACGACGAAACAGCCGCCTTCTACCTTCTCGTCAACAGCCCCACCGCCTTGCTAGCCGCGAACCAGTTGGGGTGGGACGACGCAACGTGGACGGCATGGCTCCTCGACGTGCTCAGCCGTCAACTGCTCGGCGCGCCCCGCCCAATCTGATGCGACACCCGGTCCAGAGCGCACTCTGCAAGCGGAAACCGCCGTCGCAGGGGGACGACGGTTGCGGACGTGCCCCAGCCCTCGGTCCGTCAGGCACTTCGCGGCCGGGGAATGCGAACGCACTGTTCGGCCCCTTCGCCCCGCCAGAACATGGCCAACATTCCGGTCTCAAGCCGTGTCTCAAAACGCCGGGTCGGTGGGACGGCCGGGTGCGGCGAAGCGTCCCAGAACCCGCTCTCCCCGCACCTTCGAGCGAACTCGGTCGGCCATCGCGCTCCGCCTCCAATGCAGGTCGTTAGACAACTCGTTAGACACGCTTCCGAGAGGGCCCACCCGATCCACGCGTTTCCCCTGGTCAGCGGCCTGCGGCGGGTCACGTGGCACGACCTCTTCCGGCACCCAACCCGAAGGTCGGCTCGTCGTCGTTCTCCACGCTGTGACCAGGGCAAACGCGCCTCCGGCGTCGGCCGTCGATCGACTCCGCACTCCGAGCCGACAACGGCGAAGGCCCTCTCCGATGACTCGGAAAGGGCCTCTGACCTGGGCAAACGCCCGAGTTGGTGGCGGGGGCAGGATTTGAACCTGCGACCTTCGGGTTATGAGCCCGATTCCAAGCCTCTCCTGGCGTCCCGCTCCGTACCGTCCAGTACCTCTGAGGTGGGCTTTCGCGCATTCGACGTGCCAGTCCGTGCCACTGCGGACCAGCCAGTCCCAGCCCGCGGTGTAGAAGCGAGTGTAGAAGCCTCGAGTTGCCTGCGGAGTCCCCTTTTGGGTCGCTCGTCGTCGGCCGAGCACCGTCGCAGTCGTCTCTCACCGGGGACGTTCCTTGATGCCCGACTTGAGAAGGTCGACGACTTCGACGATGCGCTCGGCGCGAAGGTCTGGTCGACGCTTGGTGGCGTCGATCCAGCGGAGGTAGGCGCGGCGGTAGAACTGCGCGAGTCCGTCGAAGAACGCAGCGGCGTCGGGTTCGGCCGCGAGCGCCGCGGCGATGTCCTCGGCAAGGTCGTCGCGTTGGGGCCCTTCGGGGTAGAGAACAACGTCGACCTCGTCACCGGGGGCGATCCCGCAGTCGCGTCGCCACGCCGGTCCGAGCACGATCCCCCATCCGTCGTCGATCGCTTCGACGACGGCTCGGACACCCATGCCGTTCACGGAGCCGGCCACGGGATGCGAGGGCTTGTGGCCCCAGGCGTCGTCGGGCGCGAAGGGAAGCGGTACGAGGACGCGCCGCTTTGCGTTGCTGACAACGGTTGCCGTGAAGCGACGGGAGGGGCCGGCCATCGTTCTCATCATCGCCGAGCGGCTCGGGTCCGGTCGTCGGTCCGCAGCAAGCACCTCGACTGCGACCCTGGCGGCGCCGCTTCCGGCAAATGCGCTCCGCCTGAGTCTGCTTTCGGCTGCTGCCGGGCCTCATCACGGTCGCCCCATCGTTGCGGCGAACCGATCGCGGGTAGAGGTCCATCGACCCTCTACCCACAGGAGCGGAACCATGAACACCCCGACATCGACGAAGTCATCGACGAGCCACGACCAGACGACAGACGGATCCGGCGATCACGGCGACGAGCCGTCCACATCGGGTGGCTTGACCGACGAGCAGCGCACCTACCTGCGGTTCGGGGCCATGATCCTCACGTCGATGGTGCTCATGTACTTCGTGATGTTCACCGGGTCATGGGAGCTGAGCCACGTCCGCTTCAGCCAGAGCCGGGTCTTCATGGCCATCACCATGGGCGGCACCATGGGCTTGGTCATGCTGGGCTGGATGTTGAACATGTACAGCAACGTCAAGGGCAACATCGCCATCGTCGTGGTCAGTCTGCTGCTGCTCGGGGGCGGCATCGCCTTGGATCGCAGCCAGGCCACCGTCGGTGACGTGTCGTTCCTGCGGGCGATGATCCCGCACCACTCGCTGGCCATCACCCGCTCGGAACGGTTCAACAACGACGACATCCGAGTGTGCGAGCTGGCGGTGGAGATCAGCGAGGCGCAGCGCCGTGAGATCCTCGAGATGGAGTGGCTGATCGACGACATCGACCAGAACGGGGCAGCCACGACACGAGACGAGGCCCGGCAGCGAGTGGTCCCGGACTTCGAGGTGGCCGCTGAACGGGAGTGCAACGGCGGCTGACGCTACGGTCGAACGGATGGACCCGGCACCGATTCGTCGACGTCCGTCGACATTGAGCATCGCGGTGTGAGTGCTCGTGGCGCTAGCCGCTGGAGCGTGCTCCAGCGACGACTCGACAGCCCGAGGCGGAGATTCCTCGGGTGGCGCGGAGCTGTACGGACAGTCGTGCGCGTCCTGCCACGGCGCCGACCTCCGCGGCACCGACCAGGGTCCGTCGCACCTGTCGCAGGTGTACGCGCCCGACCACCACCCCGACGCGTCGTTCCGAGCTGCGGTGACCCAGGGGTCGACGGCCCATCACTGGGACTTCGGGGACATGCCGCCCGTCGAGGGACTCAGCGACGAGGAGATCGACCTGATCATCGCCTACGTGCGCGAGCAGCAGGAGATCCACGGATTCGACCCCTACCCGCCCGGCTGATCCGATCGGATCCGGTGTCGCCGATGGTGTTGGGCCATGACTCCGACGCAGATCCCGGCGGCGACGGTGCCGAGGGCGATGGCGGCAGCAGGACCGACTGCGACGCCGAGGACCGTGGTGAGCACGATGATGAGCAGCATCGGCCCCGCACAACAGACGGCCAACGCGACCAGCAGGCCGCGATCGGATCGATCCGTCCCGGCCCCGGTTGGGTCGGTCATGACGCCACCGCCTTATCGGCGGGCTGTGGGGCGGGTTGGTCGGCGAGTTCCGGTGGGCGGAGCTGGACGCGGCGGAGGAGCTGGGCGTTGAGGGCCACGACGATGGTGGAGACGCTCATCAACACGGCTGCGAGCGCCGGTGGCATGTTGATGCCCGCCCACGCGAGGGCACCGGCGGCGATCGGGATGGCGAGCACGTTGTACCCGGCGGCCCACCAGAGGTTCTGGAGGCTCTTGCGGTAGGCGGCTTTGGACAGCCGGATGGTGCTGACCACGGCTCGTGGGTCTGAGCTGGCGAGGATGAGGCCGGCGGATTCGATTGCGACGTCGGTGCCTGCCCCGATGGCGATGCCGACATCGGCGCGGGCCAGGGCGGGGGCGTCGTTGACGCCGTCGCCGACCATGGCCACCTTGAGGTGTCGGGCCTGGAGCTCGGCGACCTTGGCGTCCTTGTCCTCGGGGAGCACTTCGGCCATGACCTCGTCGACGCCGAGGTCGGCGCCGACGGCGTCGGCGACCTGTCGGGCGTCGCCGGTGATCATCACGACGCGCCGGTTCATGGCCTGCAGCTCGGTGACGGCCGCTCTCGCCTCGGGGCGAACCTCGTCCTCCAGGGCGATGCCACCGATGATGATGTCACCGCGGGCCAGGTAGAGCACCGACGATCCGCGGTCCTTCCAGGTCGTCGACCAGTCGGTCAGGTCGCCGGGTTCGGTGAGCGACAGCTCGCGCACCATGTTGGGGCCACCGACGGTGTAGGTGTCGCCGTCGATGGTGGCCTCGACGCCGCGACCGGTGATCGACCGGAAGTCGCGCGCCGAGGCGATGTCGCCGCGGTCGCGGGCGGCGGTCACGATGGCCCGGGCGAGGGGGTGCTCGCTGTCGGACTCGACGCCACCGGCGAGGCGTAGGACCTCGTCGTCGTCGATACCGGCGCCGGCCACGCCGACGACGGTGTGCGCACCCTTGGTGAGGGTGCCGGTCTTGTCGAACAGGAACGCGTCGACGGTGCGGCTTTGCTCGAGCGCGAGTCGGTCCTTCACCAGGATCCCGTTGCGGGCGGCCATCGCCGAGGAGATCGAGGTGGTCAGCGGGATCGCCAGACCGAGGGCGTGGGGGCAGGAGATGACCAGCACGGTGACGACACGGGTGACCGCCTCATCGGTGTCACCGAGGGCAAACCACACCACGCCGGTGATGGCGGCGGCGCCTGTGGCGACGTAGAACAGCAGCGCGGCGGCCCGATCAGCCAGGACCTGGGCCCGGGACTGCGACGACTGGGCCTCGGCCACCAGCCGCTGGATGCCGGCGAGTGCGGTCTCCTCCCCCACCGCGTCGACTCGGACCCGGATGGCCGAGTCGGTCGAGACGGTCCCGGCGACGACGCGGTCACCGGTGTCCTTGGCGACGGGCTTCGACTCGCCGGTGATCATCGACTCGTCCAGTTCAGCGGAGCCGTCCACGATCTCGCCGTCAGCCGGAACCCGGGCCCCGGAGCGGACAAGCACCACGTCACCGGGTTGCAGGTCGTCGATCGCGACCGGCTCGACGGTGCCGTCAGGTCCCACCCGTTCGGCTTCGTCGGGGAGCAGCGCAGCCAAGGCGGCGAGGGCGTCTTGGGCTTGGCCGAGGGCGCGCATCTCCTGCCAGTGACCCAAGAGCATGATCGTGACCAGGGCGGCCAGCTCCCACCAGAAGTCCAGGTCGAAGGCGTCGAGGGAGGTGGCCATCGAGGCCACGTAGGCGACGGTGATCGCCATGGCGATCAGCAGCATCATCCCCGGTTGACGTTCCTTCAGCTCCCGTCGGCCGCCTTCGAGGAACGGCCAGCCGCCCCAGAAGAAGATCACCGACCCGAGGATCGGGCCGACCCACTCCATGCCGGGGAAGTCGAGCTCGTAGCCGAACCAGTCCATGACAATGTGGCTGGTGGCGACCACCGGGATCGTCATGAGCAGGCACCACCAGAACCGTCGGCGGAACGCCTC
>JBFWQW010000108.1:0-9345 GCA_050249235.1 Acidimicrobiia bacterium | reverse complement strand
GGCGTCGCCGCCATCCCCACCACCGGCTGGTTCAGCCGCACCGCACCCGTCGAGCCCCGGAACACCGCGTCGCCGAAGGCGAACACGCCGCCGTCGGCCGCCACCAGCCAGTAGCCGGCCCCGGACGGCGTCGCCGCCATCCCCACCACCGGCTGGTTCAGCCGCACCGCACCCGTCGAGCCCCGGAACACCGCGTCGCCGAAGGCGAACACCCCGCCGTCGGCCGCCACCAGCCAGTAGCCGGCCCCGGACGGCGTCGCCGCCATCCCCACCACCGGCGAGGCCAGCTCGGTGCCCCGCAGCCCGCCGAGGTCGGGTGCTCCCCCCAGGGCGGCCACGCCCGACCCGGCGACGGCCCCGGCCGGGCCGGACCCGCCGAGCAGGAGGGCGCCGACGGCGGCCAGCGAACCGAGGGCGGCTCCCGCCCGGCGACGACCGGGGCCGACCGGTCCGCCCGGACCAGGGCGACCGGCACGACGACCCAGCACCCGCACCCCGGGATTCTGTCTCCTAACCTCGCCCGCCGTGACCACCTCGAGTCCCACGACCGGCGACCCGGTGCTCCTCGTCCACGGGATGGCATCGTCGTTCGAGCTCAACTGGCGGGAGCCGGGCTGGGTCGACCTCCTGGCCGACGCCGGCCGGCAGGTGATCGGGGTCGACCTCCTCGGCCACGGCGAGGCGCCGAAGCCCCACGACGCCGGGTCCTACGTCGTCCTCGAGGACCGGGTGCTCGACGCCCTGCCGCCGGCCGGCACCGTCGAGGCCGTCGGCTTCAGCCTGGGCGCCATGACGCTGCTGCGGGCCGCCCTGGCGAGGCCCGAGCGCTTCGCACGCCTGGTCGTGGCCGGGATCGGCAGCGGGATCTTCGAATCCCGGGGGCCGGCCACCGAGCTCGCCGACGCCATCGAGAAGGGCGAGCCGATCGAGGGCGGCATGGCCTCGCTGTTCGTGCAGTTCGCCAACCACCCCGGCAACGACCGGCTGGCGCTGGCCGCCTGCATGCGGGCCGACCGGCCGGCCATCGACCGCGCCGCCCTGGCCACGATCACCTGCCCGGTGCTGGTGGTGCTCGGCGACCAGGACGAGGCCGGCGACCCTACCGCCCTCGTCGAGGCCTTCCCCGATGCCCGCCTCAAGGTGCTGCGCAACACCGAGCACTTCGGCACGCCCCGCTCGTTCGAGTTCATCGACGCCACCCTTGAGTTCCTCGACGCCGTCCCCACCTGAGCCGCCCGGCCGTCGCCGGGCGGTCTAGCCCTGGGCCGCCACGGCGGCCGCCACGGCGTCGACCAGCTCGTCCCACGCCGCGTCGGGCTCCCGGGTCACGGTGACGAAGTCGGCCGTCCGGAACACCGCCGCCACCCCCGGGAGCTCGAGCAGGACGGCGGCCAGGGGGTCCGCGGCCGCCTCCTGGGGCGTGCGGGCGTTCACCATGCCCTCGACCCGTACGTCGAGCGTGAACTTCATGGCGTCCGGGTTCGGCGTCGGGCTGGTCGCGGTCACCGAGGGCATCGCCAGACGGTAGGGCGCCCGGCCGCCGGGTGCCCAGGCCGCCGCCCGGCACGGGCCGCCCTGGCTTGCCCGACGGGCCCGGGGCGACTTCGATGCCGGTGTGGCCGGTGGGCATCTCCGGGGCGCGGCCTACGACGCCCGCTTCGACGACCTCGCGGCCCGGGGGGTCGACGTCCACGGCGAGGCCGACCTGGTGGCGGGCCTGGTGGCGGCCCTGCCGGCACCAGGCGATGGGGCTACGGCCCGCACCGTGCTCGACGCCGGCTGCGGCACCGGGCGGGTCGCCATCGAGCTGGCCCGCCGGGGGTTGCGGGTGGTCGGGCTCGACGTCGACCCGGTCATGGTCGGTCGAGCCCGGGAGAAGGCGCCCGAGCTCGACTGGCGTCTGGCCGACCTGGCGTCCGCGGCCGGGCTCGGTGTCGGCCCCGTCGACCTGGCCGTGCTGGCCGGCAACGTCATGATCTTCGTCCCACCCGCCTCGGAGGGTCGGGTCCTCGCCAACGTGGCCGCCGCCGTCCGACCGGGCGGGCTCGTCGTGGCCGGCTTCCAGCTCCACGCCGGCGGGCTCGACGTCGCCACCTACGACCGCCACGCCGACGCCGCCGGCCTCCGGCTCGTCGACCGCTACGCCACCTGGGACCGCGCCCCCTTCACCGGCCCGCCCGCCCCCTACGCCGTGTCCGTCCACCGCCGCTCCTGAGCCCACCGCTTCCCGTTCCCTGTCGACCGGGGCGAGACAACGCCGGGGCGGTCGACAAGAAGGGGTCAGGCCGGGTCGAGCGATTCGCCGTGGTAGCGGACCCGGGGGTTCCAGAGCAGGAAGCCGGTGATGCCGAGGGAGGCGGCAGCGTCGATCTGGGCCCGCACCTGGGCCTCGCCGTAGGTGACGCCGTCGAGGGAGAAGTCCTGGAGCCAGGGTGTGAGCTGGATCCCGGTCCCGTTGCTCTTGGCCTGGAAGTCGGCCAGCGACCGGACGACGATGTCGTAGGGCCGCCGGGCCGGGTCGGACACCCGGTACTCGCCCGGCTTCCAGAGCGAGGGGTACACCATCGGCGACAGGTAGTCGACGTGGCGGGCCATGCGGCCGACGTCCTGGCCCACCGACTCCGGCTCCTTCGCCGCCACCCCGAACACCGACGCCCCCTGGAACACGCCGAGTCGCCGGAGCTGGCGGTGCGACTCGGCGAGGAACTCGACCAGGCCGTCGCCCGCCGTCCCCTCCAGGCCGGGCACGACGAGCTGGGTGACGTCCCCCTCGGGGCGCCGCACGTAGTCCCAGAGGATCTCGTCGACGCCGGCCCTGGCGGCCTCGAGGGCGATGGCCGTGTTGTATGCCTGCACCTCGTGGTTGGCGAAGTTGGTGAACCCGCCGTAGGCCTCGTGGCGCACCCCGCCGGGGCGCTGGAGCACGAGGTCGCGGCGATCCCCGTCCCAGGCCCAGTCGGCGAGGATCGGGTCGCGGAAGGCAACGACCCGGCCCACCACCCGGATGCCGAGCCCGTGGAGCTGGTCGACCACCGCCCGGAGGTCGTAGAGGTTGCGGGTGGCCCCGATCTGCTTCGCCAGCGGCACGCCCGACCGGTAGCCGACCACCCCGTCCTCGTCCTTGATGTCGAGCTGGATCGTGTCGATGCGCCGCTCCTCGACCAGGCGCAGCACCTCGGTGCGCAGCTCGGTCGACGCCCAGCCCGACGCCGACACGTGGACGCCCCGCACGTTCGGGCGGGCGACCGGTGTGAACACCTCGTGGTACACGACGTGGCCGGCGTCGTCCTCGGCCCTGAGCAGCACGGAGCCGGCCGGGGGACGGTCGTAGCGCAGGGTGAACGAGCCGTCCTCACCGAGCTCGACCGGCTCACCATCGGCTGTGAGCGAGGCCCCCGCCTCGACCTTCCCGTCGATCCGCACCCGGTCGTCCATGCCCGCCGATGCCACGAGCGCCGGCGCGTCGAGCGTCGGCGGGGTGGCATCGACCTCGAAGGTCCACCGGAAGGTCCCCGACGGGAGAACCGGCCGAGGGACGGTGAGCACCAGCTCGTGGCGCCCGGCCGGCAGCGGGCCGCCGGCGGCCCAGCGGAACCCGCCCTCGACCCGGGTGGCGGCGTCGACCCGCCTCCCGTCGAAGGTCAGCGTGGCGGCGTCGAGGCGGTCCCGCTGGGCCACGGCGATGTCGACGGTCAGCCCGGCCGCCTGCTCGGCGGTGAGCACGGCGCCGTCCCGCACCCCGTCGATGCCGACGTCGATCCTGGTGATGCGCCACAGCCCGACCAGCAGGAACGCGGCCACGAGCACGACCGCCGCCACGAGCAAGCGGTCGAGGGCGGAGAGGCGGCGGGGGCGCTTCCGCCGGTCGTCGAACAGCACCTTGTGGCGCCGCCCGCCCCGGCCGGGGGACACGGGCCCGAAGGCGCTGAGCCCGTCGCGCCCTGGACCCCCGAGCCCGGACCGGCGCCGGGGATCGAGCAGGACCGGGGTGGTGAGCGAACCGGGCTGCCGCCGCGCCGGACGTCGCCGCCACGGATCGCGGCGGCCTGGGAACCGGGAGCGGCGTTGCGCGCCGTCGCTGTCTCGGAAGCGGATGGCCATGGGGCGAGCGGGCCCCCACCTCGGGGCCGCTCGGCAGCGTAGGCGGCCGGGGCCGGTTCGGACCCGGCGGCCCATCCGCTCCGGCACAGGGGTCCGGCCCGGACGACGATCCCGCCGGGCCGCTGGGCGTCACCGCCGCACTGGCACTCGTGCCCTCGCCGCCGGGACGGCACGGTGCTCGCCGCGCGGCCCGCGCCCGGCGCCTCCGGCGCGGGGCCGACCGGGCCACGGGTGGGCCCCTCGGCGCGCTCCGCCCGGCCGGAGCCCGGTGATCGGGGTCAGTCCGGCGTCCAGGTCCCGCAGCCGGCCGTGGCGAAGGCCACCTCCGAGCCGGCCAGCTGGACGGCCTGGGGCCCCACACCCCCGCCGGACTGGAGGATGCCGCTCGGGAGCCGGGACAGGTCGGCCAGGGTGCTCCACGTGCAGCTGGCGCCGCCGGGCGAACGCCAGGTGCCCGACCGGATGTCGATGCCCAGCAGCCAGGTCCCGTTGCCCACGCTCGATCCCAGGGTGGGGGTGGCCGGGAACAGGTCGGTGGTCCAGTCGCCGCAGTCGAGGGACTGGAAGGCGGTGTCGGAGTCTCGGAGCCGCACGACGTGGCGCCCCGAACCGCTGCCCGTCGAGCGGATGGCGCCGTCGCCGCCACGGATGGTGAAGGCGCAGCCGGGCTGGGCGTGGATCTGGCGGTAGGTGCCGGGGCGGGCGGCGGCCACGCCGTCGTCGCCGATCGTGTTCGAGTCGTCGCCCCAGAGGTGGTCCGCCTCGGCCCGGGGCGAGACGCCCGGCGCCAGGTGGCCGGTGAGGGCCAGCCAGTAGCCGCCACCGGGCGCGGCCGCGATCCCGACGACGGGCTCCGGAAGCTGGGCGTCCGCGAGCGAGCCCCGGAAGCTGCCGTCGCCGAAGGCGTACACCCCGCCCTCGGAGCTGGCGACGAGGTAGCCGTCGCCCCCCGAGGTCCGGGTCATGCCCACCACCGCCCGGCGGAGCCGGGTGGCACCCATCGACCCGTGGAAGGCAGCATCGCCGAAGGCGAACACGCCGCCGTCCCGGGCCACGAGCCAGTAGCCCTTGCCCGAGGCGCTGGAGGCGATGCCGACGACGGGCCCGTTGAGCGCGACGGCGTCGAGCCCGCCGAACCCGACGGCGGTGCCGTAGGGGAGGACCTCGCCCCGGGCCGTCACGAGCCAGAAGCCCTTGCCGTCCGGCTTGGCGGCGATCCCGACCACCGTGCCCTCGTCCACCTCGCCCAGCCCCGACCCGAGGATCCCGGCGTCACCGGCGGAGAAGACGTCGCCGTCCGTCGTGACCAGCCAGTAGCCCAGGCCGGACGGCGTGGCCGCCATGCCGGCGATCCGGTCGTCCCCGAACAGGGGCGTCCGTCCGAGCCAGGGCGCGGCACCGAAGGGGCTCACCTCGCCGCCCTTCGTGACCGTCCAGTAGCCGGTCCCGTCGGGAACGGGGGCCATGCCGACGATCGGGTCGTTCAGCCCCACCAGGCCGGTCGAGCCGTGGAAGGGCGCGTCGAAGGCGTAGACGGAGTGGGGGGTCGCCTGGTCGGCGCCGACCTCCAGCACCGCCACGGCGGCCACGAGCACGGCCGCGCACGCGGCAACCCGGCCAAACCTGCTCACAGGCCTTCCATCGGCCCGTTCGCCCCCGGGGTTGAACGAAACGCCCGGCCGCGCCGGTCGCCACCCCCCGCGGTGAGGGACGACCCGGAAAAGCGACTGCGGCATCGCCCCGCCCGTGCCCTAGAATCGCCGGGCCGGCTGGGCCAACGTCGTCCCGGGCAGGCAGTCCGTTCGCACCACCTGAAGCCCGAAGGACGACATCATGCCCCGACCCACCGCCACCGGCGGCCTCTACCAGCCTGCCTTCGAGCACGACGCCTGCGGTGTCAGCTTCGTCGTCGACATGCACGGCCGGCGCACCCACCGCATCGTCGAGCAGGGCCTCGGCTGCCTGTGCAACCTCGAGCACCGGGGGGCGTCCGGCGCCGAGGTCAACACGGGTGACGGCGCCGGCATCCTCATCCAGCTGCCCGACGCGTTCCTGCGGGCGGTGGTCGACTTCGAGCTGCCCGAGGCGGGCGCCTACGCCGCCGGGATCGCCTTCCTGCCGGCCGCCGCGGCTGCCCGCCGCGAGGCCGTCGAGGCGATCGAGAAGCTCGTGGCCGACGAGAGCCTGGTGACGCTGGGATGGCGGGAGGTGCCCGTCGACGACTCGATGATCGGCGCCACGGCCCGGTCGGTGCAGCCCTCGTTCCACCAGCTGTTCGTGGCCGGCGCCAACGGCGAGTCCGGCCTGGAGCTCGAGCGCCGGGCCTTCGCGCTCCGCAAGCGCATCGAGCACGACGTGATCGAGCCCGGCACCGTCTACTTCCCGAGCCTCTCGACCCGCACCATCGTCTACAAGGGGATGCTCACCAGCCCCCAGCTCGGCGAGTTCTTCCCGGACCTCGGCGACGACCGGGTCGTCAGCGCCCTCGCCCTCGTCCACTCCCGGTTCTCGACCAACACGTTCCCGTCCTGGCCGCTGGCCCACCCGTACCGCTACGTGGCCCACAACGGCGAGATCAACACCCTCCAGGGCAACCGGAACTGGATGCGGGCCCGGGAGGCGCTGCTCGCCACAGACGACCTGCCCGGTCCGATCGACCGGATCTTCCCGGTCGTCACGCCCGGCGCCAGCGACTCGGCCAGCTTCGACGAGGTGCTCGAGCTCCTGCACCTGGGCGGGCGGTCGCTCCCCCACGCCGTGCTCATGATGATCCCGGAGGCCTGGGAGAACCACGAGACCATGAGCGAGGCCAAGCGGGCCTTCTACCGCTACCACGCCTCGCTCATGGAGCCGTGGGACGGGCCGGCCTCGATCGCCTTCACCGACGGCACCGTCATCGGCGCCGTGCTCGACCGCAACGGCCTGCGCCCGAGCCGCTACTGGGTCACCGACGACGGCCTGGTGATCATGGCGTCCGAGGTCGGCGTGCTCGAGGTCGACCCGGCCTCGGTCGTGCGCAAGGGGCGCCTCCAGCCGGGGCGCATGTTCCTCGTCGACACCGCCCAGGGACGGATCGTCGACGACGAGGAGATCAAGGCCGCCCTGGCCGCCGAGCATCCCTACGCCGACTGGCTCCAGGAGCACCTGGTCCACCTCGACGACCTGCCGGCCCGGGAGTTCCTCACGCCCCAGCACGCCACCGTACTCACCCACCAGCGCCTGTTCGGCTACACGGACGAGGACCTCCGCATCCTGCTGGCACCGATGGCCCGCACCGGTGGCGAGCCCCTCGGGTCGATGGGCACGGACACGCCCATCGCCGTGCTCTCCCAGCGCCCCCGCCTGCTCTTCGACTACTTCAGCCAGCTCTTCGCCCAGGTGACCAACCCCCCGCTCGACGCCATCCGGGAGGAGCTGGTCACGTCCCTCGGCAACCGTCTCGGGCCGGAGCGCAACGTGCTGGCACCGGAGCCGGCGTCCTGCCACCAGATCCAGCTGCCGTACCCGGTCATCGACAACCGCGACCTGGCCAAGCTCCTGTACGTCGACGACGACGACGCCGCGCCCGGGTTCAAGGCCTTCGCGGTCGACGGGCTCTACCCCGTGGCCGAGGGCGGCGAGGGGCTGCGTCGCGCCCTCGACGACGTGCGTCGCAGGGTGAGCACCGCCATCGAGGCCGGCGCCAACATCGTCATCCTCAGCGATCGGCACACCTCCGCCGAGCTGGCGCCGATCCCGTCGCTGCTCCTCGTGTCGGCCGTGCACCATCACCTCATCAGGGAGAAGTCGCGGACCCGGGTCGGGCTCGTGGTCGAGACCGGCGAGGCCCGCGAGGTGCACCACATGGCCCTGCTCGTCGGCTACGGGGCCGCGGCCGTCAACCCCTACCTGGCCTTCGAGACGATCGAGGACATGGTCGCCCGGGGCGACCTCGGCTCCCTCTCGCCGGTGAAGGCGGTGCGCAACTACATCAAGGCGGCCAGCAAGGGCGTGCTGAAGGTCATGTCCAAGATGGGCATCTCGACCGTGGCGTCCTACACCGGGGCCCAGGTCTTCGAGTGCGTCGGCCTGGCCACCGAGGTCGTCGACGAGTACTTCACCGGCACGGTGAGCCGGCTCGGGGGCGTCGGCCTCGACGTGCTGGCCGCCGAGGTCGCCGCCCGCCACGCCCGGGCCCATCCCGACCGGCCGACCGAGCGGGCCCACCGCGAGCTCGAGGTCGGCGGCGAGTACCAGTGGCGCCGGGAGGGCGAGTACCACCTCTTCAACCCGGACACGGTGTTCCGCCTCCAGCACGCCACCCGCACCAAGCGCTACGAGATCTTCAAGGAGTACACCTCGATGGTGGACTCCCAGGCAGGGGCGCTGGCGACCCTGCGCGGCCTGTTCCGCCTCCGCCCCGACCAGCCGGCCATCCCGATCGACGAGGTCGAGCCGGTCGCCGAGATCGTCAAGCGGTTCTCCACGGGCGCCATGTCCTACGGGTCGATCTCGCGCGAGGCGCACGAGACCCTCGCCATCGCCATGAACCGCATCGGGGCCCGCTCGAACACCGGCGAGGGCGGCGAGGACGCCGACCGCTACGTCCGCGACCCCAACGGCGACCTCCGCCGCAGCGCCATCAAGCAGGTGGCGTCCGGCCGCTTCGGCGTCACCAGCGAGTACCTCGTCAACGCCGACGACCTCCAGATCAAGATGGCCCAGGGGGCCAAGCCGGGTGAGGGCGGCCAGTTGCCCGGCCACAAGGTGACGCCCTCGATCGCCCGCACCCGCCACTCGACGCCGGGTGTCGGCCTGATCTCGCCCCCGCCCCACCACGACATCTACTCCATCGAGGACCTGGCCCAGCTCATCCACGACCTCAAGAACGCCAACCCGCTGGCCCGGGTGCACGTCAAGCTGGTGGCCGAGGTCGGCGTGGGAACGGTGGCCGCCGGCGTCTCGAAGGCCCACGCCGACGTGGTGCTGATCTCCGGCCACGACGGCGGCACCGGCGCCTCGCCGCTCACGTCGCTGAAGCACGCCGGCGCCCCCTGGGAGCTCGGCCTGGCCGAGACGCAGCAGACGCTGCTGCTCAACGGCCTGCGCGACCGCATCGTCGTCCAGGTCGACGGCCAGCTCAAGACAGGCCGCGACGTGGTGGTGGCCGCGCTCCTCGGCGCCGAGGAGTTCGGCTTCGCCACCGCGCCGCTGGTCGTGTCCGGCTGCGTGATGATGCGCGTCTGCCACCTCGACACTTGCCCG
>JBFWQW010000107.1:0-9719 GCA_050249235.1 Acidimicrobiia bacterium | reverse complement strand
CTGGTGCTGGCCCTGGCCCTCGTCCTGCGCCGGCCCCGGGACGAGCGGATCGCCCTCGCCGTGTGCGGGGCCGGGCTGGCCGCCTTCACGACCCTCGAGCTCCTCGGCGCGTTCGTCCCCTGATCCGGGCGAGTCCTGCTCCGGGCGTGCCCCGACCGCTGGCACGATGCGTCGGGACGGCCGCACGCATCGGGTGCTTTACGCCCTACCGACCAGTCGGTAGCCTGTCCCGGTGACCAGTTCCGTGGGGCTCCTCGAAGAGCTCGCACCGGTGGCCCGGGCGCTCGTCGACCGACACCTCAGCAACGCCCGCGAGTGGTTCCCCCACGAGATGGTGCCCTGGGAGCGGGGCCGCGACTTCCGGCCGGGGGAGCGCTGGGACGAGAGCCGGTCCCCCATGGACGAGGCCCTGCGGTCGGCGCTGTTCGTGAACCTCCTCACCGAGGACAACCTCCCGCACTACTTCTGGACGATCGACCGCACCTTCGGCGGCGACGGCGATGTGTGGGGGGAGTGGACCCGGCGCTGGACGGCCGAGGAGGGCCGCCACTCCATCGTCATCCGCGACTACCTCACGATCACCCGGGCGGTCGACCCGATCGCCCTCGAGCGGGGCCGCATGGCCCAGGTGAGCGGGGGCCAGGTGCCCCGGTTCGAGTCGCCGGCCGAGGGGCTCGTGTACGTGGCGCTCCAGGAGCTCGCCACCCGCATCTCGCACAGCAACACCGGGCGGATGATGGACGACGACGTCGGCAAGCGGATCATGGCTCGGGTGGCCGGCGACGAGGCCCTGCACCACGTCTTCTACCGCGACCTGGCGGTGGCGGCCATCGAGGTCGACCCGTCGACCCTCGTGCTCGCCATCGACCACGACGTGCGGACCTTCTCGATGCCCGGCGTCGGCATCCCCGACTTCGAGTCGCACGCCCGGGCGATCGCCGCGGCCGGCATCTACGACTTCGCCGCCTTCCACGACCAGATCCTCCAGCCGGTGGTGATCGACACCTGGCAGCTCCCCAAGATCGACGGCCTCACCGCCGAGGCCGAGCAGGCCCGGGAGCGGTGCCTGGCCCACATCGAGCGCATCGGCCGCATCGCCGCCCGCCAGGCCGAGAAGCGCGACGCCCGGGACTGCTGACCCGCCCCGTTCTCTGTCGACTTCGCCCGGGCGGTTCCGGCTCGGTCGACGGAGAACGAAGGGCTAGACCACGAAGACCGGGGTGCCCACGCCGGCCCAACCCCAGAGGAAGACGGCGTCGGCGCCGGACTGGCGCACGCAGCCCGCGCTGCGGTAGCCGCCGAGGTCGTCCTCGGTCTGCAGCGGCCGGCCGTGCCGGTCCTTGGGGATGTCGTGGAACCCGATGGCCAGCCTGGCCCCCCGGGCGAAGCGGACCATGTAGCCCATGGTGATCCCGTCGTGGCCGGCGCTGGTGATGCGGCTCTTCGAGAAGACCGAGTAGGCCCCGGGCGCCGGCGTGTCCCGCTTGCCCGAGACCCTGTAGCTCCTGATCACCTCGCCGCCGGACTCCACCAGCCAGACCCGCTGCTGGCTGTTCGAGTAGACGATCCGCCGGCCCGACCCGGACCCGGCCGGCAGCGGCGGGGCGACGACGGGGGAGTGCAGCACCAGGTAGCCGGCGCCGCTGGCGGCGATGGCGACCGCCGGCTCCCTGCCCAGGGCCGGCCCGGCGAAGGGGGCGTCGCCGAAGGTGAAGACCCCGCCGTCGCCGGCGACCAGCCAATAGCCCTGGCCTGACGGCGTGGCCGCCATGCCGACGATGGGCTGGTTGAGGGCGGTGTCGCCCAGGCTCCCGAGGAACGGGGCGTCGCCGTAGGCGAAGATCCCGCCGTCGGCCGCCACCAGCCAGTAGCCCAGGCCGGACGGGCTGGCCGCCATGCCGACGATGGGCTGGTTGAGGACGACGGTGCCGAGGCTCCCGAGGAACGGGGCGTCGCCGTAGGCGAACACCCCGCCGTCGGCCGCCACCAGCCAGTAGCCCAGGCCGGACGGGCTGGCCGCCATGCCGACGATGGGCTGGTTGAGGACGACGGTGCCGAGGCTCCCGAGGAAGGGGGCGTCGCCGTAGGCGAACACCCCGCCGTCGGCCGCCACCAGCCAGTAGCCCAGGCCGGACGGGCTGGCGGCGATCCCGACGATCGGTGCCGACAGCCCCTCACCGGGCTGCCCGAGGGCCGGGGCCGTGCCGTGGGCGCTGACGAGGCCGTCGCTGGTGGCGATCCAGTGGCCGCCCGGGCGGGTGGCCATGCCGACCAGGCCACGCTCCGGCAGCATCCAGGGCGAGCCGTGGTCGGCGGCGCCGCCGAGCTCGGTCACCCGGTCGCGGGCCTCGAGGCCGTCGGCGCCGGCCGGACCGGCCCCGACCAGGGGCAGGAGCGAGGCCACCAGGGCGACGACGAACCCGGCCGAGGCGCCGACTCGACGGCGGCTGGCCCGACGGCGGCCGGCCCGGTCGCGTCGGCCCGGGGCCGGGCGGGGGAACGGGCCGCTGGACCGGTCGGTCGACGGTCGCCGGTCGTCGGTGTGGGGGAACCGCCGGAGGGCGCGGACGAGCACGGCGCGAGGTTAGAGGGCGACACTGCGTGCTCGGACATCGGGTCGGGGCCGAAACACGCGGTGCCCGACAACCTGTCATCGGATCGTCACGCGCCCCGGTGGGGGGACGGGGTACGGGTGGACGTATCCTCTCGGGGGTACGCTTCGAGCACGTCCGGACGCGCTGACGCCAACGACGCCGCCGGCGCCGACCCCATCGACGGGCCGGAGCCCCACCCCTCGTCGCGTCCAGCACCGGTCACATCCCGTCGCAGCCGGCTCTCCGGGAGCCGGCTGCGACGCGCCTCGGTAGGGTGCCCCGGTGGTGCCCACGGCGGTGCTCGGCCCGCTGCTCGACCGGCTGCGGACCCTGGTCGGTGCCGACCACGTGCTCACCGACGCCGACCTGCGGGCCGGCTACGAGCGGGACTGGACCGGCCGGTTCGTCGGCGCCACCCCGGCCGTCGTCAGGCCCGGCACCGCCGCCGAGGTGGCCGGCGTGGTCGAGGCCTGCCGGCTGGCCGGCGTGGCGGTGGTGGCCCAGGGCGGGAACACCGGCCTGGTCGGCGGGTCGGTGCCGCTCGGCGGCGAGCTCGTGGTGAGCCTGCGCCGCCTCCGCCGCCTCGACCCGGTGGACGAGCTCGACCTCTCGGTGATCGTGGGCGCGGGGGTCACGCTCGCCGAGCTCCAGGCCCACGCCGCCGCCGCCGGGCTCGAAGTCGGGGTCGACCTGGCCGCCCGGGACAGCGCCACCGTCGGCGGCATGGTCGCCACCAACGCCGGCGGGCTCCGCTTCGTCCGCCACGGAGGGATGCGCCAGCAGCTCCTCGGGATCGAAGCCGTGCTCGGCGACGGCTCGACCGTGTCCCGCCTCGACTCGCCGCCCAAGGACAACGTCGGCTACGACCTGGCCGGGCTCCTGTGCGGCAGCGAGGGCACGCTGGGCCTGGTCACCGCCGCCCGGCTCCGCCTGGTGCCACCCCCCCGGGAGGTCCAGACCGCCCTCGTCGGCACCGCCGACCTGGCCGGCGCCCTCGCCGTGGTGGCCGGCCTGCGACGGGCCGGGGTGGCCGTCGAGGCGGCCGAGGGGTTCTTCGACGCCGGGCTCGAGCTGGTTCGCCGCCACACCGGCCTGCCCCGACCGATGCCGGCGTCGCCCGCCTACCTGCTCGTGGAGTGGGACGGCCCCGTCGACGCCCTGGCCGCCGTGGACGGCCTCGACCCCGAGGCGGTGGTGGTCGCCTCCGGGGCGTCGAGCCGGGACCAGCTGTGGCGGTACCGGGAGGCGCACACCGAGGCCGTCAACGGCCTGGGCGTGCCCCACAAGCTCGACGTGGCCGTCGACCCCCGGCGCCTCGACGAGTTGGCCGCCGCCGTCACCGCCGCGGCCCGGGCCGTGGACCCGACGACGGTGGTGGTGCTCTTCGGCCACGTGGCCGACGGCAACCTCCACGTGAACCTGGTCGGGCCGGCGCCGGACGACGACCGACCGGACGACCGGATCGCCGCCGTCGTGGCCGGGATGGGGGGCAGCATCAGCGCCGAGCACGGCATCGGCACGGCCAAGCAGCGCTGGCTGTCCCTGGCCCGGACGCCCGCCGAGCTGGGGGCCTACCGTGCCCTGCGCCGGGCCTTCGACCCGGCGGGCATCCTCAACCCGAACGCCGGCTGCTGACCGGCGCCGCCGACCGTCACCACTGGTCCCTCGATTCGAGCACCTCCTTGAGCACGGCCGGGCGGTCGGTCATGAGCCCGTCGACGCCGAGGTCGAGGAGGGCGTGCATCTCGACCGGGTCGTCGACCGTCCAGACGTGCACCTGGAGGTCGCGCCGGTGGGCCTCGGCCACGAAGCGGCGGTCGACGAGCGGGAGCCGGCCCGGGGCCCGGACGGGCACCTGGACGCAGGCCCCCGGCACGGTCCCGGTGGGGAGCCCCCAGCTGCCGAGGCGGACGCGGGCGATCGACAGCGGGCCGAGCGAGGTGCAGAGGCGGGGACCGAGGAGCCGGCGCAGGCGGCGCAGCCGGGTGCCGGAGAACGACCCGGCCCCGACCCGGTCGACGCTGGCCGTGGCCCGGATGGCCTCGGCCACCGGTTCGACGACCTCGTCCTGCTTCGGGTCGACGTTCACCTTGAGGCCGGGGAACGAGCCGAGCAGCTCGTCGAGGCGGGGGATCGCCTCGCCGCCGACGCGGGCCGTCGCCACCTCGGACCAGGGCAGCTCGCTGATCCGGCCGGGTCGGCCGGCGAGGCGGCGCAGGTCGTCGTCGTGGAAGGCCACGGCCACGCCGTCGGCGGTGACCCGGGCGTCGGTCTCGACGTAGACGTAGCCGAGGGCGGCGGCCCGCTCGAAGGCCGCCAGGGTGTTCTCGGGGGCGTCGAGGGCACCGCCCCGGTGGGCGATGGGCAGCGGGCCGGGGTGGTCGAGGTAGGGCCAGGGCGAGGGCGGCACGGCTCAGCGCCCACCCCGCTCGGTGCCGCCACCGGCGGCGGGCGGGGAGTGGCGTTCCTCGGTGGACGGTCGGCCCCGGCTCATGCCGGCACGGTAGCGCCCGCCCCCGACGGGGAGCCGAACAGGCGTTCGTCGGGGCCCGCCCCCCTCGGCACCGTGGATACTGACGGCGTGGAGCGGGACGGCGTGGCGGTCGAGGGGATCGCGGTCGACGGGCTGGCGGTCGACACCGCCGGCCATCCCCAGCGCTGGCTGGTCCTCGTGATCGTCCTGCTGGGCCAGTTCATGATCGTGGGCGCAGTCGGCACGGTGAACATCGCCCTCCCGTCCATCCAGGACGACCTCGACGCCTCGGCCTCGGCCATCCAGTGGGTGCTCGTGCTCTACCAGCTCGGCTTCGCCGTGGTGCTCGTCACCGGCGGTCGGCTCGGGGACCTGTGGGGCCGCAAGCGGGTCTTCCTGCTGGGACTCGGCGGCTTCGTCGCCGCGTCCACCGTGGCGGCCGTGGCGCCGACCATCCAGGTGCTGGTGGCGGCCCGCCTGGCCCAGGGCATGTTCGGCGGGGTGACGGCGCCGCAGGTGCTGGCCGTCATCCAGGTGGCCTTCCCGCCGGCCGAGCGGCCCCGGGCCTTCGCCGCCTTCGGGATGGTGAGCGGGAGCGCCTTCATGGTCGGCCAGGTCATGAGCGGGGGGCTCATCCGCCTCGACCTCTTCGGCCTCGACTGGCGCTCGCCGTTCGTGGTGAACCTCGTGCTCGGCGTCGTGGCCCTCGTGGCGGCGGCGGCCGTGCTGCCCGAGACGGGCACGACCCGGTCGCAGCGCCTCGACCTGGTCGGCGTGGCGATGGCGTCGGCCGGCGGCCTCCTGGTGCTGTATCCGCTGATCCAGGGGCGCAACGCCGGCTGGCCCCCGGTCTTCGGCCTCCTGCTGGCCGCGGCCGTGCCCGTGCTCGTCGCCTTCGTGCGCCACGAGCGCCGGCTGGCCGCGGCCGGCGGCGACCCGCTCATCGACCTCGGCCTGTTCCGGGCCCGGTCGTTCCGAGGCGGCCTGATCGTCGCCCTGGCCTACAGCTTCAGCACGCTGCCCACCTTCTACGTGCTGACCCTCACCCTCCAGCTCGGGTTCGGCTTCGACGCCCTCGAGGCCGCCCTGGCGACCGCGCCGACGCCGCTGGCCGTCATCGCCGCCTCCCTCCTCTCGGCCCGCCTGCTGCCCCGGTTCGGCCGGCGCATGGTGGCCGTGGCGGCCTGCTTCGGGTTCGCCGCCTCGCTGGCCATCATGGCCACCATGGCTCTCGGACCCCGACCGCTGCACCCGGCGCACCTGATCCCGGCCCTCGTGCTCCTCGGCACCAACAACGGATTCGGCATGACGAGCGTGGTGAACCTGACCCTCGCCGACGTCACCACCGAGCACGCCGGCTCGGCATCGGGCCTGCTCCAGACGGTCCAGCAGTCGGCCGCCGCCCTCGGCGTCGCCCTGGCCGGCATCGTCTTCTTCGGCACGGTGGGCTCGGTCACCACCCTCGACTCCTACGTCGGAGGCATGGCCGCCACCCTGGTCGGCACCATGGCGAGCAGCCTGCTCGTCATCGCCCTCCACCGCCGCCTCCCGCCCCTGCCCCGCCCCGACGAGCGCGACGAGCTCGTCCTGCCCCTCCGGACGCCGTAGTGCCCCCGTTCCTCGTCGACTGCGACGGAACGACCCCGGCGCAGTCGACAGGGAACGGGCGGTGGCGGGGTCATCAGCCGGATCGCGGGGGACCGCCGCTACCGTCCGCGGCCGTGTCGGGAAGGGCTCGCGCCGCCATGGGCCTCGTGCTCGCCGCCCTGGTGGCCGCGGTGCCGGCCGGCTTCGCCCCGCCTGTCGAGACCGGCGAACAGGCGAGGCGAGTCTTGCTGGAGGCCGGTCAGCTGGCGTCGGCGCCACTGCCCGAGCCGCCCGGGTCACCTCCCGCGGCGGTGACGGTCGACGTCTTCCCCGCCGAGGGCGGCACCCGGGTCGTCCACGAGCAGGCCTGGTCGCCGTTCGCGACGGTCGGCGGTGTGGTGGTCCTGCACCCGTCGGCCCGGGTGGAGCGGATCGGCTTCCACGAGTCGAACGACGAGGGCGCCATGGAGCTGGCCGTGCTGCCCACCGCGAGCGCCCCGGTGACCCTGTCGACCCGGGGGCGCGGCACCGACGCCCGCACCGCCGCCGACGTCGTCGTCGACCCCGACGTCGAGATCCGGGCCCCGGTGAGCGGCCGGGTCCTGCGGGCCGGGAGCTACGTCCTCTACTGCAGGCACATCGACCACTTCGTCGTCATCGAGCCGGACGATCATCCCGGCTGGGAGGTCAAGCTCCTCCATCTGGCCGCCACCCGGGTGCGGGCCGGCCAGCGGGTCGAGGCCGGGGTGACGGTGCTCGCCCCCGGCCCGACCCGTCTCCCGTTCGCGTCCCAGGTGGAGGAGGGAGCGGCCCGCCCGGCCTGGCCCCACGTCCACGTGGAGGTCGACGACCCGTCGATCCCGGATCTTCCCGGCACGGGCGGCTGCTGACCCGGACGTAACCGTCCGCGCGGACTCTCAGGCGAGGCGGGCGGTGGCCGCGCCGGCGAAGACCTCGTCGCCCCGCTGGTTCACCGTCACCACGGTGAGGTCGACGAGGTGGTCGTCGCCCTCCTCCCGGAGCGCCTCGACCGTCACCGTCGCGGTCAGGGTGTCGCCCGGCCACACCTGCGACTTGAAGCGGCCGCCGTAGCGCACGAGGCGATCCGGCCCGACGAGGTCGGTGACGGCCCGGCCGCTCATGCCCATCGTCAGCATCCCGTGGGCGAACACCCCCGGGAAGCCGGCCACCTCGACGGCGTAGCGCTCGTCGCTGTGCACCGGGTTGTAGTCGCCGGACGCGCCGGCGTACATGACGATCTGCGTGCGGGTGAGGTCCTCGACCACGACCTGGGTGTGGGTGTCGCCGACCTTGGCGGTCGCTCGGTCGAGGGCCATCACCGCGCCTCCGGGATCTGCGAGGTCTGGACGCCGACCGACCGGGCCGTGACGACCAGCTCCCCGTGCTGGTCGCGGTACTCCGTCACCGACTCCGAGAACGTGAGCGTGCCGCCCCGGCGTCCCTCCCGCACCCACGACTCGCCCGGGCGCACCGTCGCCGAGAGCACGTCACCGGGGCGGGGCACCCGGTGGTACTCGTAGTGCTGCTCGGCGTGGAGCCCGGCGCCGCCGCCCCCGCCGCCCCCGCCGCCCGGGCCTCGGGCCCCCGCCCCGGCGTCGTCGCCGGAGGCCGCCGCGGCCGCGGCCAGCGCCGTCTGGAGCTGGCTCGGCGTCGATGCCGAGCCCATCCAGGGCTGGCCCGGTCGGGGTCGGAGGAAGTAGTCCGGGTCGAACTGGGCGCTGGCCTGCACGAAGGTGGGCGGCGCCACGGCGAGGTCGGGGTCCTGGTAGACGGGGTTCGGGTCGCCCACCGAACGGGCGAAGAGGAGGATGTGGCCGGCCTCGATCGGGAAGCGCTCGACCGTCACCGGCCCGCCCTCCCGCGCTGCGGTCCGGCGAGGGCGGTCGTGCGCCCCGCGCCGGCGTCGACGTGTCGATCGCTCATGGCGGCGATTCTGCCTCGACCGGCCGGGACGGTGCCGCCTCGCCGCTGCCCCACATGGTGGGCGGTACCGTCGGAGGGTGGCCCGTCGGACGAAGATCGTCGCGACCATCGGCCCGGCGTCCGACGATCCCGGCGTCCTGGGCGCGCTGGTCGAGGCCGGGGTCGACGTCTTCCGCCTCGGCCTGGCCCACGGCTCGCTCGACGAGCACCTCGACCGGGTCGTCCGCATCCGGTCCGTGGCCGAGGCGGCCGGGAAGGTCGTGGGCGTGCTCGCCGACCTGCCCGGCCCGAAGGTGCGGGCGTCGGCGTTTCCCGACGACGGCGCCCTGCTCGCCGAGGGCGGGCGGGTCGAGCTCGTCCCGGCCCAGCCCGGCGGGCGGAGCAGCGCCCGCACCATCGGGGTCGAGCACCCCGCCCTCCTCGCCGAGGTCGGGCCGGGCGACCAGGTCGCCCTGGGCGACGGCGGGGTGGTGCTCGTGGTCGAGGACGTCGACGGCCGCCGGGCCCTGGCCCGGGTCGTCGGCGGCGGCCGGCTGGTGGGCAGCCCCGGCGTCAACCTGCCGCCCGAGCGGGTGACGGCGGCGGTGCCCACGCCCCACGACCTCCGCCTGCTCGACGCCGTGGCGGCGGCAGGGGTCGACGCGGTGGCGGTCTCGTTCGTGCGCCGGGCCGACGACGTCAGGACCGTGAAGCGGGCCGCCGACCCCGACGGGCCGATGGTGGTGGCCAAGATCGAGACCCCGTCGGCGGTCGAGGACCTCGAGGCCATCCTGGCCGAGTCGGACGGTGCGATGGTGGCCCGGGGCGACCTCGGGGTCCGCTGCGCCCTCGAGGACGTGCCCCACATCCAGAAGCGCATCATCCGGACCGGCGTGGCCTTCGCGAGGCCCGTGATCACCGCCACCCAGATGCTCGAGTCGATGGTCCTGGCGCCCCGTCCGACCCGGGCCGAGGTGAGCGACGTCGCCAACGCCGTGTTCGACGGCACCAGCGCGCTGATGCTCTCGGGCGAGACCGCCATCGGCCGCTACCCGGTGGCGGCGGTGCGGACGATGGCGACGGTGGCCGAGCGGGCCGAGCGCGACTTCGACCACCTCGCCTGGGGCAGCCGCCTCGGTCGC
>JBFWQW010000106.1:0-9913 GCA_050249235.1 Acidimicrobiia bacterium | reverse complement strand
CCCCCGACCTGGCCCCGGTCACGGGCTGACCCGGCGGCCCGGCGGCCACGGCCCGTCGCCGTCAGACGACGACGACCGGGCAGGGTGCGTGGTGGAGGAGCTGTCGACTCACCGACCCGAGGAGCGCGGCGGAGACCCGCCCCGCGCCCCGGGTCCCGACCACGACCAGGGCGGCCTCGTCGGCCCTCGCCATGAGGCTCCGGGCCGGGCCGGTCCGGGCGAGGTGCCCGGATGCGGCGAGGCCGGCGAGCGAAGGGTCGGCAAGGGCCCCGTCGAGGAGCTCCCCGGCGGCCGCCCGGGCCTCGTCCTCGCTCGGGATGCTCGGCATCCAGCCGCCTCGGACGACGACGGGGAACCGCCAGGCGTGCACGACGTGGATCGGGACATCCCGCGCCCGGGCCTCGTCGGCGGCCCAGCGCAGGGCGCGCGTCGACCGTTCCGAGCCGTCGACGCCGACGAGGACGGGGCCGGTCGATCTCGCCCGTTGCCCGGCGCGCACCACCGCCACCGGGCAGCCGGCATGGGCGGCGACCCGATCGGCGACGGTGCCCAGCAGGAGGCCTTCGAAGCCGCCGTGGCCCCGGGCGCCGACCACGACGAGGTCGGCGGTCTCGGAGGCGTCGATGAGCGCCTGGGACGGGAGGTCGCAGGTCGTCCGGAGCTCGACGCCGGCGGGGTCGCCGAGGGCCGTGCGCACGTACCCGGTCAGGACGGCACGGGCGTCCGCCTCGTCGTACCCGGGCCGGAAGCCCTCGTCCCCAGGGTCCTCGTGGTACTGGAGGAGGTAGGTCCAGCCGAGAAGCGCCGTTGCCCGGGTGCCGTGCAGCCGGGCCTCGTCCGCACCCCACCGCAACGCCTCGGCGGCGTCCTCCGATCCGTCCACCCCGACGACGATGCGATCCATGGACCCATGATCGCCCGGCCGGCTGCGCCGGGGGCAGGGCCGAAGGTCACCCGGGCCGGCCCGCCGGTCGGTGCGGACCAGCCGGGACGACGAGGACCGGCTGGTGGGCGTGGCGCACGACGGCGTTGGCCACGCTGCCCATGGTGACGGCGCGCATCCCGCTCCGGCCGTGGGTGCCGACGACGACGAGGTCGACCTCGGCCTCGTCGGCGTGCCTGACGAGCGTGCGGGCCTCCGGCAGGCTGCACAGGATCTGCCAGTCGGCCTCGAGCCCGCGCCCTTCGAGATCGGAGACCGCCCGCCTGAGCTGGTCATCGTCGTCGAGGTCGGAGGGGGCGATGCCGTCGGAGTCGACAACCCGGACGAGGTGCAGGGACAGGTGGAGGTCGGCGGCGAGGTCGGCGGCGACGGCCAGGGCCTGCTCCGACAGCGGCGAGCCGTCCAGGCAGACCATGAGCTTCTCGAAGCGCCGAGCCGGTCGCGCCTCGGGTCCCACGAGCAGCACGGGACTCGTCGTGCGGCGAACGATCTCGTTGCTGTCGCTCCCCAGGACCATCTCGGCCAGACCGGATCGACCGTGGGACGAGAGGCAGAGGACTGTCCCTGGCTCATTCGCCGCCGCGAGGACCCCGGCGGGGACGTCGAGCCCGGGGCTCACGACGCGCCGTCGCAACGTGAGGCCGGCCCTTCGAGACTGCTCCTCGAGCCAGGCGAGATCCGGCCCGGGATCGGCGTGCGGTGAGCACACGATCACCGCCGACACGTCCGCGGCCGTCAGCGCGGCGATCGATCCGGCCACCCGCAGCGCCGGGAGCGTCTCGGCCGTCCCGTCCAGTGGCACCAGCAGCTCCCGAACCCCGGTCATGGCACGAGCCTGGGCCGGTTCGAGCGCGTTCCCCAGGGTCGAACGACCCGAAAGAGGGCGGCGCCGGGGCCTGGGTCAGCCGGCCGAGCCGTCGGCTCCGGATGCCGCGCACGCCAGGCGCAGGGTCTCGGCCGACGCCGCGAGGCCGGCGTCCTCGTCGGGCTGCATCGGCACGTCGAGCACCGCCGCCCGCCCGGTCCCGTCGAGCACGCAGGGAACCGAGAGGCAGACGTCGTCGATCCCCCGGTACCGAGCCAGGTAGGTGCTGACGGGAAGGACGCGACGCTCGTTTCGCCCGACGGCCTCGATGATGCGAGCGGCGACACCGCCGATGGCGAAGTTCGTGGCGCCCTTTCCGGCGATGATCCGCTGGGCCGCCCCCCGCACCTCGCCGAGCATCGCCGCCCGTTCGGCCGCCGACGGGGGGCCGCCGAGGACCGCGTCCCACCGGGCGAGGGGCACGCCGGCGATGGCCGCCGCCGACCAGACGGCGAACCCGGAGTCACCGTGCTCGCCGAGGACGTGGGCGTGGACGTTCTGGACGGCAACCCCACACCGCCGGGCCAGCAGCGCGCGGAGACGCCCGGTGTCGAGCACCGTCCCCGTCCCGATCACCCGACCCACCGGCAACCCCGAGAACTCGAGCGCGGCCCGGGTGACGACGTCGACCGGGTTGGTCACGACGAGCAGGAGCGCAGCCGGCGACCCGGCCAGCAGTGCCGGCAGAACCGATCGGCACATCGCCACGTTCGACGCCGCCAGGTCGAGGCGCGACTGCCCCGGCTTCTGCTTGGCGCCGGCCGCGAGGACGATGACATCGGCACCGGCGCAGGCCGTGAGGTCGCCGGTCCCCCCGACCCGGGCCATGGCCGTGAACTGGATGCTGTGCGCCAGGTCCAGGCCCTGGGCCACCGCCTTGGCCTCGTCGATGTCGTAGAGGAGAAGGTCGTCGACGGCACCCCGGAGCAGGCACGCATAGGCGACCGTCGCGCCGACGCTCCCGGCGCCGACGACGACCGCCTTCACCGGGGGCTCCCACGACGGGGGGCCCGGCGTCCCGATCCGGGCCGGGGGGCGCCGCCGGTCACGAGACCACCAGGGCGGTCACCATGCCGAACATCCCTTCGCTGGTCTCGGCGTGGCTCAGGATGTGGCAGTGCCAGGCCCACACGCCCGGCTCCGTGGCCTCGACGAGCACGCTCACCCGCTGGCCCGGGGCGACGACCACGGTGTCCGCGAGCTCGGGCGTCGCCAAGGGGAAGCCGTCGCGGGCGATCACCAGCTGCGCCATCCCGTGCAGGTGCATCGGGTGGATCTGCATCCCCTCGTTCAGGTAGTCGATCTTCACCCAGTCCCCGATCCGGGCCGAGACCGGGGCCGTCGCCGGGAAGGACTTGCCGTTCAGCGAGTAGCCGATCGTGCCGGCGTCGTTCAACATCATCGGGAGATCGACCGCCGGGCGGGGCACGCCGGCCGGGAGGGGGAGCTCGCCGACGTACACGGCGCCGGCCAGGCCGTTCGACACCTGGACCTGGGCGTTGTGGTGGGAGTGGTACATCCCGACGGCCGGTCCCTTCGCGACGAACTCGTAGACGAACGTCTCGCCGGGCTTGATGGGCTCCTGGGTGATGTCGGGCACGCCGTCCATGGCGTTCGGGAGGATCAGGCCGTGGAAGTGCACCGCCGTCGACTCCGCCATCTCGTTTCGCACGACGAACCTGACCTTGTCGCCGATGCCCACCCGGATCGTCGGGCCCGGCACCGTGCCGTTGTAGGCCATGGCCTTGACGACCTTGCCCGGCTCCACCTCCCAGTCGATCTCGCTCGTCGTGAGCGTGAACTCCTTGGTCCCGTCGGCCAGGACCACGGGTGCCAGGTCGGGCGCCCCGACACCCTCCGTCGCGGCCGGGAAGGCCTTGGTGCGGACGGCCATGACGGCATCCATCTCCTCGGCCGACATCCTCACCGCACTCGGACCGCCGGCCGCGGCACTCGGCGTGTCACCCGCGAGGACGTGCAGCATCGCAGTCATGCCGGCGCCCTCGTGGCCGGGCACCTCGCAGACGATCGTGTAGTCGCCCACCGGGAGGCCCGACACGTCGAGCTCGGCCGACTCCCCTCCGTCGAGCATGGCCGTCCTGAGCTCGGCCCCCTTCACCGCCAGGTTGTGCGGCGCGCTGCCGTCGTTCGTCACCCGGAGGCTGCCGCCGACCGGGACCATGACCATGGCGGGATCGATCGCGAACTCGGAGATCCTGACCTCCACCGTGGCCGACGAGGTGCCGGCGACGAGACCGCGCGCCTCGTCCACCTTCTGGAAGCTGAGCCCGATGGCGACGACGGCGAAGACCACCGCCGCGCCGGCCAGGACGACCCCCATCACGGAGAGCGACTCCGCCCGGGGGCCGGCCTGAGGCTGGGATCGGGGTGCGTCTGACGGCTCGGTCTCGCTCATCCGCCGATCGTGGTGTCCGGGTCCCGGGTGTCACCAGGGCGCTCCGTCCCCACCGGGCCGGACCAAAGACCCTTGTCAGATGGGTCGCATCGCTCCGGTCGATGTCGGTCGGTGCCCGGCGGGCCGGCGGCCGGAAGGTCCCGGGCCGGCCGGAGGGACGATCGGTCCACCGGCCGGGACCTTCGACCCTTGGACCGACGCCCGCCGTCCCGGAACGTGCGGCGGGGGGACCGCCGTGTCCCGCAGGCAGGAGGGAACGGCCCATGGCGCTCACCGGAACCACGGCTCGAAGGCGGGGCCTCGGGACGGGGATGGCGACGGCCCTCGTCGTCGGCAACATGATCGGCTCCGGGGTGTTCCTGCTGCCGAGCGCGCTGGCCGCGTACGGCGGTGTCAGCATCCTGGCCTGGGGGTTCACCTCCGCCGGGGCCCTGCTCCTGGCCCTGGTCTTCGCCCGCCTGGGCCGTGCCTACCCGGTCACCGGAGGCCCGTACGCCTACGCCCGCCGGGCGTTCGGCGACTTCGTCGGGTTCCAGACGGCGTGGGGATACTGGATCGCGGCCTGGGCCGGGAACGCCGCGATCGCGGTCGCCTTCGCCGGGTACCTCGGTCACTTCTGGGGACGGCTCGACGAGAGCAACGTCCTCGCTGCCGGCGTGGCGCTCGCCGCCATCTGGGTCCTGACCGCGGTGAACGCCCTCGGGATCCGCCAGAGCGGCGGCGTCCAGGTGGTGACGACCGTCCTGAAGCTGGTGCCGCTGGTGGCGATCGCCACCCTGGGCCTGCTGTCGTTCGACAGCGCCAACTTCGGTCCGTTCAACGCCAGCGGCGACAGCACCTTCGGCGCGCTGACCGCCGCCGGCGCGCTCACCCTGTGGGCGTTCATCGGTCTCGAGTCCGCCACGATCCCGGCCGACGACGTCGACGACCCGGAACGCACGATCCCCCGCTCGACCATCGGCGGGACACTGGTGGCATCGGTCGTCTACATCCTGGGAACCGTGGCCGTCATGGGCGTGCTCGGCAGCGATGTCCTCGCCGGCTCCTCGGCACCGTTCGCCGATGCAGCCGAGAAGATGTGGGGCGGTTGGGCCGGAGACGCGGTCGCGCTCGGCGCCGTCATCTCCGCCTTCGGGGCGCTCAACGGCTGGATCCTCATCCAGGGTCAGATCCCCATGGCCGCCGCCCGCGACCGCCTGTTCCCCAGGGCCTTCGCCCGGACCACCGCCAACGGGACACCCGCCGTCGCCCTGGTGGTATCGAGCGTGCTGGTCTCGATCCTCCTGACGATGAACTATACGAAGAGCCTCGTCGACCAGTTCACGTTCATCATCCTTCTCGCGACGCTCACGACGCTGGTGCCCTACGCCTACTCCGCGGCCGCCGAGCTGATGCTGTTCGTCACCGACCGCCACCGCTTCGACGGCCTCCGGCTGGGACGGCACGCGGCCATCGCCGCGGCTGCCTTCGCCTACTCCCTCTGGGCCATCGCCGGCTCGGGCTACGAGGTCGTCTTCAAGGGCTTCATGCTCCTGCTCGCCGGCATCCCCGTGTTCATCCTCATGAAGTGGCAGACCTCGCGGATCGCCGTCGGCGCTGCCGACGAGCCGCTCCCGGCCACGGAGCCGGCCGAGCCCCCGGTGCCGGTGGAGCCGACGGAGGAGATGACGACCGGATCGACGATCGCCACGTGAGCCCCGACGCCTTCCACGTCGACTCCGAGGTCGGCCGCTTGCGCACGGTGCTCCTGCACCGGCCCGATCTCGAGCTGCAGCGGCTGACCCCCTCCAACATCGGCGACCTCCTGTTCGACGACGTGCTCTGGGTGCGCCGGGCCCGTCAGGAGCACGACGCCTTCGCCGACACGCTCCTGGAGCGGGGCGTCGAGGTGCTCTACGTCGACGAGCTCCTGGCGCAGACCTTCGAGTCGGCCGCCGCGCTCGATTGGGTCCTCGACAGGGTGACCGACCCCGACCAGCTGGGGGAGCGACTCGCCCACGACCTGCGCACGTGGCTGGGAGCGCTCGACCGGCGCCAGCTCGTGCGCCACCTGATCGGCGGTGTCACCCGGGCCGAGCTCGGAGGTGACGGTCACGGCCTCCGGCTGGCCACGATGCGCCACGACGACTTCGTCCTCGCGCCGC
This sequence comes from Acidimicrobiia bacterium, assembly GCA_050249235.1. Taxonomy (GTDB): domain Bacteria; phylum Actinomycetota; class Acidimicrobiia; order Acidimicrobiales; family CADCSY01; genus JAEKLB01. The sequence goes on along the minus strand of JBFWQW010000106.1, from coordinate 3,545 downwards.
TTCCGAACCATCTCTTCGCCCGGGATGCCAGCGCATGGATCTACGGGGGCGTGAGCGTCCATCCGATGGCGATGGCGGCCCGGCGCCGCGAAGCCGTGCACCTGGAGGCGATCTACCGCAACCATCCTCGCTTCGCGGGCGGGACGACCATCTGGTGGGGCGGATCGCGGGACCACCACCGGGCGGCGACGCTGGAAGGCGGTGACGTCCACGTCGTCGGCCATGGCGCCGTGGTGATCGGCATGGGCCAGCGCACGACGCCGCAGGCCGTCGAACAGCTCTCGGAGCGCCTGTTCGAGGCGGGAGCGGCAACGGAGGTGCTCGCCGTCGAGTTGCCACCGCAGCGCGCCTTCATGCACCTCGACACGCTGCTGACGATGGTGGACCAGGAGACGTTCGTCTCCTACGCCGGCGTTGCCGGTCAGCTCCGGTGCTGGCGGGTCCTCCCGGCATCCGGTGCCGGCGTCGACATCGAGGCGGGTGGGGCCGTCTTCGAAGAGCTGGCTCGCCTCGTCGGGGTGCGGGAGGTGCGCGTGATCCCGACCGGGGGCGACGAGATGGAGGCCGAGCGGGAGCAGTGGGACGACGGGAACAACGTGCTGGCGATCGAGCCGGGCGTCGTGATCGCCTACGAGCGCAACGTCGAGACCAACACGAGGCTGCGCAAGGCGGGGATCGAGGTCGTGACCATCGCCGGAAGCGAGCTCGGCCGGGGACGAGGCGGGCCTCGTTGCATGAGCTGCCCACTGCGGCGCGACCCGGCGTGAGCGGCGCGGTCGAGGACGGAGGCGACCTCGTCGCCCTGGCGATGAACGTTGGGACGCAGCGCCATCCCGCCTGGTGGCTCAACCTCGAGGCCCATCCCGACGCCGTCGTCCAGCTCGCCGGCCAGCGGCCCCGCCGGATGCACGCCCGCATCGCCCGCGAGGAGCGCGAGCGCCTGTGGCGGCGATGGGCCGGGATCGACCTCGGTCTCGACGCGCTCGCGGGCCGCCGCTCGATCGAGACCCCGTCGTGGTCCTCGAGCCCGTCGTGCACGACGGCTCGGCGGCTCGACGGCTCGACGGCTCGACGGCTCGACGGCTCGGCGATTGGCGGGGCGACCTCCACCGGGGCCGCGTCGACGCCCAGCCGTCGGGAGCGGGCCGTCGACGGTTCGCCGACCGATCAGCCACAGGCCGACTGACGGGCCACAGGCCGCCAGAAGGGGACGTTCTCCCCTGGCGGCACCGTCCCGGCAACCCCCACGATCGAGGCATGGCCTTTGGAACAACCGCCCGGCGGGTCGCCATCGTCGCGCCCGTCGTGGCCCTGCTCATCGGCGGGATCGCCCTCGCACTGTGGATCCAGGACTCCGACGAGGTGACCTCGGGCCCGTCGACGACCACGTCCACGACCCCGACATCCACGACGTCCACGACGGCGCCGCGGCCCGGCGGCCCGATCTCGATCGACGAGGCGGCAACGGTCGTGTGGCCCGACCCGGGTGGAACCCGACGCTTCACGAGCCCCAGCGACGCGGCCCGCAGCTTCACGGTCGATCTCCTCGGCTTCGACGATCCCGTCCTCGGGGCGTTCCAGCAGGGCGACAACCGCTCCGGCGAGGTGGAGGTGCAGCCTCGCCAGGACGGCCCGGTCACCACGCTCTTCGTCCGCCGGCTCAGCGACGACTCATGGTGGGTCCTGGGTGCGGCGACCCGCGCCATCGAGCTCACCGCGCCCATCCCGCTCTCGGCGATCGACAACCCGTTGGAGCTGGCTGGTCGGGCATCGGCGTTCGAGGGCACGGTGCAGGTCTCGGTCTTCGCCCGGGGTTCGACCGATCCGCTCGGCGAGGGCTTCGTCACGGGCTCCGGCGGCCCCGAGCTCGGGCCCTTCCACGACTACGTGACCTGGGCGAACCCGGGGGGCGGCTGGGGCTCGGTGGTCCTGTACACGGTCAGCGCCCGGGACGGCTCGGTCGAGCAGGCGGTGGCGATCCCGGTCGGCTTCATCGGCGGCGACTGACCGCTGGGCGCGGGGCGCTCACGGGCGGGAACCCGAACGGGCCGCGGTCTCGGGCACGGTCGGACCGCCGTCCGGCAGCCGGCGCGGCGGGCACACCGAGGCACGGCGGCGGGAGACCCCGCCCCGGCCGCCCGCCATCGCCGGCCCGAAGCCCGCGACCAGCGGAGGCGTCGGGCGGTCAGCCGGGTGGGAGCAGGACCGCGGCGCCGTGCACGCGGTCGGCGGCCAGGTCAGCCAGTGCCACATCGGCGCTCCGGAAGGGATACGGCGTCGTCTCCACCCGCAAGGGCACCGTCGCGGCCAGGGCGAGGAGCGCTTCACCGTCCCGTCGCGTGTTGGCGGTGACGGACCGGAGCTGGCGCTCCTGGAAGAGGTGCCGGTAGGGCATCGCCGGCAGGTCGCTCATGTGGATGCCGGCGAGGCAGACGGTGCCGCCCCGGTCGAGCGCGGCGAGGGCAACCGGCACCAGCTCGCCCGCCGGGGCGAACACGATGGCGGCGTCGAGTGGCTCGGGCGGCGGGTCGGTCGCGTCGCCGGCGCTCGTGCACCCCAGGTCGAGCGCCAGGCGCCTGGCCTGCGGCGAACGGGTCATGACATGGACGGTCGAGCCTCGGTGGAGCGCGAGCTGGGCCACGAGATGGGCCGAGGCCCCGAAGCCGTAGATCCCGAGGCGACCGCCCGGGGGGAGCGACGCTCGCTGCAGGGACCGGTAGCCGATGATCCCGGCACACAGCAGCGGCGCGGCGGAGCGATCGTCGAAGGACTCCGGCAACCGGTAGGCGAAGCGGTCGTCGACGACCGCCAGCTCGGCGTAGCCGCCGTCGGCGTCCCAGCCGGTGAACGAAGGGTCGAGGCAGAGGTTCTCCCGGCCCGAGACGCAGAACCGGCAGCTGCCGCAGGTCCGGCGAAGCCACGCGATGCCGACCCGCTCGCCGATCTCGAAGCGATCGCTCCCGGGCCCGCGACCTTCGACGGTGCCGACGACCTCGTGACCCGGGACGACATCGGCACGGTGCGGCCTCAGGTCGCCTTCGACGACGTGGAGGTCGGTCCGGCACACCCCGCAGGCATGGACGCGGACGAGGATCTCGCGGTGTCCGGGCTCCGGATCGGGACGCTCCTCCAGCCGTAGCGGTGACCCGTCGACCGGCCCCGGTTCCCGCACGACCCAGGCTCGCACCGGTGCAGTGTGCCGCCCGACCGGCCTCTCGCGACAGAGGCGTTCGGCCCGGCCGCCGCCCGACGAGCACAGGTGACGACGGACCAACCCCGTGCGCTGGCGGTCACCGACGCGAGTTGGACGGTCCCTGCCGAACCGCGACCCGCGCCGGGAGAAAAGGGCCGGAGGGCTCTGGTGGCGCGATGCCGATGCGGTTCGACTGGACCGTGGCACCCCGGCGCGCGCCGGGGTCGATTGCACGTGGGAGCCGAGATGGGGAATCGCAGCAAGTACGTGGCACTGACGGCGGCCGCGCCCGCGGTCGCGGTGTCGGCGCGCCGGCGGGCCCGGCTCGGCCGGGTGCGCGAGGGGGCGGCCG
>JBFWQW010000105.1:0-9982 GCA_050249235.1 Acidimicrobiia bacterium | reverse complement strand
ACGCCCGGTGGCCTGCTCCGGGCCTACCGCGACTCGAACAAGAGCGTGTACCAGGGCACCGGTCCGGTCGAGGTGGCGTGATGGCCATCAAGGTGACGCAGGTCCGCTCGGGCATCGGCACCAAGCCGAAGCACCGAGGCACGCTCCGGGCCCTCGGCCTCGGGCGGATCGGCAAGACCAACGTGCTGCCGGACCGGCCGGAGATCCGCGGGATGATCGCCCGCGTCCCCCACCTGATCAAAGTCGAGGAAGAGACGTGAAGGTCCACGATCTGAAGCCGGCCCCGGGCTCCAACACCCGCAAGCGCCGCGTCGGCCGGGGCATCGGCGGCAAGGGCGGCAAGACGGCCGGCCGCGGCACCAAGGGCCAGGCCGCCCGCGGCCAGATCCCGCTCGGCTTCGAAGGCGGCCAGCTGCCCATGCAGCAGCGGGTGCCCAAGCTCAAGGGCTTCACCAACCCCTTCCGCGTCGAGTACGGCGTGATCAACCTCGACGTCATCGAGGCGTTCGAGGGCGACGACGTCAACCCGTCGTCGCTGCTCGCCAAGGGCCTCGTCCACAAGCACGGCTTCGTGAAGGTGCTCGGCCGGGGCGAGCTCAGCCGGGGCGTCACGGTCCGGGCCCACGCCTTCTCGAGGTCGGCCGAGCAGGCCATCCTCGCGGCAGGCGGTACGGTGGAGCGCTTGCCGCTGCCCTGGGGCGACCGGCGACCGCCCGCCAAGGGCAACCAGCACACGAACCGCTAGACCACCAGGCCACCCGCGCCCCACCGGACGGCGGCGCACCCCACCCGTCACGTCCCTCGAGACCGCAGGAGTCCCGCTCGGTGCTCTCCAGCTTCCGGAACATGTTCAAGGTCCCGGACCTGCGGAACAAGATCCTGTTCACCCTGCTGGTGCTGGCCGTCTACCGGTTCGGCTCCCACCTGCCGGTGCCCGGGGTCGACTTCCAGGCCGTGCAGGACCTCGAGCGGCAGGCCCGTGGCGGCGGCGTCCTCGGCTTCCTCTCGTTCTTCTCGGGCGGCGCGCTCACCCGGCTGGCCATCTTCGGGCTCGGGATCATGCCGTACATCACCAGCTCGATCATCATGCAGGTGCTCGGCGTGGTCATCCCCCGCCTCGAGGAGTGGCAGAGCCAGGGCGCGGTCGGCCAGAAGAAGATCACCCAGTGGACCCGCTACCTCACGGTGGTGCTGGCGATCGTGCAGGCCACCGGGCTCGCCTTCCTCTTCCACAACGGCGGCGGCGGCCTCTTCAACACCCAGGTCGACCTGATCCCGGACTTCGACGTCTGGCACGTGCTGCTGATCGTGCTCACGCTCACGGCCGGCACGGCGCTCATCATGTGGATGGGCGAGCTCATCACCCAGCGGGGCGTCGGCAACGGCATGTCGCTGCTGATCTTCGCGTCGGTCGTGAGCGGCATCCCCGCCGGCGGCGCCCAGGTCAAGGCCGAGGGCGGGATGGTGAAGTTCCTGATCATCGTGGCCCTCGCCCTCCTGGTGCTGGTGGCGATCGTCTTCGTCGAGCAGGGCCAGCGCCGCATCCCCGTGCAGTTCGCCAAGCGGGTGGTGGGCCGGCGCATGTACGGCGGCCAGTCGTCCTACATCCCGCTCAAGGTCAACCAGTCGGGCGTGGTGCCGATCATCTTCGCCAGCTCGGTGCTCTACCTGCCGGTGCTGCTCTCCAACGTGCTCACCGCCAGCTGGGCCAACAGCATCCGGAGCTTCATCGACCAGCACCTGCTCCGGCCGGACAACTTCGTCTACATCGCCTCGTACGGGCTGCTCATCATCTTCTTCGCCTACTTCTACACGGCCATCACCTTCGACCCCGTGAAGCAGGCCGACACCATCCGCAAGCAGGGGGGCTTCATCCCGGGCATCCGGCCCGGTCCGCAGACAGAGCGGCACCTGGCCAAGATCCTCTCCCGGATCACGCTCCCCGGCGCGCTGTTCATCGCGTCGGTGGCGCTGCTGCCCACCCTGCTCCTGGCCGTCTGGGACGTACGGAGCTTCGAAGGGTTCGGCGGCACCTCCCTGCTCATCGCCGTCGGCGTGGCGCTGGAGACGATGAAGCAGATCGACAGCCAGCTCATGATGCGGAACTACGAGAGCTTCCTGAAGTGAACGCCGGCGCCCGCCTGGTGCTCCTCGGGCGCCAGGGGGCCGGCAAGGGCACCCAGTGCATCCGGCTCTCCCGTCACTACGTCGTGGCCCACATCTCGACCGGCGACATCCTTCGCGCCGCCGTCCGGGACGGCACCGAGTTCGGTCTGAAGGCGAAGGCCATCATGGATGCCGGCGACCTGGTGCCCGACGACGTGATCATCGGGGTCATCGAGGAGCGGCTCAACCGGGACGACACGAAGACCCGCGGCTTCGTCCTCGACGGCTTCCCGAGGACCGTGGTCCAGGCCGAGGCCCTGCTGTCCATCTCCCAGCCCCGCGGCATCGACGTCGCCATCAACCTCGACGTGCCCCGCGAGCTGGTGCTGGCCCGGCTGGCGAGCCGGCGGGTCTGCACGGACTGCGGGACCAACTACTCGAGCCAGAGCCCGCCCAAGTACGGCGCCACCTGCGACGTGTGCGCCGGCGACGTCGTGCAGCGGCCGGACGACACCGAGGCGGCCATCAATCGCCGGCTCGACCTGTACGAGGAGCAGACGGCGCCGCTCATCCGCTGGTTCGACGAGCGGCGCCTCCTCGAGACCGTGGACGGCACCGGCTCGCCCTACGAGATCTTCGGCCGCCTCGTCGCCGTCGTGGACGCGCGGGTCGAGGCCCGGGGCGGCCGCCAACGGCCCTGACCCGTGGCGGCCGGCGCGTCGCGATTGGCAGCGGCCGGCCAGGTGGGTAACCTTGCCCGCCGGCCCAGCGGCCGACGGCGCGCGCCGCCCAGCGGGTAGCGATCGACGCTGCCCGTCCGTTGGTTCCGACATCCCGAGCACCCCCAGGAGGGTCGAACACTGCCGAAGCCCAAGGAAGACGCCATCGTGTTGGAGGGCAAGGTCACCGAGCCCCTCCCGAACGCGATGTTCCGCGTGGAGCTCGACAACGGTCACGAGGTCCTCGCCCACATCTCGGGGAAGATGCGGATGCACTACATCCGGATCCTGCCCGGAGACCGCGTCCAGGTTGAGCTGACGCCCTACGACCTCACCCGGGGTCGCATCACCTATCGCTACAAGTGACCCGTCCCGGCTGACCGCCCGCCGCGGCCACCCGCCGGCACGGCACCGCCGCCCAGAGAGCCAGCCCATGAACCGGATCACCCCGACCACGAAGGCCCGCCCATGAAGGTCCGTCCGAGCGTGAAGAAGATGTGTGAGAAGTGCAAGGTGATCCGTCGGCACGGGCGTGTCCGGGTCATCTGCGACAACCCCCGCCACAAGCAGCGGCAGGGCTGAGGCCATGGCTCGCATCGCCGGCGTCGACATCCCCCGCGAGAAGCGGCTCGAGATCTCCCTGACCTACGTGTTCGGGATCGGCCCGAGCATCGCCAAGCAGCTCTGCGCCGCGGTCGACATAAACCCCGACACCCGGGTCCGCGACCTCACCGACGAGGAGGTCAACCGCATCCGGGCCTGGGTCGACCAGAACCTCAAGGTCGAGGGCGACCTGCGTCGCGACGTCCAGAACGACATCAAGCGCAAGATGGAGATCGGCTGCTACCAGGGCCTGCGACACCGCCGGGGCCTACCGGTGCGAGGGCAGCGCACCCACACCAACGCCCGCACCCGCAAAGGTCCCAAGAAGACCGTCGCCGGCAAGAAGAAGGTCAGGAAGTAGATGGCGAAGCCGAAGCCGGGCGGTCGACGCCCGCGTCGCAAGGAGCGCAAGAACGTCACCTTCGGGGTGGCGCACATCAAGAGCTCCTTCAACAACACGATCATCTCGATCACCGACCAGGAGGGCAACGTCCTCGCCTGGGCCTCCGCCGGCAACGTGGGCTTCAAGGGGTCCCGGAAGTCGACGCCCTTCGCGGCGCAGATGGCGGCCGAGCAGTGCGCCCGGCGGGCCATGGAGCACGGGGTCCGCAAGGTCGACGTGCTCGTCAAGGGTCCGGGCTCCGGTCGGGAGACCGCCATCCGGTCGATCATGAACACCGGCATCGAGGTCTCGGGCATCAAGGACGTCACCCCGGTGCCCCACAACGGCTGTCGGCCGCCGAAGCGTCGGAGGGTCTGATGGCTCGCTACACCGGTCCCGTCTGCCGCCTCTGCCGCCGGGAGAAGATGAAGCTCTTCCTCAAGGGCCCGAAGTGCGACTCGATGAAGTGCCCGATCGAGCGTCGCCCCTACCCGCCCGGCGAGCACGGCCGCACGCAGCTGCGCCGCAAGGACTCCGAGTACCTGGTCCAGCTCCGGGAGAAGCAGAAGGCCCGCCGCATCTACGGCCTCTTCGAGAAGCAGTTCCGCAACCTGTACCAGGAGGCGAACCGCCAGAAGGGCGTCACCGGCGAGAACCTGCTCCGGATGCTCGAGCTCCGGCTCGACAACGTCGCCTTCCGGGCCGGGTGGGGCTCGAGCCGGGCCCAGGCCCGTCAGCTCGTCCGCCACGGCCACGTCAAGGTGAACGGCCGGCGGGTCACCGTCCCCTCCTACAGCCTCCGCAAGGGCGACAAGGTGGAGCTGGGCGACAAGGCCAAGGCCATGATCGTCGTCCGCCACAACATGGAGACGATCGACCGGCTCGTGCCGCCGTGGCTCGAGGTCGGCGACAGCGGCGCCTCGGTCACGGCCCGCGACCTGCCCATGCGCGAGCACATCGACGTGCCCGTGCGGGAGCAGCTCATCGTCGAGCTCTACTCCAAGTAGCGCCCGCTCTCCCGCTCCACGCCCGTCCCGCCTTTTCGCCACTCCCCAGTTGAAGGAAGCCAGATGCTGGTCATGCAGCGCCCCACCGTCGAGCCCATCGACGAGGCCGTCGGCAACCGTCAGCGGTTCGCCATCGGTCCGCTCGAGCCGGGCTTCGGTCACACCCTCGGCAACTCCCTGCGGCGGACCCTGCTCTCGTCCATCCCGGGCGCGGCGGTCACCCAGGTGCGCTTCGACGACGCGCTCCACGAGTTCTCGACCATCCCCGGGGTGACCGAGGACGTCACCGACATCATCCTGAACCTGAAGGACCTGGTGCTGACCTCGCAGTCCGAGGAAGCCGTGACCGTGCGCCTCGACGTGCGGGGACCGGCCGACGTGACCGCCGCCGACATCCAGGTGAGCTCGGACGTCGAGGTGCTCAACCGCGACCTCCACATCGCCACGATGAACGCCAAGGGCCGCCTGGCCGTCGACCTCACCGTGGAGCGGGGCCGGGGCTACGTCTCGGCCGACCGCAACAAGAAGTCCACCGTGATCGGGGTGATCCCGGTCGACTCGATCTTCTCGCCGGTGCGGCGGGTCACCTTCGACGTCGAGCCCACCCGGGTCGAGCAGTCGACGAACTTCGACCGCCTGATCCTCGACATCGAGACCGACGGCGCCATCAGCCCCCGTGAGGCACTGGCGTCGGCCGGCGACACGCTCCGGTCGCTGGTGGCGCTGGTGGCCGACATGAGCGAGGCCCCCCAGGGCCTCGAGCTGGGCGAGATGGCGACCACGTCGACGGGCTCGCCCGACATGGACCTCCCGATCGAGGACCTCGACCTGTCCGAGCGGCCCCGCAACTGCCTCAAGCGGGCCCAGGTCAACACCATCGGGGAGCTCCTGCAGAAGACCGACGACGACCTGCTGGCCATCACCAACTTCGGGCAGAAGTCGCTCGACGAGGTCATCGAGAAGCTCGACGAGCGCGGCCTGTCGCTGCGCCAGAAGGACTGAGGACCCGCCATGCTCGGCACCCCCACCAAGGGCAAGCGCTTCGGCGGTGACGCCGCCCACCAGAAGGCCATGTTCGGCAACCTGGTGGCCTCGCTCATCGCGGCCGAGGCCATCGTGACCACCGAGGCCAAGGCCAAGGCCCTGCGCCCGGTGGCCGAGAAGGTGATCACCAAGGCCAAGAAGGGCGGCGTCCACAACCAGCGCCAGGTCGTCGCCTTCATCCGCGACAAGGACATGGCCCACAAGCTCTTCGCCGAGATCGGGCCCCGCTACGCCGACCGGAACGGCGGCTACACCCGCATCCTCAAGCTCGGCCCCCGCCACGGTGACAACGCCCCGATGGCCCGCATCGAACTGGTGTAGATGTCGCTCTTCGACGACGTCGTCGATCTCACGAGCGGCCCTCCGGGGCCGCTCGTGCGCGTCAAGCTCGTCGTCGCCTACGACGGCACCGGCTTCTCGGGCGTCGCTCCCCAGCCGGGGGTCAAGACCGTCGGGGGCACCCTCGCCACCACCATCGAGCGGTTCCTGCGCCAGCCCGTGCAGCTCACCGTGGCCGGCCGGACCGATGCCGGCGTGCACGCCTGGGGCCAGGTGGTCACCTTCGACGTCGTCCCGCCGGGCGGGGACCCCGCCGCGCTCGACCTCGACGGGCTGGTCCGGACCGTGAACAAGGTGTGCGGCCCGACGATCGTGGCCCGCGCCGCCGACCTGGTCGCCGGTGGGTTCGACGCCCGCCACTCGGCTCGGGCCCGCCGCTACCGGTACACGATCCTGAACACGCCCGTGCCGAGCCCGTTCCTCGCCGCCACCACCTGGCACGTGGCCGAGCCGCTCGACCTCAGGCGCCTCCGCCTCGGCGCCGATCCGCTCATCGGGGAGCACGACTTCACGTCGTTCTGCCGCCGGCCCCGGGTGCCCGCCGGGGTGGCCTGGTCGATGACCCGCCGGGTGCTCGACACCCGCTGGCACGACCTGGGCGAGGGCCTCCTCCGCTTCGACATCGAGGCGACCGCGTTCTGCCAGCAGATGGTCCGCTCGATCGTCGGGACCCTCGTCGAGGTGGGGCTCGGTCGCCGGACGCCGGCGTCGGTGATGACGGCCCTGAACGGCGCCGACCGGGCCCTGGCCGGCAAGCCGGCCCCGCCCCAGGGGCTCTGCCTCTGGGAGGTTGTGTACTGAGCGTCCCGCCGGCGATCGCGTCAGCCGGTCAGGGTCACCGTGAAGCCGGTCGACCGGAGGGCGTCGACCACTTCGGAGCCGTGGGCGGGATCGCGGGTCTCGAGCGTGAGGCGGACCTCCACCCGGTTGAGCGGCAGCCGGCCGCCTTCCCGGTGGTGCTCGACGTCGAGCACGTTGAGGCCGAGCCGGGCCAGCTCGGCGGTGAGGGCGGCCAGCGAGCCGGGACGGTCGTCGAGCACGACCCGCAGGACGAGGTAGCGGCCGGCGGCCGAGAGCCCGTGCTCGATGAGCCGACCGAGCAGGATCGGGTCGACGTTGCCGCCAGAGAGGACCACGGCGACGGGACCGGTCCCGGCGATCCGTCCGGACAGCACGGCCGCCAGCGCGGCCCCGCCGGCCGGCTCGACGACCGCTTTCGAGCGCTCGAGCAGGAGGAGCATGGCCCGGCTGATGTCCTCGTCGGTGACGGTGACGACCTCGTCGACGTGGCGCCGGACCAGCTCGACGGTTAACGCCGACGGCGCCCGGGTGGCGATGCCGTCGGCGATCGTGTTCACCGCCCCGAGGGTGACCGGCCGGCCCTCCCGGAGCGAGGGGATCATCGACGCCGCGCCCTCGGCCTCGACCCCGACGACCCGCACCGCGCCGGCCACCGCCACGCCGATGCCGCCGATGAGGCCGCCGCCGCCGACGGGCACGACGAGGGTCTCGACGCCGGGCGCCTCGTGGAGGAGCTCGAGGCCGACGGTGCCCTGGCCGGCCACCACCAGGGGGTCGTCGAAGGGGGGCACGAAGACGCCGTCGGCCAGCCGGGCCGCGGCGATGGCCTCCTCGATCCCGCCGTCGACGAGCACCACCTCGGCGCCGTAGCCACGGGTGGCCTCGAGCTTGGGGAGGGCCACGGTCGCCGGCATGTAGACCACCGCGGGGCAGCCGATCAGGGCGGCGGCGAGGGCGACGCCCTGGGCGTGGTTGCCGGCCGACGCCGCCACCACCGGGGTGCCCGGTCGGAGCCGGGCGATGCGGTTGTAGGCACCCCGGATCTTGAACGACCCGGTGCGCTGGAGGTGCTCGGGCTTGAGGTGCACGGTGCGGCCCACCGCCCGGCTCACGCCGTCGCTCACGGCCGTCGGCGTGGGTCGGATCACCCCGTCGAGGAGCCGGGCCGCCTCGACGACGTCGTCCCGCGACACCCGGTCGTCCCCGCCCTCGGCCACGCCGGGCACGCTACGGGCCGGGGGCCGGCGCCGGCGCCGCGCCGCGACGCCAGGCCATTGCCGCGATGCCAGGCCGGGGCTGCGATCCCCGGCCGGGCCGGGGCCTGGGCGGGCCGATTGCCTGTCGGCCGGACGGCCCCTACACTCGCCCGTCGGCCCGGAACCGGGTCCGCGCCTGCCGCGGCCCGCCCGACCCGCCGAAGACATCCGGCCAGAGACACGAGGACGTCGTGCGCACGTTCAGCCCCACCCCCAACGACATCGATCGCGTCTGGCACGTCGTCGACGCCGACGGCATGGTCCTCGGCCGCCTGGCGACCGAGGTCGCCAGCATCCTCCGGGGCAAGCACAAGCCCACCTACGCGCCGAACATGGACATGGGCGACCACGTCATCGTCGTCAACGCCGCCAAGGTCGTGCTCACGTCGGACAAGGCCGGCAAGAAGCTCGCCTACCGCCACTCCGGCTACCCCGGCGGCCTCCGCTCGAGCAGCTACAGCGACCTCATGGCCACCAAGCCGGAGGAGGTGGTGCGCCGGGCGATCCGGGGGATGCTCCCCAAGACCTCGCTCGGCCGCTCGATGCTCTCGAAGCTGAAGGTGCACGCCGGCCCGACCCACCCCCACTCGGCCCAGAGCCCGGTGCCGCTCGACATCCCGTCGGCCCGCCGGCCGGCCTGACGAGGAGATCCGCAACCGTGGCCGACAAGCCGCTCACCCAGACCACCGGCCGCCGCAAGCAGGCGATCGCCCGGGTCCGCTTCCGCCCCGGCAGCGGGGTCGTGACCATCAACAAGCGGCCCATGGCGGAGTACTTCCCGACCCAGACGCACCAGATGATCGTCACGGAGCCCCTCCGGCTCACGAGCACCGAGACCTACGACGTCGACGCCACGCTCGACGGCGGCGGTGTGACCGGCCAGGCCGGTGCCCTCCGGCTCGGGATCGCCCGCTCCCTCATCGAGCTCGACCCCGAGCTGCGCACGGTGCTCAAGCGGGCCGGCTTCCTCACTCGCGACGCCCGCGAGAAGGAGAGCAAGAAGTACGGCCTCAAGAAGGCCCGCAAGGCACCGCAGTACTCGAAGCGGTAGCGCCGGCACGGTGAGCCTGCGCTTCGGCACCGACGGGGTCCGGGGCGTCGCCGGCACCGAGCTCGACGCGGAGTACGCCCTCGCCCTCGGGCGGGCCACGGCCAGGGTCCTCGGTGGGCCGCGGGTGCTGGTGGGCCGGGACACCCGCGAGTCGGGCGCCATGCTCGAGGCCGCCCTGGCGGCCGGGATCGCAGCCGAGGGCGTCGACGTCGAGCTGCTCGGCGTCCTGCCGACGCCGGGCCTGGCCTGGCACGCGGCCCGGGAGGGCATGCCCGCCGCCATGATCTCGGCGTCGCACAACCCGTACACGGACAACGGCGTCAAGCTGTTCGCGGCCGGCGGGCTCAAGCTCCCCGACGAGGTGGAGGCCCGGGTCGAGGCCGTCGTGGCCTCCCTCGACCCCCGGGCAGCACCCGACGATGCCCGGGAGCCGCACCGGGTCCGGGGGACGGGGGCCGGTGCGGGCATCGGGCTGGTGCGCCGGCGGGTGTTCATGGCCGACGAGCCCTACCAGGGCTTCCTCCTGCGCTCGCTCGACGGGCGGGGGCTCGACGGGCTCTCGGTGGTGATCGACTGCGCGAACGGCGCTGCCTCCCACGTGGCCCCGACCGTGCTGGAGGCGCTCGGCGCCCGGGTCGACGTGCTGTCGGCCGAGCCGGACGGGCGGAACATCA
>JBFWQW010000104.1:0-10031 GCA_050249235.1 Acidimicrobiia bacterium | reverse complement strand
CACCTTCTCGGTGCTCGTCAGGTCGGTCTCGGGGATGACGGTGCCGGCGCCGTCGGGTGCCGTCGCCCGCACCAGGTGCAGCAGCTCCTGGGTGACGCCGTTCATGTAGATGCACAGGGAGACGCCGCCGTAGAGGACCACCGCCAGGCGGACCTGCTGGGTGGGCTGCAGAGCGGTCACGGCCGGTAGCGTCCCAGCGACCTGGCACGCGATGCAATCGTCGCGGCCCGCCGGCCCCTCCCCCACCGCAGTCAGAGGCGGGGCTGGGGCACGTCCCGGTGCTGGGTGATCCACGACCCGGCCGGCCCGTTGAGCATGCGGGCCCGGTGCAGGCGGCGCTGGAAGACCTGGACGAGCTGCTCGTCGTGGCGGCCCTCGTCGGCGAGCACGAAGCGCTCGAGGGCCTCCTCGCCGTCGGCCCAGTCGTCGGGGCGGTGGCCGACGAGCCGGTGGATGTCGTCGAGGTTGGCCTCGACCACCTGGGCGCCGATCTCGTCGATGCGCTCCAGGTGCCGGACGAGGCGGACCGACATCCGGGAGCGGTAGCGGTCGACCAGGTCGTCGACCGGCTGCGTCTCGAGCGACCGGGTGAGGTGGTGGTGGGCCGGGCCGTAGCCGGACGCCCGGGGCGCCGGCTCCTCGACGTCCTCGAGCTCGACGCCGACCGAGGTGGCGATCCCCTCCAGGGCCATGAGGTCGGTCTCGACGCACCAGTGCATGTTCAGCATGTAGTCCGTGCCCGGCACCGGGTCGGCCAGCACGGCGTGGAACTCCAGCCGGTTCGACATGCACCAGAGGACGTAGTGCCAGTGCACGGCCACCATGTCGAGGGGGGTGGCACTGCCCTCCTGGTAGCGCCGCATCAGCGCCGAGACGTCGCCGAAGGGGATGAACGGGTTGCGCACCCACATCCCGGCCAGGTCGGCCAGCGGGTCGCCGATGTGGCCGAACTCGAGGTCGAGCAAGGCGGTGATCCGCCCGTCCTGCTGGTGGAACTGGCCGGCGTCCCAGACGATCGCCGCCTCCCGGCCGGGGTTGGCCGGGACGTTGCGGTCGAGCCAGGCCAGCGTGAACTCGAGGAAGGCGTCGGGGCGCTTCTTCTCGCTGCGGTAGGCCCGCTCGGTGAAGCGGCGCAGCCCCACCAGGTGCGACTCCTGGGGGCGGTCGGCCCGAACGATGCCGGCCTCGGCGAAGGGGGTCACGTCCAGCCGGTGCATCTCGAGGAGGATGTCGACGTAGTCCTCCATGGCCGACCGCCGCTCGTCCTCCGACACGCCGTCGAAGTTGTCCCGGCCGGGCACCCGGTCCATGACGTAGGCCCTCGGGTCGGCGTCGTGCCAGCCGTGGACGCCCGCCACCCGGATGCCCCGCTCCGAGAGGAGGGTGTGGAACGTCCGCTCGTGGTCGAGCGAGAAGGCCGACGGCGAGTCGAGGCGCTCGCCCCGGACGCAGAGCTCGAGGTGCTCGCCGTCGCGTTCGAGGTCGACCCACCAGGCCGGCCGCCAGCGGGCCTGGCGCTCGATCCTCGTGACGGTGCCCCCGAGTTCCCCTTCGAGCCACTCGGTGATGCGCTGGAAGTCGTGGGCGTCGGCCTCGTTCACGTTCCCCCCGGGTGCGAGGGTGCCTGCACGGCACCGGTCATCGCTGTTGACCGACCCTAGTTCCGGGCCGACGGACCGTCGCCGGCCCGGGTGGGCGCGCGGCTCAGAGGGACGCGTACACCGCCTGGAGCAGCCGCCCGGGCCGCGAGTCGACGCCGGCCAGCGGCCCGAGGTGGGCGTTCTGGGCGTAGCCGAAGCCGATGCGGGCCTCCGGGTCGGCGACGGCGATCGACCCGCCCGAGCCGGCCGAGCCGAAGGCGCCCGGGCTCGGGCCCATCCAGGACATCTCGCTCGACCGCATGAAGCCCCGGCAGAACCGCAGGCCGGTGGTGACCCTCGGCACCGAACCCTTCGGCTCGTAGAGGTCGTCGTCGAAGCCGACCCACGGGCCGGTCATCCAGGTGGCCACCGCGTCGTCGAGGGTCTCCTTCGACAGGAGGCGGACACCGTCGAGCTCGCCACCGCAGGCCAGGGCCCCGAAGATGCGGGCCAGGGCCCGCCCGTTGGTGTGGCCGTTCCCCGCCGGGCTCTCGTAGCGCCGGAGGGCGACCCCGTCCATGCCGGCCGCCTGGCCGCACACCTCGGCGCACCGGTCGTCGAGCTCGGGCGGGACGCCGATCCAGGCATCGGCGCCGAGCGGCTCGCACACCTCATGGCGGAGGAACTGGCCGGCGGTGAGGCCGGTGACGCGGCGGATCACCTCGCCGATGAGGTAGCCGTAGGTGGCGGCGTGGTAGCTGTGGCCGGTCCCGGGCTCCCACCGGGGCCGCTTGGCGGCCAGGGCGGTAACCACGCCCTCCCAGTCGTCCGGGCCGACGCCGCGCGGCATGTTCGGCAGCCCGGCCCGGTGGTCGAAGAGGTGCTCGACGAGCACGCCCTCCTTGCCGTTCTGCGCGAACTCGGGCCAGTAGTCGGCCACGGGCGCGGCCGGGTCGAGCTGCCCGCGGTCGATGAGCATGTTGCCGCACAGGCCGGTGAGGCCCTTGGTGGTGGAGGCGACCACCACGATCGTGTCCCGCTCCCACCGCCGGGTCCTCGCCCCGTCGGCCCAGCCGCCCCAGAGGTCGACCACCGGCTGGCCGTCGACGGTCACCGCGACCGATGCGCCGACCTCGTCGAACAGGTCCCAGTTGGCGGCGAACGCCTCGCGCACGCGCTCGAAGCGGGGATCGCAGAAGCCCTCGATCTCGACCATCGACCCTCCCTCGTCGGGGCGTGAGTCTCGCGTGCGGCGACGGAACGGCGTTGGCCGGTCGATCGGGGACCGGTGGTCTGCGACCGGAAGGACGCCCGACGCCGTCCCTTATGCTGCTGCCACCTGGAGAGGTGCGAGAGCGGCCGAATCGGCCTCACTGCTAATGAGGTGACTCTTCACCGGGTCCGAGGGTTCAAATCCCTCCCTCTCCGCCACTTTGGGGACTCCGTCCCCGCTCGCTGACGCTCGCGCCCCATGACCGCCGGGCTCGCTGGCGCTCGCGCCGTCGGTGCGGAGCGCATCGTGCGGGTTCGAACGCGGTGGCACGCGCTCCGCCCGGCCGGCGACTCCGTCGGATCGCCTCCGGCCCGGGGGGAGGCCGGAGGGGAGCTGCTGCGTCAGGCGGCGCTGTCGTCCGCCTCCACCTCGGCGCCGGCGCCCGGCCAGCCGAAGCGGTGGCGGAACCGGGGCCCGGCCGGGCGGGCGTTGTCCACCCGGTCGGCGACCCGCTCCTCGAGGCCGTCCTTGATCTCGGCGGCCCGCTCCTCGGAGAGCTTCCCGTCGGCGACGGCGGCGTCGATCGCCTCCGTCTCGGCGGCCACGATCACGTCGACCAGGCCGTCGACCGACTTGCCCTCCTGCTCGGCCAGCTCGGCGAGCGAGGTGCCGTCCCGGAGCGCGTCACGGATCTCCTCGGTGCTCAGGCCGAGGTACTCGGCGACCTCCTCGCCGCCGGCCTTGATCCCGAAGTGGGGGCCGCCGCGGAAGCCCTTGGCGGGCAGGGCGTCACGCAACCGCTCGAGCACGGTGTCGGCCTGCGCCTGCGTGAGGGTGCCGTCCTCGACGAGCCCGTCGAGCGCGGCCCGGAGGGGACCGGACGCCGTCGCGGCGCCCTCGTCCTGGATGTCGGCGGCCGGGTCGTCCGCCTGGGCCCCAGCCAGGCCGGGGGCGAACGCGAGCGCCCCGGCCCCGCCGGCCATGGCGGCCACGAGGGCGATCGGTGCGAGTGACTTCTTCATCGTCTTTCTCCTTGCATCTGGGCATCGAGGGGGACGAACGAAGGTTTCGTCGCCGACCTGGCCATCCTCTGGGCCGAACCTTGGAGCAACCTGGGAATGTCGGGCCCCCGTTCCACCCGCGGGGGTTCACAGCAGGCTCACAGCCGATCGTTGCAGGATGGCCGCCATGGCACCCCGGGTCCTGGTGGTCGACGACGAGGACAACATCACCGACCTGGTGTCGACGGCCCTGCGATACGAGGGCTTCGAGGTCGACGTCCGGGCCAACGGGCGGGCCGCACTCGATGCGGTCGGGTCGTTCCGCCCGCAGCTGATCGTCCTCGACGTCATGCTCCCCGACATCGACGGCTTCGAGATGGCCCGCCGGCTCCAGGCCGAGGGCCGCCGGGTGCCGATCCTCTTCCTCACCGCCCGGGACGCCACCGAGGACAAGGTGCGGGGCCTCACCCTCGGGGGCGACGACTACGTCACCAAGCCGTTCAGCCTCGAGGAGCTGGTGGCACGGGTGCGGGCCGTCCTGCGCCGGGCCGACGGCGACGGGGCCGCGTCGGCCGTCCTGCGCTTCGCCGACCTCGAGATGGACGACGACACCCACGAGGTCTTCCGTGCCGGGACGCCTGTCGACCTCACCGCCACGGAGTACAAGCTGCTGCGCTTCCTGCTCTCCAACCCCCGCCGGGTGCTGTCGAAGGCGCAGATCCTCGACCACGTGTGGGAGTACGACTTCGGGGGCGACGGGAACGTGGTCGAGACCTACATCTCCTACCTCCGCAAGAAGCTCGACGGCCTGGGTCCCTCGCTCATCCACACGGTGCGGGGCGTCGGCTACAGCCTCCGCCTGCCCCGCGACTGAGCGGCCCCGTGACCTCGCTGCGCGCCCGCCTCATGGTCGGCCTCGTCGTGCTGGCGGCGATGGGCCTGGCCGTGGCCGGCGTGGTCACCTACTCGTCGTTGCGGTCGTTCCTGTACGACCGCGTCGACCAGCAGCTGGCCGTGGCCGGCCAGCCGGTGGCCACGAGCTTCGGTCGCCCCGGCTTCGGGCTGGCCAGCGGGGGCGCCGAGCGCTCGTTGCCGGCCGGCACCTGGGGCGAGCTCCGGGGGAGCGACGGCGAGGTCGTCGTGAGCGGCTCGCTCGACCGGAGCGACCGGCGGCCCCCCGGCTTCGACCACGACCGGCCGACCAAGCGGCCGTTCACCGTCGGGAACTGGCGGGTGCGGATCGACCCCGCCGTCGACCCGCGCACGGGTGAGGGCTACACGCTCGCCGTCGCCATCCCGCTCGACGACGTCCAGGACACGCTCGGCCGGCTGGTCCGGGTCGAGCTGTTCGTGGCCCTCGCCGTGCTGGGCGGCCTGGCCGGGATGGCCTGGTGGGTGGTGAAGCTGGGCCTGCGCCCGCTCGAGGCCATGGGGGCGACGGCCGGCGCCATCGCCGCCGGCGACCTGGCCCGCCGGGTCGAGCCGGCCGACCCGAAGACCGAGGTCGGCCGCCTGGGCGCGTCGCTCAACGCCATGCTCCACCAGATCGAGGGCGCCTTCGCCGAGCGGACCGAGTCCGAGCACCGGTTGCGACGCTTCGTCGCCGACGCCGCCCACGAGCTGCGCACCCCGCTGACGTCGATCCGGGGCTACGCCGAGCTGTTCCGGCGGG
Source organism: Acidimicrobiia bacterium (assembly GCA_050249235.1). Classification (GTDB taxonomy): domain Bacteria; phylum Actinomycetota; class Acidimicrobiia; order Acidimicrobiales; family CADCSY01; genus JAEKLB01. The sequence goes on along the minus strand of JBFWQW010000104.1, from coordinate 4,565 downwards.
GCGCGTCCGAACGCCCGGAGGACCTGGCCAGGTCGATGCAGCGGATCGAGGCGGAGGCGGCCCGCATGGGCGTGCTGGTCGACGACCTGCTGCTCCTGGCCCGCCTCGACCAGGGCCGGCCGCTCGAGCTGGTCCCGGTCGACCTCGGCGCGGTGGTGGGCGAGGTGGTGGCCGACGCCCGGGTGGCGAACCCCGGGCGCTCGATCGCCCTCGAGGTGCCCGGCGAGCGGCTCCGGGTCGACGGCGACGAGGGCCGCCTCCGCCAGGCGGTCCAGAACCTGGTGTCGAACGCGGTGGCCCACACGCCGGCGGCGGCGTCGGTGCGGGTGACGGTGGGTCGAGCCGGTGCCGAGGCGCTGGTCGAGGTGGCCGACGACGGCTCGGGGATCCCGGCCGGCGACCTGCCCCACCTCTTCGAGCGCTTCTACCGGATCGACCGCTCCCGGGCCCGGGCCCAGGGCGGCGGCACGGGCCTCGGCCTGTCGATCGTGGCCGCGGTGGCCGAGGCCCACGGCGGCCGGGCCGAGGTCGAGTCCACCTTCGGGGAGGGAGCCCTGTTCCGCCTGCGCCTGCCGGTGGCCGACGGGGCGACGCCGGCCTGAGCCGGCCCGTCGGGCACACCGTCATCCGCCCGTCGCCGGCCGGCCTTCCCGCTGTCACCCCCGGGGCGTACCGTCCGACCCATGGAGATCACCGAGTACGCACCCGGCACGCCCACCTGGATCGATCTCGGCGCGCCCGACATCGAGAAGGCCGCCGCCTTCTACGGCGCCCTCTTCGGCTGGACGGCCGAGGAGCTGGGTCCCGTCGAGGAGACGGGCGGCTACCGCAACTTCACCTACCGGGGCAAGGCCGTCGCCGGTCTCGGCCCGGCCCAGAACCCGGGGCCGCCCTACTGGACGAGCTACTTCGCCGTCACCGACGCCGACGACTCGGTGGCCCGGGCCAAGGAGCTGGGCGGCGCCTGCTTCGTCGAGCCGATGGACATCCCCGGCCAGGGTCGCATGGCGGTGCTGGCCGACCCCACCGGGGCGGCCTTCTCGCTGTGGCAGGCCGACGCCCACCACGGTGCCGGGCTCGTCAACGAGCCGAACACCTGGTGCTGGAACGAGCTCAGCACCCGCGACCTCCCGAAGGCCACCGCCTTCTACCGCGACCTGTTCGGCGCCGAGCTGGGCGGGGGCGACGCCTACGTCGAGCTCCAGGTCGGGGGCCGCTCGGTGGCCGGCATGATGCCGATGCCGGAGATGGTGCCCGACGCGGTGCCGCCCTACTGGCTCGTCTACATCGCCGTCGACGACTGCGAGGCCGCCGTCGCCAAGGCCGAGGGCCTGGGGGCGACGCTCGTCACCGGTCCGATGGACGTGCCGGTCGGCCGCTTCGCCGTCCTCAGCGACGACCAGGGCGCCATGTTCGCCGTGATCAAGATGGTCGAGGGAGCGCACTAGGCCGATGGGCGGGCCGGGCGCCGCGGTGGCCGGGCGACCGGTGCCGCGGCGCGGGCCGGCCGGCTCAGCCGGTCGTGCCCGCGCCGGCCCGTGCCCGGGCGTTGGTCAGGGCCGGCGAGCGGCCGAGGGCCAGGCGCAGCCCGGCCAGCTCGGCCCGGGCCGCCTGCTCGGGGAAGGGCACGCACGGCCCGGGACCGGCCAGTGGCTTGGCCGCGTCGGGCAGTCCCCACCACGCGGCCGCGGCCAGGGGCCGGTAGCCCACGCCGGTGAGCCCCGGCAGCGGCGGGTGCCGGAGGAAGTGCAGCGTCCGCTCGGTGATCTCGTCCCGGGCCAACTCCGGCAGGTAGCCGGCCAGCTGGTCGGCCGCCGCCCCGGCGGTGCGGGCCGGATCGGCCACGCCGAGGGCGGCACCGACCCGGGCCGTCTCGGCGAAGTAGGCGTCGGCGTCGGCCGGCGAGTCGACGCGGTCGTGGAACCGCTCGTACGCCCACCACATCGAGTCGGTGAGCGTGAGGTGCACCCAGCCGAGGAGGTGGGGGTCGTCGGCCCGGTAGGCCCGGCCGTCGGCGGCGGTGCCCACCACCCGGGCGTGGATGGCCTTCACGGTGTCCACCTCCCGCTGGGCGTGCCGGCTCGACCCGAAGGTGGTGACCGTGATGAACCGGTTGGTGTTCCAGAGCCGGCCCAGCGGGTCGGTGCGGTAGTCGCTGTGCTGGTCGACCCCGGCCAGCACCAGGGGGTGGAGGGCCTGGAGCACGAGGGCCCGGATGCCCCCGATCAGCGTGGCCAGCGAGCCGTGCACGGCCCAGCTGGCCGACCCCGGTCCCGACCACCCGGCGTCGCCGGGCTCGGCGAGCTGGTCGACCCACTCGGGCGAGCCGGTGGGGCTCCCCGAGAGGGTGGTGCGCAGGCTGGCGGCCACCCGCTCGGCGACGGTGCGCATCACGGCGGTCATGCGGGCCTGCCGGCGGGATCCACGGCGACCATCGAACCAGCCGGAGGCCCCGGCGCGACCGCGGGCCCGGCCATCGCCGGCCTGCATGGTGGGCGGACCCGCGCCGGCTGTCGCGACCGGCTCAAGGGGAAGCCGGGTCGTACCGAGGCTTCGGAGATGGTCGCGGCGTAGGCGACGGAACGGCGAGCGGAGGCGGGCGTGGGTTCGAGGTGGTGGTTGGCCCTGGTGGTGGCCGCGCTGTCCGGCTCGCCCACCCTCGCCGCCGCCCATCCCGCTCCCGACCCACCCGCCGTCGACCTCGGGGACGTGCTGGTCGCCCAGGCGGCGGTCTCGGACGTCTGGCTCGGCGCGGACGGTGTGGTCGGCACGGGTGTCGGCCGCGACGGCGGGGGCGATCCGGTCCTCGTCGTGTTCGTCGACGACGCCGACGCCATCGTGCCGAAGACCGTGCACGGCGTCCCGACCAAGCGGGTGGTGAGCGACGTCTTCTCGGCCCAGAGCTGCCCGGCCGGCGGCACTGGCGCCTGCAGCCGCCCGACGCCGCCCGGCGTCTCGGCCGGCCACAAGGACATCACCGCCGGCACCCTCGGCGCCCTGGTCGAGGACGCCGCCGGCCACCAGTACGCGCTCAGCAACAACCACGTCTTCGCCAACGCCAACGCCGCCTCGGTCGGCGACGCCATCCTCCAGCCCGGTGCGTTCGACGGCGGCACCCTCGGCGACCCCGCCGACCTGCTCGGCACGCTCCACGACTTCCACCCGCTCCAGTTCTGCGTGTCGACCTGCGGGCCGTCGTCGCCGAGCAACACCATCGACGCCGCCCTGGCCGCTGTGTCGCCCGGCATCGTGCAGCGCCAGACACTCTGCGGCTGGACGCCCGCCGTCAAGACGGTGCCACCGTCCCAGCTCGTGGTCGGCGCCACCACCCTGAAGAAGTGCGGCCGGACCACCAACCACACCACCGGCACGGTCGTGGCCACCAACGTCACGGTGGTCATCGACTACGGCGCCAACGGCCAGGCCCGCTTCGACGGCCAGGTCGCCACCACCGCCATGAGCCAGCCCGGCGACTCCGGCTCGCTCATGGTCGACGCCGCCGACCACCCGGTGGCCCTGCTCACGGGCGGCAGTGGCACCTTCACCGTCGGGAACCCGATCGACGTCGTCCTCGCCCGGTTCGGCGTGACGATGGACGACGGGATCGCCGGGCCGCCCGTCGGGCCCAAGCCGCCGTCGTGCGTGCCGCCCCAGAACAGCTGGGCCGCCAGCGCGGTCACCGGCTTCTCGATGCCGGCCGGCGACGGCTACTGGGTGGCCCGGGCCAACGGCACGGTCACCACCGGCGGTGGCTCCGGCCACCACGGCGACCCGTCCTGCATCCCGCTCAACGGGCCCATCCTGGGCGGGGCCGGCATCCCGGAGGGCTCCGGCTACTGGCTCAACGGCCAGGACGGCGGCGTGTTCACCTACGGCACCGCCCCCTTCTTCGGGTCGATGGGCGGCAGCCCCCTCAACCAGCCGGTGTTCTCCATGGCCTCCACACCGTCGGGCCGAGGCTACTGGCTGGTGGCCTACGACGGCGGGATCTTCAGCTTCGGCGACGCCGGCTTCCACGGCTCGACCGGCGCCATCCAGCTCACCCAGCCGATCATCGCCATCACCACCTCGCCCACCGGCGGCGGCTACCGCATGGTGGCCCGCGACGGGGGCATCTTCAGCTTCGGCGACGTGCCCTACTTCGGCAGCCTCCCGGGTGCCGGCGTCGCCGTCGACGACGTGGTCGGCATGGCCCCCACGCCCTCGGGACAGGGCTACTGGGTCATCCGGGCCACCGGCCACACCTACGCCTTCGGCGACGCCCCCTACCTCGGCCAGTACGTCGCCGGGCCCGGCGACCCCGTCGTGGCCGTGTTCGCCAACCCCGTCGACGTCGGCTACCGGGTCGTCCTCGCCTCGGGGAACACCACCGGCTTCGGCGTCGCCCCCGGCTGAGGGCCCCCAGCGCCCGTGCCCTACACTCGACCGGCCCAGCGCTCGTAGCTCAACGGATAGAGCATCTGACTACGGATCAGAAGGTTGGGGGTTCGAATCCCTCCGAGCGCGCCAGCAACGCATAGCTGTTGACCTGGGCTGATGCCCTTCCCAGGTCTCGGCTCGCCCGC
>JBFWQW010000103.1:0-10043 GCA_050249235.1 Acidimicrobiia bacterium | reverse complement strand
GCGGAGCCCGCCGGCGGCCGCGGCCGGGATGGCGCCGACCGGCGTGGCGACGAAGGTCAGCTCGGCCGCCGGGTCGGCCCCCACCGCGTCGACGGCACCGAGCACGAGCGCCCGCTCGGCCCGGGCCGGGTCGCGGTCGGTCCCGCTGACGTGCCAGCCCCGGGCCCGCAGGGCCAGCCCGATCGACCCGCCGATCAGCCCGGTGCCGACCACGACGGCGCGACGGGGCGCCATCAGCCCGGCAGGTCGTCGCGGAGGTGCGAGGCGCCCTCGAGGTACACGTGGCGGAGCTCGTCGCGCCGCAGCTCCGTCGTGAGGTGCATCATCACCCGGATGCAGCGGGTGGGGCCGCCGGCGACCGAGAGCTCGCTGGCCCCGAGCAGGGGCACGTCGCCCATCCCGATGGTGCGGGCCGCGGCGGCGGGGAACATCGAGCTGATGTCCGGCGTCGCCGTGAAGATGATGCTCACCAGGTCGTCGTGGTCGACCCCGTTCCGCGCCAGCATCTCCTCCAGGAGGACCACGACCCGGTCGGTGATCTGCTCGGGCGTGTCCTGGTCGACGGTGGTGGCGCCCCGCAAGGCGCGCAGCGCGGCTGGCACGGGCGGGGATCGTATTGCCTGCGCCCTCCTGCGCAGGCCGGGACGCCCCGGGTGGGCCGGGGAACGACCCGGATGGCTCAGGTGGGCGTGGCCGCCCGGGCCAGCGCCCGCACCTCGTCGGGCGTGAGCGGGCGCCAGGCGCCGGGCCGCAGGCGCCGGTCGGCGAGGGGACCGATGCGGGTGCGCACCAGGCGCACCACCGGGTGGCCGACGGCGTCGCACATCCGCCGCACCTGGCGGTTGCGGCCCTCGTGGATGACGATCGTCAGCAGGTTGGGCCCGGCCAGCGACACCCGGGCCGGCGCCGTCGGCCCGTCGTCGAGCACCACGCCCTCCCGCAGGCGGCGCACCGCGGCCGGCCCGGGCCGGCCCGCGACCTCGGCCAGGTACTCCTTCTCGACGCCGAAGGACGGGTGCGAGAGGCGGTGGGTGAGCGGCCCGTCGTTGGTGAGCAGCAGGAGGCCCTCCGTCGCCACGTCGAGGCGCCCGACCGGGAAGACCCGGGGCTCGGGCGGCACCAGGCCGACCACCGTGGGGCGGCCCTCGGGGTCGTCGGCGGTCGACACCACGCCGGCCGGCTTGTTGAGGAGGTAGTGGACCAGGCCCGGCGCGACGGGCACGAGCGCCCCGTCGATCTCGACCAGGTCGACCTCGGGGTCGATGCGGCGGCCGAGGACGGCGACGGCGCCGTTGACGGTGATGCGACCCTCCTCGATCAGCACCTCGCAGGCCCGGCGGCTGCCCACGCCGGCCCGGGCCAGCACCTTCTGGAGCCGCTCGCCGTCGCCCTCGGGCCCGGTCACCCGTCCCGGAGGTCGACGACCCCGTCGGTGCCCGCGCCCGTCCCGCCGATGCCGCCGCCGCCATCGGGGTCGCCGGCATCGGGGTCGCCGGCATCGAGGTCGGTCGACCCGTCGCCGTCGTCATCGCCGGCGTCGACCACGAGCACGTCGTCGCTCGACACCCGCAGGCCGGCCTCGAGGGCCTCCATCACCTCCGGACCGGGGACGAAGGCGGCCAGGGCGGGCAGGTCGTCGAGCCCGTCGAGGCCGAGGCGCTCGAGGAACAGCCGGGTGGTGCCGAAGAGCACGGCCTGGCCGGGCCCGGGGTCGCGGGCCACCTCCTCGATGTAGCCCCGCTGCTGGATGGTGCGCATCACGCCGTCGACGTTCACCCCCCGGATGGCGGCCACCTGGGCCCGGGAGATCGGCTGCTTGTAGGCCACGATGGCGAGCGTCTCGAGGGCGGCGCCGGAGAGCCGGGCGCTCTGGCCCTCGAGCACGAAGCGCTCGACGTAGGGCGCCTGGTCGGGCGCGGTCTGGAAGCGGTAGCCCCCGGCCACCCGGGCCAGGACGAACCCCCGCCCGGTGTCGCGGTAGGCGGCGGCCAGCTCGTCGCAGACCTCCTCGATCCGCTCGGTGGCCACCTCCAGGAGCTGGGCCAGCAGGTCGGGGCGGACCGGCTCCTCGGCCACGAGGAGGATGGCCTCCACGGCCCGGTGGGTGGGCGAGGTGGTCAACCGTCGTAGCGGTCGATGCCGGCCAGGGCGAGATCGGCCCCGCCGACGTCGGCACCGAGCCAGACGACCTCGATGTCGCCGAAGGCGGTGGCCTGCTCGAGGTCGACGAGGCCCTGCTTGAAGAGCTCGAGCAGGGCGAGGAAGCGCACCACGACCTCGAGCCGCTCGACGAGGGAGGCGGTGAGGCGGCGGAAGGAGATGCGGCCGACCCGGGGCAGCTCGTCGAGGAGCTCGACCACGGCGTCGGACACGTTGGCCCGGACCATGTGGAGGTGGTCGAGGCTCACCGTCGGCACGGCCCTCGGCGTGACCGCCCGCAGGTAGGCCGCCTTCAGGTCGGCCGGCGTGGTGCCGGCCAGAAGGTCGGGGGCCAGCGCCAGGAAGCGCTCCTCCATGCCAGCGGTGCGGGGCCAAGACCGGCCGGCCTCGTCGCCCATGGCGGCGAGCACCCGGGCCGCGTCCTTGAACGTCTTGCACTCGAGGAGGCGGGCCAGCAGCAGGTCGCGCTCCTCCCAGAGGGCGAGCTCCTCGTCGAGGTCGACGTCGTCGCGGCCCGGCAGCAACCGGCGGGCCTTCAGCTCGACGAGGGTGGCCGCGATGAGCAGGAACTCGGTGGCGATCTCGAGGTCGACGACCTCGAGGCGGTCGAGCTCGGCCAGGTAGGCGTCGACGATCCGGACCAGGGGCACCTGGTAGAGGTCGACCTGCTCCCGCATGATCAGGTGCAGGAGGAGGTCGAACGGGCCCTCGAACACGGGGGTCTGGACCTCGTACGGCACGCTCCGAGGCTAAACCCCGCCCGGCGGCGCCAGGGGGACCCCGTACGATCGGGCCCATGGCACGCGTCCTCTCGGGGATCCAGCCCTCGGGCGAGCTCACCCTCGGGTCCTACCTCGGGGCGCTCCGTCGCTTCGGCGAGGGCCACGTCACCGACGAGTCGTTCTTCTGCATCGTCGACCTCCACGCCGTCACCACCCCCCAGGACCCGGCCCGGCTCCGGGCCCGCACCCTCGAGACGGCCGGCCTCTACCTGGCCTCCGGGCTCGACCCGCTCACCGTCACCGTGTTCGTCCAGAGCCACGTCCCCCAGCACGCCGAGCTGGCCTGGCTGATGGAGTGCACCGCCAGCTTCGGCGAGCTGAGCCGGATGACGCAGTTCAAGGACAAGTCCGAGGGGCGGGACTTCGTGTCCGCCGCGCTCTTCACCTATCCGGCCCTCATGGCCGCCGACATCCTCCTCTACCGGGCCGACCGGGTGCCCGTGGGCGACGACCAGAAGCAGCATCTCGAGCTGGCCCGCGACCTCGCCGCCCGCTTCAACGCCCGCTACGGCGAGGTCTTCGTCGTGCCGGAGCCCGACATCCCCAAGATCGGCGCCCGGGTGATGGACCTCCAGGAGCCCCGCAACAAGATGTCGAAGTCGGTGGCGTCGCCGCAGGGCACCGTGCTGATGCTCGACCCGCCGGCGACGATCGAGCGGAAGTTCAAGCGGGCCGTCACCGACAACGACGGCGAGGTCCGCTACGACGCGGCGACCAAGCCGGGCGTCTCGAACCTGCTCGACATCCTGGCCGCCTGCACCGGGGAGAGTCCCGACGTGCTGGCCGGGAAGTACAGCCAGTACGGCCCCCTCAAGGCGGACACCGCCGCCGCAGTGGTGGAGCTGCTCGGCCCCGTCCAGGCCCGCTACGCCGAGCTGGCCGCTGATCCCGCCCACCTCCACCGGGTGCTCCGGGCCGGCGCCGAGCAGGCCCGGACCGTGGCCGGTGCCACCCTGGCCCGGGCCCACGACGCCCTCGGTTTCCTCCCCCGCTGAGCGTCGCCCGGCTCGGCTGACGCCGGGCTCCCACACCCACCATCACCGTCAGTCGTCGTCGGCCGCCTTGAGGGCGTTGGCGACCCGGGGCGTGATCGTCCACCGGGCGGCCGGCAGGTGGTGCTCGCGGGCCCAGGTGACGGCGAGGGGATCGCTGCCGGCAGCCGCGAGCAGGCGGGCGCCGAGCTCGTCGTGGTGGAGGTAGCGGCCCATGCGGCCGCCGATCCGCTCCCTGCCGGCCACCATGCCGGCCAGCGTGGCCACCACTCGGGCCGGCGTGCGCAGTCCGCTGTCGAGCTTGCCGACGTCGTGGAGCAGGGCCGCCACAACCACCGGCCTCGGCGTCTCCGGCCCGAGGCGGTCCACGACGGCCCGGGCCACCTGGACGGCGTGGCGGCGGTCGGGCCCGGACATCCGGTCCCACAGGGCCAGCTCGCCGGGGTCGAGGTGGTCGGCCACCCAGCGCTCGTCGGCCGGGCCCGGCCCGCCCGGCCGCAGCGATCCCGCGAACCGGCGGACCAGGTGTCGCCAGCGGTCGGGACCCACCATCAGAGCGAGCGGAACCAGAAGCGCAGGGCCGGGTCGAAGACCTTCGTGAGGACCCCGGGGGCGGCGACCACCACCAGCAGGATGAGCCCCATCCCGTAGGGCCGGAAGCGGTGCCATGCCGGCCACCAGCTGGCCGGCATGGCCCGCTCGACCAGGGCCGAACCGTCGAGGGGCGGGATCGGCAGCAGGTTGAACACCGCCAGCAGCACGTTCACGAAGCCGAACCAGAACGTGAACCGGGCGGCCAGCGAGAGGTCGTCGATCGAGAAGGCCCGGTCGAGGTCGCCGGCGAAGACGCTCCGGAGCAGGACCGTGGCCACGACCAGCAGGGCGATGTTCGTGGCCGGGCCGGCCAGGCTCACGAACAGGGCGTGGCGGCGGGGATCGCGCAACCGGGCCAGGTTCACCGGCACCGGCTTGGCGTAGCCGAAGGCACCCACCCCCGAGAGGGAGAGCAGCAGGGGCAGGACGAAGGTGCCGAACGGGTCGACGTGCCGGAGGGGGTTGAGCGTCAGGCGGCCGGCCCGCCTGGCGGTGTCGTCGCCGAACAGGTTGGCGGCGGCCCCGTGGGCGACCTCGTGGAGGATGACGGACGGCACGACGACGGCGACCAGCAGCGCGACCCGGGCCCAGTCGACGTCACCCACCGGCCGTCACGAGCGACCGGATGCGCAGTCGATGCAGAAGCGGGTGGCGGGCATGGCGTCGAGGCGGGCCTCGCCGATGGCCTTGCCGCAGCTCTCGCAGGCGCCGTAGGTGCCGTCGTCGAGCTTGACGAGCGCCCGCTCGACCTCCTCGAGCGTCTCGGCCAGCTGGTTGACGAGCGCCCGGTTCTCGCCCTGCTCGGCGGCGACCTGGCCGGAGTCGGCGAAGTTCTCGTCGTAGGTGACGACACCCAGCTCGTCGAGTTGGGCACGCAGCTGGGCACGCTCCTCCTCGAGGAGCGGTCGCGCGTCGACGGTGGGCTCGGTGTCAGCCATCGGACCAGGCTACCCGGGGGTGGGCGGCTACCCGGGGGTGGGCGGCGGCCCAGGCCGATCGCAGGCGCTCGGTCGAGACGAGGGTGTAGCGCTGGGTGGTCGAGATGGAGGCGTGGCCGAGCAGCTCCTGGACCACCCGGACGTCGGCGCCGTGGTCGAGGAGGTGGGTGGCACAGGAGTGCCGGAGCACGTGGGGGCTGAGGCGGTCGGCGATGCCGACCGCCTCGCCGTAGCGCCGCACCACGCCCCACGCGCCCTGGCGCGACAGGCGGCCGCCCCGGGCGTTCAGGAACACCGCCTCGGCGTCGTCGCGGCGGGCCCATCGATCGGGGACCAGCTCGGGGCGGCCGCCGGGGGCCAGCCAGGCCGTCACCGCCTCGGCCGCCATCCCCATGAGCGGCACCACCCGCTCCTTCGAGCCCTTGCCGAAGGCGCGGAGGTAGCCGCCGTGGACGTCGAGATCGGCCAGCGACAACCCGACCAGCTCGCCGATCCGCAGGCCGGTGCCGTAGAGGACCTCGAGGATGGCCCGATCCCGCCGGGCCCGCGGGTCGGCCCCCGTGACCGCGGCCAGCAGGGCCGCCACCTCCGCCTCCGGCAGGGCCTTCGGGATGCCCCGGGGCACGCGGGGGACCTCGAGCATCACGCCCGGATCGCCCGGGGCCTCGCCCTCGTCGGCGAGGAAGCGGTGGAGGTTGCGCACCGCCACCATGGCCCGGGTGACGCTGGCCGGTGCCAGGCCGGCGGCCCGGAGGTGAGCCACGTGGTCCTCGAGGTCGGCCGACCCGGCCCCCGCCGGGCCCTGCCCCCGGCCGGCCAGCCAACCCACGTAGCGGGTGAGGTCGCGGCGGTAGGCGGCCACGGTGTTGGCGGCCCGGCCCCGCTCGGCGACGAGCCAGCTCAGGTACTCCTCGACCTCGAGCGGCAGCGCCGCGCCGTTCCCGGCCGCCGTTCCCGAGCCCGGCATCGTCAGCCGGCCAGCGCCGGCGCCGGGTCGACGTACGGGAGCCCGAGCGCCTCGGCGACGGCGGCGTGGGCCACCCCTCCCCCGAGCGTGTTCACGGCCGGGCGCAGGGCCGGATCGCGGCCGACGGCGGCCACCAGCCCGTGCTCGGCGACGGCGGCGACGTACGGCAGGGTGGCGTTGGTCAGCGCGTACGTCGACGTGTGCGGGACCGCACCGGGGATGTTCCCGACCGCGTAGTGGAGCACCCCGTCCACCTCGTACACCGGGTCGGAGTGGGTGGTCTCGTGGGTCGTCTCGATGCAACCGCCCTGGTCGACGGCGACGTCGACGATCACCGCCCCCGATCGCATCCCGGCCACCATGTCGGCCGTGACGACCATCGGTGCCCGGCCCCCGGCCACCAGCACGGCGCCGACCACGAGGTCGGCCTCGGCCACGGCCCGCTCCACGGTGCCGCGGTTCGAGGCCAGCGTCATGATCCGGCCCTTGTGGATCTGGTCGACCCACCGGAGGCGGTCGAGGTCGCGGTCGAGCAGCAGCACCTCGGCCTCCATGCCGGCCGCGATCCACGCTGCGTTCCAACCCACGTTCCCGGCGCCGATCACGACCACCCGGGCCGGGCGCACGCCGGGGGCGCCACCGAAGAGCACCCCCCGGCCCCCGTGCACGGACTCCAGCCAGTGGGCCCCGATCTGGGGGGCCATCCGCCCCGCCACCTCGCTCATCGGAGCCAGGAGCGGCAGGCGGCCGTCGGCGAGCTGCACCGTCTCGTAGGCGAGCCCGGTCGTCCCGGCCTCGAGCAGGGCCCGGGTGAGCTCGGGCTCGGCGGCCAGGTGGAGATACGTGAACAGCGTCAGGTCGGCCCGCAGGTGGCGGTGCTCGGAGGGCTGGGGCTCCTTCACCTTCACCACCAGGGCCGCGCCCCAGGCGCCCTCGGTGTCGACCAGCTCGGCGCCGGCGGCGCGGAAGTCGTCGTCGGCGATGGCCGAGCCGACGCCGGCACCGGCCTCGACGAGCACCCGGTGGCCGTGCGACACGAGCTCCCGGACCCCGTCGGGGGTCATCGCCACCCGGCGCTCGCTGTCCTTCACCTCGGTGGGCACGCCGATGATCACCGCCCCATCCTCCCCCACCCGTTCCGTCTCCACGGTTCATGCACATCCGTGGATCCGTGAACCCCGGAACGGGTCAACCCAGGTGGTGGCGGGCCAGGAGGAGGCCGATGACGGTCTTCGAGTCGCGGATGCGCCCGTCGGCCACCATGGCCGGGACGTCGTCCAGATGGACCAGCTCGATCGTCATGGCCTCCTCCTCGGCGCCCTGGCGGTCGTCGGGGCAGGGCTCGAGCCCGGTGGCCAGGTAGACGTGGCAGGCCTCGTCGGACAGGCCGACGGTGTTCCAGAAGGCGGTGAGGAGCACGAGCGGCTCGGTCGCCCGGTAGCCGACCTCCTCGGCGAGCTCGCGACCGGCGGTGACCTCGGTCGCCTCGCCGTCGACGTCGCGGATGCCGGCCGGGATCTCGAGGACGTCCTCCCCGACGGCGGCCCGCCACTGGCGGACGAGCACGACCCGCCCGTCGGCCAGCACCGGCACCACCGCGACGGCGCCGGGGTGGCGCACGACGTCGCGCCGGTGATGGCCGCCGTCCGGTCCCTCGACGACGAGCTCCTCGACGCGGATGCCCCGGCCGATCTCCAGCCGCGGGCGGGCCGAGACGATCCGGAACGGTGTCAGCGGGGCTCCGGTCTCAGACGGAGACGTCGAGGAGCCGGGGGCTGCGGCCCTCGGCGCGGGCCGCGGCCGCGCCCATGAGGCCCCGGAAGAGCGGCGCCGGACGGTCGGGCCGGCTCTTGAACTCCGGGTGGGCCTGGGTGCCGACCCAGAAGGGGTGGCCCTGGAGCTCGATGAACTCGACCAGCCGCTCGTCGGGCGAGACGCCGGCGAACACCAGGGCGCTGCCCTCGAAGCGGCCCCGAAGCTTGGGGTTGAACTCGTAGCGGTGGCGGTGGCGCTCGTAGACCAGCTCGGAGCCGTAGGTACGGGCCACCAGGGAGCCCGGGACCAGCTTGGCCGGGTAGGTGCCCAACCGCATCGTGCCGCCCATGTCGACGACCTCCCGCTGCGCGTCCATGAGGTCGATCACGGGGAACGGCGTCGATCGGTCGAACTCGCTGGAGTTGGCGCCGGTCATGCCGAGCACGTTCCGGGCGAACTCGATGGTCATCACCTGCATGCCCAGGCAGAGCCCGAGGCAGGGGATCTCGTGCTCACGGGCGTAGCCGGCGGCGGCGATCTTCCCCGCGATCCCCCGCTCGCCGAAGCCCCCCGGGATGACGATGGCGTCGAGGTCGCGCAGGCGGCCCTCGGCCATCAGCCCCTCGACCTCCTCGGCCTGGATCCACTCGATCTCGGCCCGCACGCCGTGGAAGTAGCCGCCGTGGCGGAGCGCCTCGGCCACCGACAGGTAGGCGTCGGGCAGGCTGACGTACTTGCCGATCACGCCGACGCGGACCGGCCGCACGGCCGCCTCGACCCGGGCGACGAGCGCGTGCCAGGGGCTCAGGTCGACCTCGAGCGGCAGCCCGAGGTGGTCGCACACCACCGCGTCGAGCCCCTCGTCGTGCAGGACGAGGGGGATCTCGTAGAGGTGGCGGGCGTCGGCGGCGTTCACGACTGCCGACGCGGGCACGTCGGAGAGGTTGGCGATCTTGCGCTTCAGCCCGTCTGGGATGGCCTTCTCGCTCCGGCACACGATGGCGTCGGGCTGGATGCCGCGGCTGCGCAGCTCGGTGACGGAGTGCTGCGTGGGCTTGGTCTTCTGCTCGCCGGTCGGGCCGATGAACGGCACCAGCGTGACGTGGACGTAGCAGACGTTGGCCCGGCCGACGTCGTTGCGGAACTGCCGGATGGCCTCCAGGAACGGGAGGATCTCGATGTCGCCGACCGTGCCGCCGACCTCGGTGATGACGACGTCGACGTCCTCGGTGGCGAGCCGGGCGATGCGCCGCTTGATCTCGTCGGTGATGTGCGGGATGACCTGGACCGTCTTACCGAGGTAGTCGCCCCGGCGCTCGGCGGCCAGCACGGCCTGGTAGATCGAGCCGGTGGTGGCGTTCGAGTCCTTGCTCAGGTTCTCGTCGACGAATCGCTCGTAGTGCCCGAGGTCGAGGTCGGTCTCGCCGCCGTCCTCGGTGACGAACACCTCGCCGTGCTCGAACGGGTTCATCGTCCCGGGGTCGACGTTGATGTACGGGTCGAGCTTCTGCATCGTGACCCGCAGGCCCCGCATCTTCAGGAGCCGCCCCAGGGAGGAGGCGGTCGCGCCCTTCCCGAGGGAGCTGGCCACGCCGCCCGTCACGAAGATGTGCTTGGTGACGTGCCGCCCGCCGTTCGCCGCCCCGGCGTTCGGGGCCGCACCTCCCGGCATCCCGCTGTTGCCTGCGATACCCGAGCTGCCCGCGTCGCCGTTGGTCACGGGAGGCCACGGTACCGCGCTCACGGGGTCGCCACGGTGACCGGCCCGTCGCGGCCCGCCCGCACCCGGTCGAGCACGGCCGGCCAGTCGACGAGGAGGAGCGGCATCGTGAGCGCCCAGGCCCAGTAGTCGAGC
>JBFWQW010000102.1:0-10087 GCA_050249235.1 Acidimicrobiia bacterium | reverse complement strand
GCGCCGGTAGGGTGTCGCCGCTCCGGCGGCGTGGCCGAGTGGTTTAGGCAAGGGCCTGCAAAGCCCTGTACACCGGTTCGATTCCGGTCGCCGCCTCTCCCGGGTTCGAGTTCCGTCGTTGCCCGACCGGGTGGTTTTCGGCAATGGCCTGCTGGCGGTCCGTGTGTAGCACCAGGTGCTACGTTGCGGGCATGAGTCGGGAGATCACCCAACGCGAGCTACGCAACGAGAGCGGGAAGATCATGCGTGAGCTCGATGACGGCGAGACCTTCATCGTGACGCGCCGAGGCGTTCCCGTCGGGGAACTGACACCGCTGCGCCGCCATCGCTTCGTTCCCGCAGAGACCGCCGTGGCGCTCTTCCGGACCGCTCCAGCCATGAGCTACGAGCGGCTGCGCCAAGACCTCGACGAGCTGGTTGACCAAGACACCACACCTCGTGGCTGAGCAACCGATGCGGCACGCCCGGGGGATCCTCGACACCTCGGTGGTCGTCGATCTCGAGAAGATCGACGCAACCTCCTTGCCCGAGGAGGTCGCGGTGAGCTCGGTGACCCTGGCGGAACTTGCGGCGGGGCCGCACGCCACGACGGACGCTGACGAGCGCGGCCGTCGCCAAGATCGACTGCAGCGAGTCGAGGCAGCCTTCGACTCCCTGCCGTTCGACGGCAACGCAGCCCGAGCGTACGGGCGAGTGTTCGCGGCGGCGACCGACGCGGGACGCAAGCCACGTGGCGCGCGAGCAGTCGACCTCCTCATCGCCGCAACGGCGGTAGCCGCGGGGCTACCCCTGTACACGAGGAACGGTCGAGACTTCGAAGCGCTCGACGACCTCCTCACCGTTGTCGTCGTGTAGTCGCCGACGCCCACGAACGTTCGACCGCGCCGACGAAGGCTCGTTGCGCAGGCATGGCGCAGGCATACGGTCACGTGACACCGAGACGTCCCAGGAGAGTGTCAGCGAGCCCCGCAGGGACGCCGCCCGCTCACTCCGCGACGAACCATCCGACCTGGCCCAGCTCGGACCCCTGGGATCAGCGCGGGGGCGTGCCGCCGAGCCGGCGGCGGGCCGGGTCGGATGCGAGCACATGGGGGTGGGTGGTGAGCTCGACGTGGAGGTTGTCGCGGTGGGTGCCGCGCGGGTCGTGCCAGGCGAGGTGCACGTCGACGGGCCCGGCGCAGAACGACGCCGCGCACCGGAGCCTCACGGTTCGACCGGCCGGGAGCTGGAGCGGATAGACGCCGGGATCGGCCCGCAGCGCCCCGTTGGAGAACACCTGCGTCCCCGAGGTCTGGATCCGACCGCTTTCGAGCACCACGTCGTCCTTCCCCGCGTTGCGGATCGACAGCAGCGCGTCGGGCCCGCCCCCGGCGACGACCTCGGTGACCTCGAGCGGTGAGCGGTGGGCATGGACGGTCGTGGACGTCTGGATGGACCCGACCTGGCGTCGGAGGCGGTGGAAGGCACGGGCGTAGAACACGGCGACGCCGGTGGCGATCACCGCGAGCGTTCCCGCGGTCGCCAGTACCGCCTTCTCCATCGATTGCCCCCCACGCCGTTGGTTGTCCCGATCCACCTCCTCCCCCGCGGCGTCGATCCTTGCAGCTGACGGGAGGCTCCTTGCGGACAGGCTGCGTTGCCGGCGCCGTGATCCTCGAGGGGGATCCACCGAGCCGAGGCCCCACCCGCCCGTGCGTCACGTCGATGCCGACGTGCAGCCAGGTCCAAGTGACCGACCGGGTTCGTCCGGGGCGGCGGTCGGGCCGCTGGTAGGTTCGGCCGTCCGGGGGGTTCGAGTGGCGCGGGAGGGACTCGATGGGTGCTCTTGACGGTGTGCGGGTCCTGGACCTGACCTGGGGTGTGGCCGGACCGGCGGGCGTGCTCCTGCTGGCGGAGAGCGGCGCCGACGTGGTCAAGGTCGAGCCGCCCGGTGGCGACCCGTACCGGGACGATCCGAGCTACCGGGTCTGGAACCGCAGCCGTCGCTCGGTTGCCCTCGACCTGAAGTCCGAGGAGGGCAAGGCCAGGTTCCTCGAGCTGGTGGCCACCGCCGACGTGCTGGTCGAGAGCTTCCGCCCGGGCGTCATGGCCAGGCTCGGGCTGGACTACGACTCGCTGGCCGAGCGGTTCCCCCACCTCATCTACTGCTCGGTGCCGGCGTACCCGTCGGACAGCCGACACGCCGACCGTCCCGGGTGGGACGCGCTGGTCCAGGCCCGCTCCGGCGCGCAGTTCGAGCAGCAGGCCTGGCGGCCGGGTCCCGCCTTCCTCGCCTACCCGCTGCCCAGCGTGGCGGCCACCTACCTCGTCGCGATGTCGGTGCTCGCCGCGCTGCACGCCCGCAACGAGACCGGCCGCGGTCAGCGGGTCGAGACCTCGCTGTACCAGGGCGTCCTCGCCTTCACGACGATGCTGTGGGCGAACGCCGAGCGCAACCACGACACGTACCAGACGCTGATGACCAAGACGTATCCCCCGAAGGTCCACCAGCCCGAGGTGATGATGACCGCCACGGGCTGGGTGCAGGCGCTGCCCGGCTCGACGCAGAAGAAGGGCGCGACGGTCAACGCCATCTTCGACATCCCGGCCGACACGCCGCCGGACCAGATCTTCCCGGCGCTGGCGAAGGCGGTCAGGAACCGGACGCGCGAAGAGGTCGTCGACCTCATGCACGCCGACCTCTTCCAGGTGGCGGAGATCCTTCCGACGCGGGATGCGATGAAGCTTCCCCAGGTCGTCTTCAACGAGATGGCCGTGAAGGTCGACGATCCGGAGGTCGGGCCCACCGTGCAGGTGGGCATGCCGTTCCGGCTGGCCCTCAACCCCCCGGAGGCGCCCACCCCGCGACCCTCGGTCGGTCAGCACAACGCCGAGGTCTTCGGCGAGACCCGCCAGCTGCCGAGCTTCGCTCCCCGGGACCCGTCCCGGAAGCACCGCTACCCCCTCGACGGGATCCGCGTCCTCGACTTCGGGCGGGCGTTCGCGGGGCCCTTCGGGGCCATGCTCCTGGCCGGCCTCGGCGCCGACGTGATCAAGGTGGCCACCTCCCAGGCCGATCCGGGCTCGGCGATGATGGGCTCGAGCACCGTGCTGCTCGGGTGCGAGCAGGGCAAGCGCTCCCTCCTGGTCGACCTCAAGACGGAGGAGGGCGCCGAGCTGCTCCGCCGGCTGATCGAGCAGACGGACGTCGTGCACCACAACATGGTGAAGGGCGTCGCCGAGCGCATCGGAATCGACTACCAGAGCCTCAAGAAGATCAAGCCCGACATCATCTACTGCAACTCGTACATGTACGGGCCCGAGGGACCCCTCTCGCATCTCGGGGGCAACGACTCGCTGTCCCAGGCGCTGACCGGCTTCGAGTGGGAGCAGGGACCCGCCGAGCAGGGCAACGACCCGGCGTACTACCGCTTCGGGTTCACCGACACGACGAACGCCATGTCGTCGGTGGTCGGGGTGCTGCTGGCGATCGCCCACCGGGACCGGACGGGTGAAGGTCAGGAGGTGTGGACGTCGTTGCTCAACGCCGCGCTCTACGTCGCCGGTTCGACGTACCTCACCGAGGACGGCGCCTCGAACCCGCCGCCGATGAACAAGAGCCAGACCGGTCTCAGCGCGCTCTACCGCATGTACGAGACGATCGACGGCTGGATCCAGGTGGCGGCCGTCAAGGAGCAGGAGTGGCCGGCGTTCTGCCGCGTCGTCGGTCGCCCGGAGCTCGAGACCGATCCCCGCTTCGACACCCCGGCGTCGAGGTACGAGAACCGGCTGGAGCTCGAGGCGTTGCTCGAGCCGGTCTTCATGACGCTCACCGCGCTCCAGTGGCGACGACTCTTCGACGCCGCCGGTGTGCCGGCGGAGATGGTGATCAAGACCTACGACGGGGAGACGGTGCTCTTCGACGAGGAGAACCTCCGACTCGGCCTCATATCCGAGACGCAGCATTCGACTGCGGGCCGGCTCCGCCAGGTCGGGCAGCTCATGCGCTTCAGCGACACCCCGAGCGTGGTCCAGCGACCCCCCTTCGTCCGGGGTGAGCACACGCTCGAGATCGCCAGCTGGCTCGGCTACAGCGACGAGGAGATCAAGGATCTCCTGGCCCGCGGGATCCTCGCCACCGGCTGAGCGATCCCGATCGGTGGCCGTCGAGGGCCGGCCCGTCCTCCGGGCGGGGTCGAGCTGGCCGCCGCCCCGCCCCGCCGCTCGGAAGTCTCAGGCGGTGAGGAGCATCGCGCCGGCGAACGGCCCGACGGCGTTGGTCCAGACCGCGACCTCGGCGTCCGGCACCTGCCGCACCCCGCACTCGCCCCGGATCTGGCGGACCGACTCGATGCAGAAGTTGGCGCCGTGGCGGCGCCCGACGTTGCACGCGCCGCCGTCGGTGTTGAGCGGCAGGGAGCCACCCAGGCGTGTGTTGCCGGCCTCGACGAACGGCCCGGACTCGCCGATCCCGCAGAAGCCGAGCGCTTCCAGCCACTGCATCGTGATGATCGTGAACCCGTCGTAGAGCTGGGCGCAGTCGACGTCGGCGGGCGTCAGGTCGGTGCGCGACCAGAGCAGGTCGGCGCAGTGCTTCGGCGACGTGGTGGCGAAGTCGTCCAGCTGCCAGAAGTTCATGTCCCGGATGGCCGACAGGGCGCCGGCCTCGACCATCACCGGCTTCTTCGCCCAGTCCTTCGCCCGGTCGGCGGTGGTGTAGATGACCGCCGACGAGGAGTCGACCGG
Organism: Acidimicrobiia bacterium; assembly: GCA_050249235.1. Classification (GTDB taxonomy): domain Bacteria; phylum Actinomycetota; class Acidimicrobiia; order Acidimicrobiales; family CADCSY01; genus JAEKLB01. The sequence continues at coordinate 5,362 of JBFWQW010000102.1, read as the reverse complement.
GTAGTCGCAGTCGAAGAGCCGGACCGGCTTGCTGACGTACCGGGACGACAGGTAGTCCTCGACGGTGAGCGGGTCGCGGAGCAGGGCGTCGTCGTTCAGCGTGGCGTGGTGCCGCTGGGTGGACGCGTTGATCGCGAACTGCTCCTCGGTGGTGCCGAACTTGGCCATGTGGGCGGTCATCTCCAGGCCGGCGATCATCGCCGCCGAGGCGCTGCCGCCGAAGGGCGCCGTGAACTGCTCGGTTCCCCGGGCCTCGGAGGGGATCGGGATGTCGCCCCGGAGCCGCTCGGTCTGCCCGGGCATCTGGCGGATCAGGCGGATGGCCACGACGGTGTGGGCCATGCCCGACGCCACCGCCATGTAGGCGTTCATGGCCGGCTCGACGAAGGCCGGACCGCCGTCGGAGCTGAAGAAGTGGGACAGGGGGTCGAGCCCGAGCAGGAACCCGATCTCCATGGCCCTCCCGCCCATGGTGGACACGCCGTCGATGTCGGCGGGCGTCATGCCGGCGTCGGCCATGGCGGCCGTGACCGACTGCCGGACCATCTCGTCGTCGGTGAGGTCGAGGCGACGGCCGGTCTGCGAGTATCCGACGCCGACGATGGCGACCCGGTTGAGGCTGTTGGGCATGGTCGTCCTCCTCAGGCGCCGGTGGCGCCGGCGGGTCTGAACAGCGGCAGGGTCAAGCCGGGTGCCACCTCACGGAAGGCCACCTCGACGGGCAGGCCCACCCGGACGTCCTCCGGCGGGATGTCGACGATGTTGGTGACGAGCTTGAGTCCTTCCTGCTCCTCCAGCTCGACCACGGCCAGGACGTACGGGATCTTGTCCCGGAAGTAGGGGTGGAAGGGTTGCAGCGGCAGCGTGAAGGTGGCCACGGTGCCCCGCCCGGACACCCGGGCGGGGGAGAGGTCGGTCGAGAGGCAGAAGCGGCACACGACCTTGGGCCAGTGGATGTAGCGCTGGCAGTTGTCGCACCGGAGGATCCGAAGCTCGTGGGCGTCGACCCCCTCCCAGAAGAAGCGGGTCAGGTCGTCGGGCATCGGCCTCGGCGGCCCGATCGGGGTCGTCGGGGTGTCGGTCTCCGTCGTCGCCATCGGCTTGCTCGCCCTTCCTCTCCTCGGTGCGCTCCGTCGGATCCGGACGGGCCGTCGGCCCGCGGTTCCGGCCGCTCGAGTGCTCCCCCCCCGGGACCGGCAGCGGGCCGTCGGGGCCCGCCCGCCCGACAGTACGTCGTCCGCCGGCGAGGGGTCGGGGCCGGCGGCTCCCCAGTCAGTTGCCGGTGAACTTCGGCTCCCGCTTCTCGGCATAGGCCCGCATGGCTTCGGCCTGGTCCTCGCCGGCGCCCATGTGCAGGAAGGTCACCTCGTCCCGGAACGACTGCCGCATCGACTCCTCGTAGGCGGCGTTCAGCTGGTCCTTGATGTGGCCGATCCGGATCGTCGGACCGCTCGCCAGCTTCTTCGCCCAGGCCCGGACGGTCTCGTCCCACTCGGCCGCGGGCACGACCCGGTTGACCAGGCCCCAGCGCTCGGCCTGGTCGGCCGGCACGGGCTCGCCGAGGATGGCCATCTCCTTGGCCCGCACGAGGCTGGTCAGCTTGGTCAGGATCCATGCGCCCCCGCCTTCGAGGGGCAGGCCCCGCCGGACGAACACCTCCCAGAACTGGGCGTCCTCGTGAGCGATGACGAGGTCGCAGGCGAGCGCCAGCTGACAGCCGCCGCCGGCGGCGATGCCGTTCACCGCCGCCAGGAACGGCTTCTCGCTGTTCCAGATCCCGTTCATCAGCCGGGACCATCCGTACAGCACGCCGTCCGTCCGGCTGCCGTTGCGCCCCTCACGGCGTCGCTCCGGGGGCACCTCGCCGGCCCCGCCCACCTGCGTGAGGTCGGCGCCCGATGAGAAGGCCACCCCGTTGCCGGTGATGACGGCAGCCCGCACCTGCGGGTCCTCGGTCACCTCGTGGATGGCACCCAGCAGCGCGCTGCGCAGAGGCCGGTCCATGGCGTTGCGCTTCTCGGGCCGGTTCAGCCGGAGCCAGGCGGCCCCGTCTCCGTCCACCTCGTACAGCAGGCCGGCCTTCTCCCAGCCGGCGATGTCAGCAGCCACGTTGCCCTCCCTCGCCCTCCGGCCGCAGGGGCGCGGTCCCGGGGAGGCCCGATCGTAGGAGCCCGGCCGCCTTCGCATCCCGGGACAGACCCCGCCCTTCTCGACCCCCACGCGCTCGGCTCGTCGTCCAGACTGGCGCCTGTCCCCCGACCGAAGGAGCGCCCTATGAGCTTCCATGCGTATCTGTTCTTCAGCGGCACGTGCCGAGAGGCGTTCACCCGGTACCACGAGATCTTCGGCGGCGAGCTGTTCGTCATGACGAACGCCGAGGCCCCCGACGGCGGCATGCCCGACGCCTCGCCCGACATGGTGATCCACGCCGCGATCACGCTGGCCGACGGCGGCATGTTGATGGCGTCCGACGATCCGACCGGTGACGGTGGAGGCACGAAGGGCGTGTCCGTGAGCTACACCGCCGACGACGTCGGGGAGGCGAAGCGGGTGTTCGACGCCCTCTGCGACGGAGGAGAGGTCACCAGCCCGCTGGAGGAGACGTTCTTCTCGCCGATGTTCGGCACCTGCGTCGATCGCTGGGGCGTCGCATGGATGGTCGACACGAGGGCTCCGGCCGCCTGAGCCCGGTGACGGGGGGGGGTTTGCTCACGTCCGCTCCGGTTCTCGGCTCCTTTCGTCGCCGGAGAGCACGGTGTTCGCGGCGCCCGCCTCTCAGGAGCGGGGATCGTTCGGGAGGGCGGCCTCCGTGAACTGCCAGAGCACGCCGTAGTTGTCCTCCGGATGGATCCCGATGGAGCCCTCGGTGTCGCCGGGCTGGACCCGCAAGCCCTTCGCGCGGAGGTGTTCGGCTGCGGCGGCGACGTCGGTGACCCGGAAGACGATCGTGCGCTGGCGGGAACCGACGCGCTCCATGTACTCGTACACCGGTCCGCCCCGGGCCGGCTCGACGAGCTCGAGGGCGTGGTCACCGAGCCAGAACGCGACCGCTCTGCCGACTCCGGGCACCTCCTCCTCGTAGATCGGGTCGGCATCGGTGAGGTCGTGGAGCCAGGCGGCGGCCGCGCCGGCGTCGTTGACCGCGGCCCCCATCTTGTTGAGTCGATCGATCCCCAACGGTCCCGAGCGCCACGGATCCGACGACCAGCCCGGCTCGTTGCGAGGATCGTTGGCCATCTCGTGCGGGCAGAGCTCGAGGAGCAGGCCGTGGCAGTCCTTCGGGTGGGTCATGAAGAACCCACCGGGGCGATCCGTGGTGATCCTGACGCCTCGCTCGTCGAAGGCCTGATGGGCCTCCTCGAGATCCGGCACCTTGAACTCGAACGAGTGCCAGCCGGGTCCGCTCCTGGCCAGACCCCGGCCCAGGATCGACTGGTCGTCGCGCGGGCTGAAGATCTCGATGCAGGTGTCACCGATGACGAACAGGGAAGCGTCCCGCCGCTCGCCCTCGTCGTAGGAGTTCATGTACTCCTGGGCACCGAAGACGTCGCCGTAGAACCGGTTCGCCTCCTCGAAGGGGCCGAGCACCTGGTTGATGTGCATGACCTTCTCGGTCCTCAGGAACGTCACGTCGTCTCCTTCGATCGTCCCGGTTCCTCGGGCAGGTCCGGCACTCGCCAGCGTGGCACGTCGCCGCCGTCCGCCGCTGTCCCCGAGGGCCGGGCTGGCGCTGGACGCCCGGCATCCGTTGAACGGACCGCCGGCCGCCCGTAGGTTGCCCCGATGGTCAGCGCGAACAGCTTCGACGACCGGGCCGCGACCTGGGACGACGATCCCGCCAAGGTGGAACGGGCCGAACGGGTCGCGGCCGCCATCCGGGCAGCCGTCCCCCTCGACACCTCGACGCGGCTGCTGGAGTACGGCGCCGGGACCGGCCTCGTCACCCAGGCGCTACGGGATGCGGTCGGCGAGGTGACGATGGCGGACACCTCGGCGGGGATGCGGGCCGTCATGGAGGAGAAGGTCGCCGCCGGCGTCATCGCCGGTGCCCGGGTGTGGAACCTCGACCTGGCGACCGAGGCCGCTCCCGACGAGCGGTTCGACCTCGTCGTGACCGTCTTGACCCTTCATCACATCCCCGACCTCGAGCCGGTCCTCTCCGGCTTCGCCAGCCTGCTGGTGGAGGGAGGGCACCTCTGCATCGCCGATCTCGAGGAGGAGGACGGTTCCTTCCACGGTGACGGCTTCGACGGCCACCGGGGGTTCGAGCGGTCGGCGCTGACGGCCCAGCTCGAACGAGCCGGGTTCGTCGGCACCACCTTCGAGACCTGTCACGAGGTCGTCCGCCCGTCCGGCACCTACCCGCTCTTCCTGGCCATCGGCCGCCGCCGCCACGACCAGCCGTCCTGACGGACCGTGACCGACCGGCTCCGGGGCTGGATCCTGGTGGTCGCCCAGCTCGCGCTGCTGGGGTTCCTCGTCCTGGCCCCGTCCGGCACCGCCTGGCCGCTGCCGCGAGCCGTACGCGCCCTCGGCCGGTTCGGCGGGCTTCTCGGCGCCGGCGCCGTCGTGGCCGGCGGGCTCCGGCTGGGCTCGTCGGCACGCGTCCATCCGGCGCCGACCACCGGCGCGACCCTCCGCACCGACGGCCCCTACCGGTACGTCCGCCACCCGATCTACACGGGTGTCCTCGCCATCGGCGCCTCTCTGGCGCTCACCGGGCGGACCCTTGCGCACGTCGTCGCGTTCGCCGCCCTGGTCGCCGTGTTGAGCATCAAGGCCGGGTTCGAGGAACGGCTCCTCGCCGACCGGTTCATCGACTATTCCGCCTACGCGGCCCGTACCGGTCGCTTCCTGCCCCGTCTGGGTCGTCGGCGAGGACGCCGTTGACCTCCTGACCCGTACCCCGACCAGCCCGCCACGGCAAGCGGCAAGCGGCAGGCGGCAGGCGGGAGGTGTGGCGTCCGCTGGCGTCGCCGCCGACCGCGGCGATGGCGGAGCCGGCGGCACTGGCCCGATCGTTCCCGTTGTGGTTGTCGGTGGGTGCAGGTAGAGTCGAACGTATGTTCGAGCAGGAAGGGCCGGTCGGGCAGGTCGAGGAGATCGAGGAGGGGTTGCGGGCGGTGGTGGTCGGGCTGGATCCGGTCGGGGTGCCGTTGCCCGAGGTGGAGGGGGTGTGGGCAGCGTTGGATCGGGTCGAGCGGTTGGCGGCCGGGGCGAAGTTGCGCCTGGCGAGTCGGGTGGAGGAGGCGGCCGGGTGGCGGCGGGCCGGTCGCCGGTCGGCGGCTGATCATCTGGCGGTGTTGGCCGGGGTGACGGTCGGCCACGCCCGGGGGATGTTGGACGCGTCCCGGCAGTTGGG
>JBFWQW010000101.1:0-10457 GCA_050249235.1 Acidimicrobiia bacterium | reverse complement strand
ACGTTCGTCACCCCCGGGACCTTCGTGCTCGTGCCGGTGGCCACGCTCAGGTCGGCGGCGACCGAGAACGGCCCGTTGGCCGCCGGTGCCCGGGACACCCGGTAGCCGGTCGCGACGGGTGCCGCCCGCCACCGCACCGCCAGCTCGCCGGATCCCCCGCCCGGGCCGGCCTCGACGGTCTCCACCCGCCCCGGCGCTCCCCCGGGCGGCGACGTCGACGTCGAGGTCGAGGTCGATGGGTCGGCGTCGTCACCGGGATCCGCCCCTTGCGAACCGCAGGCCGCGGCGAGGAGCGCGACGAGCGCGACCGCGAGGAGCCCGCTGCCGGCGGTTCGCGACGGCAGCCCGCCCGGCGAGCGCCCACTCTTCTTCGTCCGCACCGCCGGTCTCCTCTCCGAACCCGAGGTCACGCCGCCCGGCGTCACCTACCCAGGTGAGCCCGCCCGTCGGCCCGGGATCCAGGGTCGAAGGTCATCGGGGCCGCGCTGCCACCGAGGCGCCCGCCGATCTCCCGGGTGCCGGCGGGGACGTGCAGGCGCCTTCGGCATCGGGCCCTCGGAGTCGTCGGTCGACGGCGGTCGGCCGGGCGAGCCACCCCGAGCGGCGCTGACAGACTCGCCGGATGGCCGAGACCGCCTCGTCCGAGTCGGCCGAGGCCACGGCGTGGAAGACGCCGTCGGGGTTCGTCCTCGCCACGATCGGGTCAGCCGTCGGCATCGGCAGCATCTGGAAGTTTCCCTACGAGGTCGGCGCCAACGGCGGCGGGGCCTTCGTCCTCGTGTACCTCGCCGGCCTGGCCCTGGTCGTCGTTCCGATGATGCTGGCCGAGTTCGCCATCGGCAGGAACGGCCGGGCCGATGCCGCGACCAGCATCGAGATCACCGCCACCGGGGAGGGCACCTCGCCCCGGTGGGCCGCCGTCGGGGTCTTCGGCGCCGTGACCTCGTTCCTCATCCTCAGCTTCTACGCCGTGATCGGGGGCTGGGCCATCTTCTACGCGGTGGACACCGTCCTCAACGGGTTGCCCGACGGCGCCGGTGCCGCCTCCGTCCGGTTCGACGACCTCCTCGCCTCACCGACGCGCCTCGGCGCCTTCCAGGCGGTCTTCCTGGGCGCCGTCGGCGCCGTCGTGGTCGGGGGGGTGCAGGGCGGCATCGAGCGGAGCATGAAGGTCCTGATGCCGTTGCTGGCCGTGCTCCTGAGCGCCCTCGCCGTCTACTCGATGACGACGGGCGACGCCGCCGAGGCCATGCGCTTCCTGTTCGTGCCCGACTTCGACGAGCTCACTGGAGCCGGGGTGCTCGACGCGCTCGGCCTCGGCTTCTTCTCCATCGGCGTCGGCCTCGGGATCCTGCTCACCTACGCCGCCTACAGCCCGCCCGGCATCGATCTCAAAGCCGCGGCCGTCGCCTCCGTCGCCGGCGACACCGCCGTGTCGCTCGTCGCCGGTCTGGCGATCTTCCCCGTCGTGTTCGCCTACGGCGTCGACCCGGGGAGCGGGCCCGGCCTCGCCTTCGTGTCCCTGCCGTTGGCGTTCGAGGCCATGCCCGGCGGGCGGTGGGCGGCGACCGCCTTCTTCGTCATGCTCGCCGTCGCCGCGCTCGGCTCGGCGATCTCGATGCTCGAAGCCGTCGTCGCCGTGCTCAGCCGCCGATGGGGTTGGCGGCGCTCACGGGGAACCGCGGTCGGGGCCGTCGCGTGCTTCGTCGTCGGGCTCGCCACCGTGCTCTCGTTCAACCGCTGGGCCGACTTCCACCCGCTCGGGGGCATCGGGCGGTTCGCCGACCACACCGTCTACGACCTGCTCGACGACGCCACCTCCCAGGTCCTGCTGCCCCTCGGCGGGCTGGCCCTCGCCGTCTTCGTCGCCTGGACCCTGCCGGCCCGCCTCCTCGGTCGCCAGCTCCGTCTCAGCGGCGCTCCCCTCACCGGCCTCCGGCTCACCCTCCGGTTCGTCTCACCGGCACTCGTCGTCGCTGCGGCGGTGGCATCGGTGATCGCCTGAACGCCCGAGCCGCCGAGCCGCCGAGCCGCCGTCCCGGGCGGTCGCCGGCGGCCGTCCGGGCGGGCTGCACGTCGGGCCCGGCGGCCGGGACCTTCGGCCCTGCTCCCCGAAAGCCCGCAGCCGTACGTTCGCCTGACCGATCCCCGGTCGGGATCGTGGGAGCGAGGAGCGTCCATGGACATCGACGACATGATCCTGATCAGCATCGACGACCACATCATCGAGCCGCCCGATCTCTTCGAACGGCACATGCCGGCGAAGCACCGGGACCGGGCACCGGTCCTGACGAAGCGACCCGGCGAGCCCGACCAGTGGATGTTCCAGGGCGAGGCCACGGGCACCGCCGGCCTCTCGGCCGTGGTGTCGCTGCCCAAGGAGGAGTGGGGCTTCGACCCCACGGACGTCTCGGAGATGCGGCCGGGCTGCTACGACGTCGCGGCTCGGGTCGAGGACATGGATGCCAACGGGCTGCTGGCCGGCATGAACTTCCCGACCTTCATGGGCTTCGCCGGCACGCACGTGGCGAAGGCGCCGGACCAGGAGCTGGCGGCGGCGACGATCGCGGCGTGGAACGACTGGGCCATCGACGAGGTCGCCGGTGAGCACCCTGGCCGGTTCCTGCCGATGGCGATCCTCCCCCACTTCGACATCGAGCGGTCGGTGGCCGAGATCCGCCGCGTCGCGGCGAAGGGCGCCATCGCGGTGTCGATCCCCGAGGCGCCGTACGGCATCGGCCTGCCCAGCTTCGCATCGGGTCACTGGGACCCGGTCTTCGCCGCCCTCCTCGACACCGGGATCATCCCGTGCATGCATATCGGGGGCGCGTTCGGCCTGATCCAGCGGCCCACCGACGTGCCGCCCCTGCCGGACGACATCATCCTCCTCGCGCCCCAGGTGATGGCGGTGACGACCACCGACATCATCCTGGGCGGCCTCCTGCAGCGCTTCCCCGACCTCAAGTTCGCCCTCTCCGAGGGCGGCATCGGCTGGGTCTCGTTCTTCCTGGACCGCCTCGACCGCCACGTCACCAACCACGCGTGGACGCATCTCGACAAGCTCCCGGCGGGCAAGACGCCCACCGAGGTCTGGCGGGAGCACTTCCTGGCCTGCTTCATCACCGACCCATCAGCGCTGAAGCTGCGCGACCGGATCGGCGTCGAGAGCCTCGCCTGGGAGTGCGACTACCCCCACTCCGACTGCACCTGGCCGAACTCCCCGGAGCTGCTCCACGCCGAGCTGAAGGGAGCCGGCTGCAGCGACGCCGACATCGACATGATCACGTGGCGGAACGTGGCTCGCTTCTTCGACTACGACCCCTTCCGGACGATCCCGAAGGAGGAGGCGACCGTGGGCGCCCTCCGCCGGCGGGCCGCCGCCGCCGGGGTCGACACCAGTGAGACCCCCAAGGCCGAGTACCGCCGCCGGTACGCCGAGTCCCTGGCCCCGATCACCTGACACCTCGGGCGGGACCCCTCGGCGGTGGCGTTCGCGCCCGAGCCGAGGGGTCCCGCGGTGCGACCGGCGGCCCGCCCGGGTCGTGACGTCCCGGGCTACGGCACCAGGTCGAGCTGGAACAGGCGGATGGCGTTGCCACGCACGATCTTGCGCACGGCATCGTCGTCGACGCCGGCGAGGAGCGCGGTCACGGCGGCCTTCGACCCGGGCCACGTGGTGTCGCCGTGGGGGTAGTCCGTCTCGTAGCAGACGTTGTCGGGGTTCACCCGTCCGAGGTTCTCCACGCCGGTCCCGTCCTTGAAGAAGCTGACCGAGACATTGCGGTGGTAGTAGCCCGACGGCGGCTCAGGGATGTGCTTCGTGACCGCCCACGCCTGGTTGTCCTCCCAGACGTCGTCGACGCGCTCGAGGACGTAGGGGAGCCAGCCGATCTGGCTCTCCGCGTACGAGAGCTGCAGGGCCGGGAAGCGCACCAGCACGCCCGAGAAGAGGAAGTCGACGAGCGAGGCCATCGAGTTCCCGAAGGCCAGCGTGGCGGTGACCGCCGGCGGCGCGTCGGGCGAGGTGGCCGGCATCTTCGACGACGATCCGATGTGCATGCACACCACCGTGCCGGTCTCCTGGCAGGCCGCGAAGAGCGGGTCCCAGTGGTCGGTGTGCACGCTCGGCAGCCCGAGGTGGTGGGGGATCTCGCTGAAGGCGACAGCACGGACACCTCGCGCCGCGTTCCGGCGCACCTCGGCGGCGGCCGCCACCGGGTCCCACAGGGGCACGAGGCACACCGGGACCAGGCGACCGGCCGAGCTGCCGCACCACTCGTCGACGAGCCAGTCGTTGTAGGCGGTGACACAGGCCGAACCCAGCTCCTTGTCGGGGCCCTCGAGGAACGTCTGGCCGCAGAACCTCGGCAGGGTCGGGTAGCAGAGCGACGCCTCGACCCAGTTGAGGTCCATGTCGGCGAGACGCGCCGCGGGCTCGTAGCAGCCGGGCCGCATCTGGTCGTAGGTGACGGGGTCGCCGGTCCACGACTCCTTGGGGTAGCCGGCGGCGGCGATGTTGCGCTTCGGGGTGTAGACGGCCCGGCCGTCGTAGACCCAGACGTCGCCCTTCATGGGCGAGGCGTCGTCGAAGACCTCCGCGTAGGCGGCCGCGCCCTTCCACTCGATGCGGGCGATGCCCCGACGCGCGACCCGGGGGCCGCGGTCCCTGAACCTCGCGGGCAGCCAGTCGCGCCACACGTGCGGTGGCTCGATGACGTGGTCGTCGGTGCTGACGATCCAGGGAAGGTCTCGCTCGCTCATCGGGCGATGATCGAGCGGGACGCCGGCGTTCCCCAGGGCCGAACGTCCTGACCTGCTGCCGCGTCGCCGCCCTCGGGCCGCCGGTCAGGGCCGGCGCGCGGTGCGGAGACCGCCCCCCGATGGCCACCGAAGGCGCGCTGACGAGGCGCCGTCGATCGCCGCCGCACCGGGCGTGCGGACGAGGCCCGTCGAAGCCGAGGTCAGGGACGCTCGCCCCCGGCCCGGGAAGGATGGTCGAGGGCCCCGGCCGTGGTGCCGCCCGGCCGGGTGATCCGACGGCTGCGGCTCGCGACGAGCAGGACGGCGGCGGCCGGGATGCCGGCGAGCCATCCCCATGCGAAGATCAACGCCGACGTGGAGGAGTCGTCGGCGGCGAACAGCCACCACGCCGCCGACATCGAGGCGGCGCAGAGGACGGCGACGACCGCGCCGGCGAGCTTCGGGACGGGGGCGGCGGCGGCGATGGCCGGGCCGAGCGAGAACATCGCCGTCGAAGGGCCGTCGACGAGCGGGTCGGCGTCGACCCAGTTGTCGTTGGTCCAGGTGAACATCGCGCCGGCCGCCGAACCGATGACGGCGCCCAGCAGGTAGAGCGCCAGTCGGCGCAGGTAGCCCCGGACCGGCCGATGTGGCATCGGTGCACGCTCGCACACGTGCTGGTGCCACGGCACGCCGGTGATCCACCCCCGGGGCGGTCGGGACTGGGGACGATCCTCAGCCGGAGACGACGAGTTGTACGGCGGCGAGGACCATCCCGACGGCGGCGACCGACGCCAGGCCCCACGGCAGGAGCGCCGCGGCACGGGGCGCGTCCAGCGGCTCGCCGTTCCGAATCGCCCGCTGCGCCGCGACGAAGCGGCTCCGCCCCTCCAGCCCCAGGAGGGCGCCCAACGCCATCAGCGGCAGGCCGATCGCGGCCAGCCACACCGGGGCGTCGGTCACGGTGTGGGTCCCGGCGATGGCGAAGCCGGCCACGACGAGCCCGAGCGCCGTCCGCTCGTAGGCGAGCAGCGTGCGCTCGTTGGCGAGCGACCATCGGGGGTCGGGCTCGTCGCCTTCCGTGGGCCACCAGCGTGGCTGACGGCCGCTCATCGCCCCTCAGCCTGCCCGACGGAGTCGAAGGGGTCGAGCGGCTCCGGCCCGCTTGCGTGAAGACGGAGGCGATCGCCGCCTACGTCGGCGATGTCTGACGGGCTCGGAGAACGTCGACGAGCTGGTGCTCGACGTCCCCGCCGGCGGCCGCCGAGACAAGGAGGTCGGCAACGACCCCGGTCATCCGCCGGGCAGAACCGCGAGCCGTCTTCGGGCCTTTCGGCCCTGCACCGCTGACGCCCCGCCGAGCTTCGATGATCGGGTGAGGTGGTCCGCCAGCGCCGAGCAGCGCCATACCTTCCCCGGTGAGGTAGGCCTCAGTGGTAGACGGCTCGGAGGAGGTCGGCGAGCCGTCAGAGCCGAGCCGATGAGACGGGCGGCCGGGACAGTGGCTCGGAACCGTCCATGACGGACCCGCTGATCGAGCTGGTCGGCGTCGAGAAGATCTACCGGATGGGCAAGATCGACCAGTGGGCGCTGCGAGGCGTCGATCTCGCCATCGCGCCCGGCGAGATGGTGGCGGTGGTGGGACCGTCCGGAAGCGGGAAGTCGACTGTCCAGAACATGATCACCGGGATCGACAAGCCCACTGCCGGGGAGGTGTGGTTCGACGGGCGGCGCCTCGACCAACTCGGCGAGGAGGAGCTGGCCGGCTGGCGGGGGGCGAATGTCGGGATCATCCTCCAGTTCTTCCAGCTGCTGCCCACCCCTGTCGGCGCTGGAGAACGCCGTGCTGCCCCTCGACTTCCTCCACCGGGGCACGGCCCGAGAGCGGTTCGAGCAGGGCCGCCGCAACCTCGAGCTGGTGGGGCTCGGCGACCGGCTGGACCACCTGCCCTCCGAGCTGTCCGGCGGTGAGCAGCAGCGAGTCGCCATCGCCCGCTCGCTGGCCGCGGACCCTCGCCTGATCGTCGGTGATGAACCCACTGGCAACCTCGACTCGGTCACCGCCGGCGAGATGTTCGAGCTGCTCGAACGCCTCAACGGCGAGGGAAAGACGGTCTTGTTCGTGACCCTCGACCGCGACCTCGCGGCACGGGCGGGCCGGGTGGTGGAGATCCGCGACGGCGTCGTCGCCCCGCCAGCCACGCCGCTCCCGCGGTCGGCGGTCTCGTCGGGCCCGACGCCGCGCCCAGTGCGATGACCCCCGCATCGGTCCGCAAGTCGGTCACCGACCTGACCCGGCGGAAGGGACGAACGTTCTTCACGCTGACGACCCTGGCCCTGGCGGTGGCGAGCGTGGGCTTCCTGGCGCCGGCGGCGCTGCTCGACACGGCGATGCAGCAGGAGGTGCGAGCCGGCCGGCTAGCCGACGTCAGGCTCTGGTTCGAGCCCTTCGAGTTGTCCGCCGGCGACCTCGCCGCGGTTGCGTCGGTGCCAAACGTCGCGGCCGCCGAGCCCCGATCGAGCGTCGACCTGCGAGTGATGGTCGGCGAGAGGCGGGCGCCCGCGCGGGTGATCGGCGTCCGGGACTTCGCCCATCAGGAGGTGGACATCGCTCGGGTCGAGGCAGGTGCGTTCCCCGCCGGGGGCGAGCTGCTGGCCGACGTGCAGGACGCAAACGTCGGCGTGTACGACGGCCGGGCCGGCGACCGGGTCACGGTCCTGGGGCCGACGGCCGGCGCCGAGGGCGTCGACTACGTGGTGAGCGGTCGGGGGCGCACCCTGCCCGGGGGCGAGATCGTGCAGGACGACAACCTCATCGTCTTCTACGCCGACGCGGAAACCGTCGCCGAGCTGAGCGGCCAGGCGGGATACACCGAGCTGGCGCTTCGGCTGGACGACCCCGGCCCCGACGCCGCTCGCGAGACGATCGAGGACGTCCGTGCCGCGCTGGCCTCGGTCCCCGGGTTCGAGGGGTTCACCTACCTGCCCGACATCCGGGCGCCCGGCGACTGGCCGGGCCGGACCGACACGGAGAACCTCGGCAAGTTCGTGAGCGTCATCACGGTGCTGGCCCTCCTCTCGGCGCTCGTCCTCATCGCCAACACCATGGGCACGCTCGTCGCCGAGCAGACCCGCGAGATCGCCGTGATGCGGGCGATCGGCGCCAGTCGTCGGGAGATCGCCCGCATCTACCTGACCACCACCCTGCTCCTGGCCGGGGTGGGAACCAGTGTGGGCGTGCTGCTGGGCCTCGTGCTGTCGAACCTGATGGCCAGCTACTTCGGCGCGATGTTCTGGGCAGTCGACGTGCCGTGGGGCATCGACCCGCCGGTGCTCGTCGCCAGCTTCGTGCTCGGCCTGCTCCTCCCGCCGCTCGCCTCGCTGCCCGCCATCCGCCGGGGCCTGCGGGTCGACCTGCGCCAGGCGCTCGAGGCCGGCGGCGCCGACCTGGGCCCCGAGGGCCGAGTCGATCGGGCGCTGCGTCGCACCGGCGCCCTCCCTCGGGTGACCCAGATCGGCCTTCGCAACGTCGGCCGTCGCAAGCGGCGCACCGTCGCGACCGCACTGATCGTGGCGCTGGCGGTGGGCAACCTGCTCGCCGTCATGGCACTCACCGCGGCAGCGACCGAGGCGACGCAGACCTCCTGGGGCGACCACCTCGAGGACGTCGAGATCTGGTCTGGCGGCGCCGAGCCCTTCGACGGCGCGGCCGAGCGCATCATCCAGGCCACGCCCGGGGTCGCCGAGGCGGAGCCCGTGCTGAAGGCCACCGTCGAAGTCGACGGGCGGGAGGGCTTCGTCTGGGCGATGGAGGCTGAGCCACTCTTCCGTTACCGGATCGCCGACGGGCGCTGGTTCTCCGCCGACGAGGAGCAGGCCAGAGAGCGGGTGGCCGTCATCGAGCGCAATCTGGCCGAGCTGAACGGCGTCGACGTGGGCGACCGCGTCACCGTCACCACGGCGGCCGGGCCCGTCGAACTCGACGTGATCGGCGTCAGCGCCAACCAGCAGGAGGACGGGCTGGCCCTGTTCGTGCCGCTGGGGACGGCCCGTGTACTGCTGGGCGAGACCGACGGGTCGGGCAGCTACTGGATCAAGACGGACTCGTCCGACGACACCGCGCTCATCGATCGCACCACAGCAGCTCTCGAGGACCGCCTGTCGGCAGAGGGCTACGAGGTGGGCAACGAGATCCGCTACATCGCCGAGCGGGACGAGGTCGCAGCCAACCGCAACCTCACGTCGACCATCGCCCTGCTCGGCTTCGTGGTGGTCGTCATCAGCATGGTGGGGTTGGCCAACGCCATGACCACCAGCATCTTCGAGCGGACCCGCGAGGTCGGCATCCTGCGCTGCGTGGGCGCCCGGGCGCGCGACGTGCGGCGCATCTTTACCACCGAGGGCCTGGCCCTCGCCCTCGGCGGCTGGCTGGTCGGCATCCCGTCGGGTATTTGCTGACCCGGATGCTCGTGCGCCTGGTGTGGGAGGTCGCCGACGTCCGCCTCCCGTTGGTGTTCCCCGCCACGCACCTGCTCGTGGCCCTGATCGGGACCGTGGCGCTCGCGCTGGCGGTGCTGCACCTACCCGTCCGCCGAGCTGTGCGTCTTCGCCCGGGGGACGCCCTCCGCTATGGGTGAGGTGGCATGGGCACGTCGAGTGGAGGTGAGCGGATTCGAACCGCCGACTTCTACGTTGCGAACGTAGCGCTCTGCCAACTGAGCTACACCCCCGGAGGGAGCGGCGACTCTACCAAGCGGGGTTGGTGGGCCTAGCTGCCCGACCGGCGCAGGAGGAGCGCCGCGTCCGGGGCGAGGCCGCCGCTGGCGTGCAGGTAGCGGACCTTGGTGTCCCGCTCGGCAGCGAGGGCCCGGGTGCGGGCCAGGAGCACCACGTAGGCGAGGAACAGCCCGTCGAAGAGCAGGTGGGCGTAGAGCATGAGGCGCAGGTCGAGCACGAGGGCCTGGAGCAGGGTGACGCTCATGGCCACGAGGAGCAGGGTGAGCACGTCACGGCGCCGCTTGGCCACCTGGGCCTTGGAGGCGGTGGGGTGGACCGGCCGGGCCGGGCGGCCCCAGGCGCTCGGCGAGGTGCGCTCGAGGACCGAGAGCTGGTTGCGGAAGGCGCCCACCGAATCGGCGGGGCCCCGCTCGGTGCGGGCCCGGATCACCTGGGGGATCAGGAACACCGCCCACACGATTGCCAGGATCAGCAGCACCACCAGCGACACGCTCCGCCTCGGCTCTCTCTTCGGGACCGTACCGACGCCTTCCCCGTGAGGGGTGGATGGTCGGGGGTTCGGTCGGGTCGGCAGGAAGGGTTTCGTTCAGGCTACGAACGTTGCGGTTCTACTACGGAACGGACAAAGCGGGCAAGGCGTCCACCCCGCCGTCACGCGCCGTTCACAGGGCAGGCCAGCCGCTCCCGGGGCCGGCGGGCGGATGTCAGACCGGGTCGTCGCCGGGGGGCCGGCGGTAGGTGCCGCTGCGCCCGCCGGTCTTCTCCCACAGCGTGAGGTCGCCGACCACCATCGAGCGGTCGGCCGACTTGCACATGTCGTAGACGGTGAGGGCGGCCACCATGCAGGCCGTCATGGCCTCCATCTCGACGCCGGTGCGGTCGACCGTGTCGACCTGGGCCTCGATCTCGATCCAGGTCTCGTCGATCGTGAAGTTCACGTAGACGGCGCCGAGCGTGAGCTGGTGGCTGTGCGGGATGAG
>JBFWQW010000100.1:0-10499 GCA_050249235.1 Acidimicrobiia bacterium | reverse complement strand
CTACCTGTTCCCCCTCGAGGACACACCCTTCGACAAGTGGGACAACAGCTTCGCCCTCAACGTCCGGGGCCCGTTCGTGATGACCCAGGCCGCCGGCCGCCACATGCTGGCCCGGGGCAGCGGCGTGTTCGTGAACATCTCGTCGGCGGCGGGCCTCCGGGGCGTGAGCGGCGGCGTCGCCTACGCCTCGGCCAAGGCCGCCCTCCAGATGCTCACCCGGGTCGTCGCCATGGAGTGGGGCACCCGGGGCATCCGGGCCAACTGCATCGCGGTCGGCGCCGTCGCCTCCGAGGGGGCGCTGCGGTCGTGGGAGCGGGCCGGCATCCTCGACCGGCTCATCGACAGCGCCGGCCAGCCCGAGGACATCGCCAACGGGATCCTCTACCTCGCCACCGACGCGTCGAGGTTCATGAACGGCGAGACCATCGCCCTCACCGGCACCCCGCTGGGCTGAAGCCGCCCGACCAGCGGCTCCGGGATCGAGGTTCCTGCACATGCGTGGATCCCTGAACCCGGGACCGCGGCGGGTGGTGATCGTGGGTGCCGGGTTCGGGGGCATCGACTGCGCCAAGGCGCTGGTGGAGGCGCCCGTCGACGTGACGCTGGTCGACCGCCACAACTTCCACACCTTCCAGCCCCTGCTGTACCAGGTGGCCACCGCCGGGCTGGCGGCCAGCGACGTCGCCTACCCCGTGCGGGGACTGTTCCAGGACGCCCCCAACGTGCGGGTGCGCGTCGGCGAGGTCACCGGCGTCGACTGGGACGCCGGCCGGGTGGCCCTGGCCGACGGCGCCCACCTGGCCTTCGACCACCTCGTCGTCGCGGCCGGCGCCACCACCAACTGGTTCGGGGTGCCGGGCGCGGCCGAGCACGCCTTCCCGCTGTACGGCCTGGCCGACGCCATCCGGCTGCGCAACCACGTGATCGGCCGGTTCGAGTGGGTCGACGCCGACCCGGCCCGGCTCGGCTCGGGCGCGCTCACCTTCGTGGTGCTCGGGGGCGGCCCGACGGGCGTGGAGACGGCCGGCGCCCTGGTCGAGCTCTTCGGCAAGGTGCTGGCCAAGGACTTCCGTGGGCTCGACGTGGGCGTGGCCCGGGTGGTGCTGGTCGAGATGGGGGGCATGGTGCTGACTCCCTTCAGCCCCGACGCGCAGCGCCACGCCCTCGACCAGCTCCGGGCCCGGGGCGTCGACGTGCGGCTCGGTGAGCGGGTGACGGCCGTCGACGCCGGGTCGGTCACGCTGGCCTCCGGCGAGGTGGTCCCCACCGGCACGGTCGTCTGGGCCGCCGGCGTCACCGCCAACCCCCTGGCGGCGCGGCTCGGCGTCGCCCAGGGGCCGGGCGGGCGGATCGTGGTGACCCCCGAGCTGCGCATCCCCGCCCACCCCGACTCGTTCGTCGTCGGCGACCTGGCCGCCGCCCTCGGCCCTGACGGGCGACCCCTCCCACAGGTGGCCCAGGTGGCCAAGCAGTCCGGCCGGTACGTGGGCCGGCTCCTGGCCCGACCGGACGGCGAGCCGCCCGTCCGGCCCTTCCGCTACCGGGACCGGGGGGCGATGGCCACGATCGGCCGCAACGCCGCCGTGGCCGACCTCCCCTTCGGCATCCGGCTCACCGGCTTCGTCGGCTGGGTCGGCTGGCTGTTCCTCCACCTCCTCTACCTGGTGGGCTTCCGCAACCGGTTGAGCGTGCTGGTGAGCTGGGCCTGGAGCTACCTCACCTGGGACCGCGGGCCTCGCCTCATCGTCGAGCCGGCCCGCGACGACCGGCCCGGCTGATTCCGTTCCTTGTCGACTCGGGCGGGTTGTTCCGCTCGGGTCGACAGAGTTCGGGACCCGGTCGGCTAGACCGTCGGTCCGACGGGACGCGAACGCGTCGGGCGAGGGGAGCCGGGATGGACAACGACGAGCTGATGCGCCGGGCCCGGGACGTCGACCACCTCTCCATCGACCCGAGCGACATCCTCGTCACCGATCAGGTGGCGATCGTGACCGGTGGCGGGGGTGGGATCGGCCAGGGCATCGCCCTCGGGCTGGCCAAGTTCGGTGCCGACGTGGCCGTCCTCGACATCGAGCCGGCCCGGTGCGAGGCGACGCGGGCCGCCATCGAGGCCATGGGCCGGCGGGCGGTGGGCATCCCCTGCAACGTGATCGACGCCGACCAGCTCCGGGCGTCGATCGCCCGGGCGCAGGAGGAGCTCGGTCGGGTCGACATCCTCGTGAACAACGCCGGCGGGGTGCGGGCCGGCGCCTTCCTGACCCAGCCCGAGGCCAGCATCCGCCGCCACGTCGACATCAACCTCACGAGCATGTTCGTCGCGACCCAGGAGGCGGCCCGGCTCATGATCGACGGCGGGCGGGGCGGCTCGATCGTCAACGTGACGAGCATCGAGGGCAGCCGGGCGGCCCCCATGTTCGCCGTCTACGCAGCCTGCAAGGCCGGCATGATCAGCTTCACGAAGACGATGGCGCTCGAGCTCGCCGAGCACGGCATCCGGGTGAACGGGCTGGCCCCCGACCACACCATCAGCCCCGGCACCAAGGGCAACCGCACCGGCCCGGTCGACCCGTCGGTCTGGCCCGACACGAGCGACGACTGGGCCAGGCTGGTGCCCCTCGGGCGGGAGGGGCTCGTCGAGGAGTGCGCCAGCACGGCCGTCTGGCTGTGCTCGAAGCTGTCCGAGTACGTCACCGGCGTCACGGTGCCGGTCGACGGCGGCACCTGGGCGTCGAGCGGCTGGCTGCGCCACCCCGACGGGGGCTGGACGCTGAACCCCTGAGCGGCGAGACCGCGCCCCCGCCCGCGGCGCCGACCGACGACGCGCTCACGCGCCCCCGGCGCCGACCGGCGGCGGCGCTCAGCGGGGCGGCATGCGGAGGGCGCCGTCGAGGCGGACGGTCTCGCCGTTGAGGTAGCCGAGCTCGACGAAGGTGCGGACCAGCCTGGCGAACTCGGTCGGGCGGCCGAGGCGCTTCGGGAAGACCACGCTGGCGGCGAGCTGCTCCTCCTCCACCTGGAGGCCGGCCAGCATCGGCGTCTGCATGAGGCCGGGCGCGATGGCGTTCACCCGGATGCCGACCGCGGCCAAGTCGCGCGCCGCGGTGATCGTCATAGCCACCACCGCGCCCTTCGACGCGGCGTAGGCGATCTGGCCCACCTGGCCCTCGTAGGCGGCGACGGATGCGGTGTTCACGATCACGCCCCGCTCGCCGTCCTCGAGGGGCTCGGTGGCCGCGATGGCGGCGGCACCGAGGCGGAGCAGGTTGAAAGTGCCCACCTGGTTGACCTCGATCACCGACCTGTAGTCGGCCAGCCGGTGGGGCGTGCCGTCACGGTTCAAGGTGCGCTGGGCCGGGGCGATGCCGGCGCAGCTCACGACGACCCGCAGCGGGGCCCGCCCGGCGGCGGCGGCCACGGCCGCGGCCACCTGGGCCTCGTCGGTGACGTCGGACGCCACGAAGTGGACCCCGGCGTCGGCGGCGATGGCCTCGCCCCGCTCGGCGTCGCGGTCGGTGATCGTGACCACCGCCCCGGCCGCGGCCAGCTCCCGTGCCGTCGCCTCACCCAGACCTGATGCGCCTCCCGAGACGAGGGCGCCGACTCCTGTGAGCTCCATGGGCGGGACTGTACGGGCCGGCCGCGGCCGGGCCGGTCGTCGTCGTGCCCGCCGGCCCTCGTCGTAGTGTCCGTGCGGGAGGGCGAGGGTGGACGACGAGCTGGTCCGGATCGAGCGTGACGGCGGGGTGGCGCTGGTGACGCTCGACCGCCCGGCCGCCCGCAACGCCGTGTGGCGTCGGCCATCTGCGCCGCCATGGCGGCCGCCCAGGACGCGGCCGTGATCGTGCTCACCGGGGCCGACCCCGCGTTCTGCGCCGGGCTGGACCTCCGCGACCTCGGCGTCGGCGACCTCGGCCAGCTGGACCCGTTCGTCGCCAGCGTCGCCGACTCGGCCGTGCCCGTGATCGCCGCCGTCAACGGCCCCGCCGTCACCGGCGGCTTCGAGGTGGCCCTGGCCTGCGACTTCATGGTCGCCTCCGAGCGGGCCGCCTTCGCCGACACACACCTCCGCGTCGGCGTCTACCCCGGTCCCGTCGCCGTCGACCTGCCCCGCCGGGTGGGCATGGCCAGGGCCCGGGAGCTCTCGCTCACCGGGAACTTCGTCGACGCCGCCACCGCCCTGCGGATCGGGCTCGTCAACCACGTGGTGCCCCACGACGAGCTGCTGCCGTTCACGCTCGAGCTGGCCCGGGCCGTCGCCGAGCAGGACCCGGCCATGGTGCGGGCCCTGCGGGGCGACTGGCACGAGTCGGGTGGCCTCCCGCTGGCCGAGGCCCGCCGGGTCCACGCCGAGCACGCCGCCCGGGCCGCCGGCAGCGCCGCCGCCGCCGACCTGGCCTCCCACCGCGCCGCCGTCCTGGCCCGCTCCCGAGCCCAGCGCGGCACCTGAACCCGATCTCCGTCGACGGGGGGGGACGACTCCCCTCAGATCCACGAAGAACGGCTACTCGGGCGGGGCGACGGGGGCGCGGGCGCCGCCGAGGAAGCCGATCTCGTCCATGAAGGTCTGGTACATCGACTTCTCCCAGGCCCCGTTGAGCTGGGTCTTGATGTTGCCGATCGGGATGCTGAGGTCGCGCTGGGCCATGGCCCCGCCGGGGGCGAAGGCGGCCGGGCCGCTGTTCGGGGGCGCCAGCGTGGCCAGCCGGCTGGCCCACTCCTGGGCGGTGGCCTCGAGCTGGTCGGCCGGCACGACCAGGTTGACGAGGCCCCACCGCTCGGCTTTCTCGGCCGGGATGGGCTCGCCGTACAGCGCCATCTCCTTGGCCCGCACCAGGCTGATCGACCGGGTCAGCAGCCACGCGCCGCCACCTTCGAGGGGCAGGCCCCGGCGCACGAAGA
The DNA here is from genome assembly GCA_050249235.1 of Acidimicrobiia bacterium. GTDB lineage: Bacteria > Actinomycetota > Acidimicrobiia > Acidimicrobiales > CADCSY01 > JAEKLB01. Next base: position 5,600 of record JBFWQW010000100.1, on the reverse strand, counting down.
TCTCCCAGAAGGCCGCCTCCTCGCTGGCGAGCACGATGTCGCAGCCGAGGGCGAGCTGGCACCCGCCGCCGGCGGCGATGCCGTTCACGGCGGCGATGAAGGGCTTCGTGCTCTTCCACATCCGGTCGACCATCCGGTACCAGCCGTAGAGGATCCCGTCCTCACGACCGCCGTTGGGACGGAGTCGCTCCGGCGGCACCTCGATCGGCCCGCCTTCCTGGGTGAGGTCGGCGCCAGACGAGAAGGCCCGGCCGTTGCCGGTGATGACGGCCACCCGCACCGCCGGGTCCTCGGTGACCTCCTCGACCGCCTCGATGATGGCGGTGCGCAGCGGCCGGTCGATGGCGTTGCGCTTCTCGGGCCGGTTCAGGCGCAGCCAGGCCACGCCCTCGTCGGTGACCGAGTACTCGAGGCCACGCGCCGCGAACGACGTCACGAGATCCGTCATCGTCTGCTCCCTCTCCGCCGCCGTCCGGCCGGCGACCGGCCGCCCATGCTGGCAGGTGCCCCTGAGGCGGGCCGGATCGTCAGTTGGCCGAACGGCGTTGACGCGGCGGCGGGCCCGGCCGGCCGCTCAGCCGGCGTAGCGGGTGGTCGCCTCGGCGCCCATCACCCGCAGGACCAGGAAGTCCGCACCCTTGAGCGCGGTGCGCTCCCAGGGGCCGAAGCCCTGCACCGTGCCCGGACCGCCGGTGGCGGCCGGCAGCTGGTGCACGCGCTCGAGCCCCTCCTTCACCCCCTCAGGCGTGTGCACCGTCGCCTTGCGCAGCCCCTGGACGGCGAGGGTGGCCAGGTCGTACTGGCACGAGACCAGGGGCCCGACGGGGCGGTGGCCGTAGCGGGCCTCGAAGCGGTCGAGCACACCCGCCGTGACCGAGTTGGCCTCGTCGTACATGTCGACGTAGACCCACCCGGCCGAGAGGGCCTTGGCCTCGGGCGGTGCCCCGTACCAGTGCAGGCCGGCGGTGTTGGTGAACGCGGGAGGCTTCCACCCGGCCGCGTCCAAGGCCTGCCAGAGCGGGATCAGCACCTGGCCGAACCCGAGGTACACCAGCCCGTCGGGCTCGTGGGAGCGGGCCGCGGCCACCTCGGCCGTGAGATCCGTCTGCACCGGCGACACCTTCTGGTCCGACGCGATCGCCAGGCCGGCGTCCTCGGCCGCCTCGCTGAAGTACGACCAGTACTCCTCGCCGATCGGCGACCGGTCGCGGATGACGGCGACGTGGGTGAACCCGGCCTGGCGCGCCGCCCGGGCCAGGAGCACCCCCTCGTCGGGGAGCGACCCGAGCTGCCAGTGGAAGTTGAACTCGCCCCGGGTGCGCTCGCAGCCGGAGAAGTTGATGGTCGGGACCCGGCGCTCCTCGGCGAGGCGGCGCACGGCGAGGGCGTTGTCGGTGATGGCCGGCCCGATGATCACCAGCGCGCCGGCGTCGGCGAGCTCCAGCCAGGCGTCGCACACCCCCTTGGCGGTGCCGTTCGGCAACCCGCTCCCCGCCCGCGGGACCACCTCGACCGGCCGGTCGAGCTCGCCGTTCGCCACCGCCTCCTCGAAGCGCAGGTTCATCGGGTCGAGCGCGGGTCCGGACGGCACGATCGGGCCGTCCGACAGGTACCCGACGCGGAACGGATCAGCCATGGTTCCCTCCCCCACGCCGCCGCCCCTCGACGCCGCCGCGGGACTCTACGACCGGGCTCCCGGGCCATCACCGGGGACAGATGGACGATCGGGAAGTGCGCACCCAGGTCGACCGGGCGGGCACGTCACCGAGGGACGGGAACCTCCGCCGAGCGGGCGCCCGAGGCGATCGTGACGCTCACCCGTCGAGCCCGTCCAGGACGGCGATGATCTCGTCGCCGTAGAGGTCGAGCTTGGTGGGGCCGATCCCCTCGACCGTGGCCAGCTCGGCGAGGGTGCGGGGCCGGCGGGTGGCGATGGCCCGGAGCACGGCGTTGGAGCAGACGATGAAGGCGGACACCTTGTCGGCCCGGCACCGCTCGAGCCGCCAGGCCCGCAGCGCCTCGTCGGCCACGGCCACCTCGGGCGGCAGGTCGGGCGCGGCCACGAGGGTCGCCACCCGGCCGCGGATGGTCACCGCCTCGCCGTAGCGGACCCGCAGGGTGCCGCCGGACGAGAGCCGCATGAGCACCCCGTCGTCGGCAAGCTCGACCACCTCGCCGGCGAAGCCGCCGTTGGCCTCGAAGGCCAGGCCGACCCGGGCCTCCACCACCGACGACTTCGACGGCGCCTTCGAGGGGGCCCTTGGTGTCGCCGCCGCCGGCCGGGGCCCGACCGGCCGGGGTGCGACGTGGGGAGCGGTGCCGTCGAGCTCGCCGAGGAAGCTCGACGGGCGGGCCGCGTCGGCGAGCACGGTGACGCGGTGCCGGCCCCGGGTGATGGCCACGTGCAGGACCCGGCGCTCCTCCTCCTCGTCCTCGGCCAGCCGGTGGGGCAGCACGCCGGCCGTGACCCCGGCGACGACGACGCGGTCCCACTCCATGCCCTTCACCCGGTGGACGGTGGACAGGGTCACCCCGTCGGGTCGGGACGACCGGGTCGCCAGCACGCCCCGGAGCCAGCCCTCGAAGGTGGCCGGGTCGGGGTGGAGGTCGGCCACCTGGGCGAGGGCGTCGAGGTCGTCGAGCTGCGATCCCGTCTGGCCGCCCTTCGAGCCGTCGAGCAGCGACATGGCCCCGCCGAGGCCGACGTCGTCGCCGATCACGGCCAGCACCTCGCGCGTGGTCCTCGTCCGGACGGCGGCGGCGACGGCGTCGAGGTCGTCGGCGAGGCCGACCACCTTCGCCCCAACCTTGGCGTCGTCGAGGCGGTCGGCGACGGCCCGGAGCTCGCGGATCGACATCGGCCGCCCCAGCCACTTGCCGATCCAGTTGGGGAAGCCTCGGCTCGGGCGCCGGAGCACCTCCTGCAGGTCGTCCCCCGCCAGTCGCTCGGGCGACGCCCCGAGGCGCAGATAGGCGAGGGCGGCCCGGATGCCGGTGCGCTCGAGCACGTCGGGCGACAGGGTCGAGCTCACCGGCACGCCCGCCTCGGTGAGGGCCACCTGCGGGCCGAGGAGGAGCGAGTTCACCCTCGTGAGGACGGCCACCTGGGCCGGCGCCACCCCGTCGACGAGCCAGCCCTGCACCACCGCCACCAGCTCGCGCGCTCCGGCATCGGTGGGATGGGCCCGCACCACGAGCGCGTCGGGCGCCGGGTCGGCCCCGGCCGCGGCGCGGATCTCCTTGGCCACCCGCCGGTGGTTGTAGGAGAGCAGCGTGCGGGCCGCGGCCACCACCCGCTCGGGGCAGCGGTAGTTCACCTCGAGCGGGTGCGACGCCGCCCCCGGGAACAGCGATGCGAAGTCGATCAGGAACCCCGGATCGGCCCCGGCGTGGCCGTAGATGACCTGGTCGTCGTCGCCGACCCCGAAGACGTCGAGGCCGGGGGCGGCGAGGAGCCGGAGGAGCAGCACGTGGGCCGGCGTGAGGTCCTGGAGCTCGTCGACCAGCAGGTGCCGGTGGCCGGCCTGCACCCGGCGGCGCTCGTCGCCGTCGCGGAGCAGGCGCTCGACGGCGCCGTAGACCTGCTCGTCGAAGTCGACCGCGCCGGCCCGGGCCAGCGCGGCCCGGTACGGACCGAAGGCGGCGGCCAGGCCGGGCACGTCGTCGCGCTCGGCCTCGACCTCCTCCGGGTCGCGCAGGCCGAGGCGGATGGCGCTCAGCCCCTCGAGGTAGGGCGCGGTGGGATCGGTGTTGGCCCGGCGCTGGCGCTTGGGCACGAGGTCGTCGACGAGCCGGCGGACGTCGCGCTCGTCGAGGACGCGAAGCCCGCCGAGCAGCCGGTGGCCGAGGGCGTTGAGGGTGCTCACCCGGGGCCGGAAGTCGGCGCAGCGCTCCTCCAGCTCGACCTGGGCCCGCTTGTTGTAGGCCACCGCCAGCACGCTCTCGCGCGGGAAGCCGAGATCGACGACGAGGTGCCGCAGCCGCTCGCTGAGCACCCGGGTCTTGCCCGAGCCGGCCGGCGCGATGATCCGTGCCGGGCCGGCCCCGTGGGCCACGGCCGCCAGCTGGTCGGGCGCCAGCTCGGCCGACACGGGCGACGGCGCCTCGTCCACCCGGAGGTCGTCGGCCTCGACCGACTCGCGGTGCACGACCGCGGCGCGGCCCGCCAACTCGAGCGGGCCCCGGGGGCCGCCGTCGACCCACGCCGGCCGGCCGTCCGGCAGCACGACGTCGCCCGAGCCGTCGGCACACCGGTCGGCGCCGACCCGCTCTGCCTTGCGCCCCCACCACCACACCGGCTCGATGCCGGCCCGGGCGTCGTAGTTGTTGGCCCAGACGAGGAAGTGGAGCCGGTCGAGCCCGAGCTCGAAGCCGGCCCCCAGCCGCCAGGGCTCGTCGGCCACCGACACCGGCGCCCGGAAGCGGTCGGCGTCGACGGCGAGGGCCACGACCACCGGCGCCCGGGCGCCCCACGCCTCGTGCAGGGCGGCCACGACCCGGCCCGGCTCGGCCAGCACCGCCTCGTCGACCACCACCACCGGGGCCCCGGCCCAGGGTGGCGGCACCGGGTCGCCGACCCGCACCACCACCCCGCGACCGAGGGCGGGGGGCCCGGGCACCGTCATGTTCCCGACCCTAGGCCGACCCCCCGACACCGCCCGCCCCCCGTCTTCTGGCGGCCCACCGACAGCAGGCGTGGCCGTTCCACCAGCAAGCGATCGACACCGGAAGGCGAGCTACTCGGCGACGCCGGCCGCCAGGTCGGCCTCGCCGGTCTGGACCCGCCACAGCGCGGCGTAGAGGCCGGCCCGCTCGACGAGCTCGTCGTGGGTGCCGGCCTCGACGATGCGGCCGGCGTCGAGGACATGGATCCGGTGGGCGTGGCGCACGGTCGAGAGGCGGTGGGCGATCACGATCGTCGTGCGGTCCTCGGCCACCCGGGCCAACGACCGCTGGATCGCCGCTTCGGTTTTCGTTGTCGACGGCCGAGGTGGCCTCGTCGAGGAGCAGGATGGCCGGGTCGCGCAGGATGGCCCGAGCGATCGTCAGGCGCTGGCGCTGCCCGCCCGACAGCTTCTGGCCCCGCTCGCCGACCACCGTGTCGTAGCCGTCGGGCAGGTCGGCCACGAAACCCTGGGCCTCGGCCAGCTCGGCGGCTTGCTGCACCTCGTCGTCGGACGCCCCCGGGCGGCCGAACGCCAAATTCTCCCGCACCGTGCCCTGGAACAGGAAGACGTCCTGGCTCACGAAGCCGATCGCACCTCGCAGCGAGCGGAACGTGAGCGACGCGACGGGCAGGCCGTCGATCGTGATCCGGCCCCCGGTCGGCTCGTAGAGGCGGAGGAGCAGCTTCACGATCGTGCTCTTGCCGGCACCGGTGGCACCGACGATGGCGTGCGTCTCCCCCGCCGGCACGGCCAGGTCGATGCCGCGGATCACCTCGCCGCCCGAGGCGTAGGCGAACCGGACGGCTTCGAAGCGCACCTCGCCCCGCACCGGCTCGGGCAGGTCGACGGTTCCCGGGCGGATGGCCGGCTCCACCTCGAGCAGCCCGAAGATCCGGCGGCAGGAGGCCATGGCCCGCTGGTAGAGGTCGAGCG
>JBFWQW010000099.1:0-10615 GCA_050249235.1 Acidimicrobiia bacterium | reverse complement strand
CCAGCGTCTGGTCGCCGAGCCTGAGGTTGACGCCTTCGAGCAGGGCCTGGGCCTCGGCCGGCGTGCGGCCGGTGAGGTCGGGGATGAGGACCGGCGGCGGGCCCTGCGAGACCGTCAACGTGATGCGGGCGCCGTCGCGCAGGTCCGTGCCGGCGGCCGGGCTCTGGCTGATGACCGCCCCTTCGGCCACGTTGCGGTGGTAGGTCTCCGCCGTCCCGACCCGCCACGTCACGTCGCCGGCGTCGTCCATGGCGGCCTGGAGGGCTGCCTCGGCGTCGGCGAGGGGCATGCCCGCGACGTTCGGCACCTCGAACGTCGGTGGGCGGGACATGGCCCACACCGCCGCGCCTCCGCCCGTGACGGCCACCAGCGCGGCCAGGCCGGCCAGCACCCAGCGCCGCTGCACCCGGCGGGCCTTCGGCGGGTCGGGTGCCACGGGGGGGAGGAAGCCGGTGCGGTCGTCCGGCAGCATCGTGAGCTCGTCGTCGCCGGTCGGGGACTCGAGGTCGACGCCGGCGAGCGGCAGCGGGACCGGCCTCGGCACCGACGGGACCAGGGCCAGCAGCTCGGCCGCCACCTCCGCCGCCGACGGTCGCTCGGCCGGGTCGGGTCGTCCCATCCGCTCGAGCACCCCGGCCAGGGGCCCGACCGCGGCCGGGACCGGCACCGGCGTCTCGATCCGGGCCATGAGGGTCTCGACCGGGCCGTCGCGCACCAGCGGCACCACCCCGGTGATCGCCTCGCTGAGCACCAGCCCGAGGGCGTAGACGTCGGCCTTGCCGTCGACCCTGACCCCCCGCGCCTGCTCGGGTGCGGCGTAGCGGGCCGTCCCGACGAGGCGGTCGCCGTGGTCGGTGAACCCGGACTCGGAGAGGGCCCGGGCCAGGCCGAAGTCGGCGATGCGCAGCCGCCCGTCGGTGCCGAACAGGAGGTTGGCCGGCTTGATGTCCCGGTGGACGATGCCCTCGGCGTGGGCCCGCTCGAGCGCGTGGGCCGCTTCGATGCCGACCGCCAGTGCTTGCGACACGGTCAGGCGCTCACCCGAGTCGAGGAGGGCCCGCAGGCTGCCACCCCCGAGGAGCTCGAGCACCAAGTAGGGCCCGCCGGCGTCCTCGCCGGTGTCGTAGACGGCCATCAGGCCGGGATGGTTGAGCTTGGCCGCCGAGCGGGCCTCCTCCCGGAAGCGGTGCAGGAAGGCGGCGTCGTCGGCGAGGGAGGGATGCAGGAGCTTCACCGCCACCTGGCGACCGAGCTTGCGGTCGTCGGCCAGGTACACCGACGCCGAGGCGCCGGTGCCGATCAGCGCCGTCAGTCGGTAGCGGTCGCCGAGGACGCGTCCGATGCCGTCCACCATCTGGACGGAGGCTAACGGGCGGCCATCCGCCGCTCGCTCATGGGCCCGCCTACCGGTCCGGGACCAGGGCGGGGCAAGATCACGAGGTGACCACGCCCTCCCCGACCCCGCCGGCCGCCGGTGCGGCCCCGGCGGCGGGACCGAAGACCCCCGGCGGGGTCGGCGACGTCGTCCGCAAGGTCGTCATCGGAGCCCTGCTCGCGGTGGCGGCCGGGCTGCTGTGGTGGGGCGCCGGCCTCAAGGCCGACCCGCCCGACCCGTCGCGCCTCGACGCCGCCATCGAGGTGCTCGACCCGCCCGCCGGCAGCCCCGGCGTGCCCCGCCAGCAGCCGATCATCGTCGACCTGGCCCCGGGCTGGACCGGTGTCCTGCTGCTCAACGGCCTCGAGATCCCCGAGGACGAGCTCGTGCGCCGCCCCGAGCTGAACCAGTTCTCCTACCAGCCCGGCGAGGGCAAGATCATCGAGCAGCTCCCCCCCGGCCGGGTGGTGGCCAGCGCCGTCATCTGGCAGGTCTTCGAGAGCCGCGAGACCGGCCGCCCCTTCACCTGGACGTTCCGCGTCAGCTAGGGAGCTGGCCGGTGGCGAGGAGGTGCCGGAAGGCGGCCTCGTCGAGGATCGGGACGCCGAGGGCCTCGGCCTTGGTGAGCTTGGCCTGGCCGGGCTCGGCGCCGACGACGACGGCGGTGGTCTTCTTCGACACCGAGCCGGGGGACTTGCCGCCCCGGGCGGTGATGGCCTCCTCGGCCCCCTCGCGGCTGAAGCCGTCGAGCGTCCCCGTCACGACCACCGACATCCCGGCCAGCACCTGCGGCTCGGCCGGCGGCCCGGTGGGGCCCTCGAAGTTCACGCCCGCGGCCCGCAGCTTCTCGACGACGGCACGGTTCTCCGGCTCGGCGAAGAAGGTGCGGACCCCCGCCGCGATGAGCGGGCCGATCCCCTCGGCGGCCGCCAGGGCCTCGGCGTCGGCCGCCATCAACCGGTCGAGGTGGCCGAAGGCACGGGCCAGCACCTGGGCGGCCGAGGTGCCCACCCGGCGGATGTTCAGCCCCACGAGCAGGTTGGCGAGGGGCCGGTTCCGGGACGCGTCGATGGCGGCCAGCAGGTTGGCGATCGAGACGTCGCCGAAGCCCTCGACGCCGCGGAACGAGGCCTCGGTGAGGGCGTAGAGGTCGCCGACGTCCGCCACCAGGCCGAGCTCGGTGACGAGTTGGGCCCGCTGCTCGCCGAAGCCCTCGATGTCCATCGCCCCCCGGGAGCAGAAGTGCTCGATGCGGGCCGCCCGCTGCCGCGGGCAGTCGACGTTCACGCAGTGGGTGTCGCTCTCGCCCTCCTCTCGGTGCAGCGGTCGCCCGCAGGCCGGGCAGGTGGTTGGGAAGCGCCACTCGGGCAGGCCGGGGGGCCGGGCCGACAGCACCGGCCCGACCACCTCGGGGATCACGTCGCCGGCCTTGCGCACGACCACGAGGTCGCCGGGGCGCACGTCCTTGGCCCGGACCTGGTCCTCGTTGTGGAGGGTGGCGAGCTGCACGGTCGAGCCACCGACGAACACCGGCTCGAGCACGGCGAAGGGCGTGGCCCGACCGGTCCGGCCGATCGACACCATGATGTCGACGAGCGTCGTCGTCTGCTCCTCGGGCGGGAACTTGTAGGCGATGGCCCACCGGGGCGCCCGGGCGGTGGCGCCCAGCTCGCCCCGCAGCGCGAGGTCGTCGACCTTCACGACCACCCCGTCGATCTCGTAGCCCAGGTCGTGGCGGTGCTCGAGCCAGTGCTGGCAGTAGGCGTGGACGTCCTCGAGCGTGCCGAGCACCCGGATCTCGGGGTTCACCGGGAGGCCCCACGCCCGGATGGCGTCGATCGTCTCGGCGTGGGTGCGGAAGCTCGGCCCGCCCTCGAGCGCGCCGAGCTGGTAGGCGAAGATCGAGAGGTCGCGGCCGGCGGTGACCCGAGGGTCCTTCTGGCGCAGCGACCCGGCCGCCGAGTTCCGGGGGTTCACGAACCGGCGCCCCTCGCCGGCCGCGGCCTGGCGGGCGTTGAGGGCCTCGAACGAGGCGATCGGCATGTACACCTCGCCCCGGATCTCGACCACGCGGGGGGCGTCGCCGGTCAGCCGGTCGGGCACGGCCGCGATGGTCCGGACGTTCTCGGTGACGTCCTCGCCCACCCGGCCGTTGCCCCGGGTGGCAGCCTGGACGTAGCGGCCGTCCTCGTAGCGGATCGACATAGCGAGGCCGTCGATCTTCAGCTCGCAGACGAACGACGACACCTCCGCCGCCCGCCGGCCGAGGCGCTCGCCCCAGGCCACCAGCTCCTCGAGGCTGACGACGTTGTCGAGGCTCATCATCGGCACCAGGTGGGTGACCGGGCCGAAGAGGTTCGACGGGGCCGCACCGACCCGCTGGCTGGGTGAGTCGTCGGCCACCAGGTCGGGGTGGTCGGCCTCCAGGGCCCGGAGCCGGCGGACCAGGTCGTCGTACGCGGCGTCGCTGATGGTGGGGGCGTCGAGCTCGTGGTACCTGCGGTCGTGCTCGGCGATCTCGGCGCGCAGCGCCGCCACCTCGTCGGCGGGGTCGACGATCGGCTCGGCCACGGCCCGAACCTAGAGCCTCCTCGCTCGCTGACGACCGAGCCGGGGCAGCTCCGTCTCGGTCGCCGGAGCACGGAGGGGGGTGAGGGCGGCGACGCGGCGGCCGAGGGCCACGGTCAGCTCGACGACGGTGCCGGCGGCGGCGAGGTCGAGTCCGGCCAGACCGCAGACCGGCGTGACGAGCGCCTGGCGCCGCAACCGGTCCGGGTCGCAGCCGGCCGTCGCCAGCAGGGCCCAGGTCGTCACCAGGCGGTCCCAGAGGGCTCCTTCGTCGGGGGCCGAGACGGGGCGGTCGGTGGGCACCGCGCCCCAGGCCACCCAACCCCCGCCGGCCAGGTGCCGGGCCAGGGCGCCCCCGGCATCGGGGGCGTCGCCGACGGCGCCGACGGCGTCGACCGGCAGCGACAGGACGTCGGGCCCGGCGGCCACGACCGGCCCCCAGTCGGTGGCGCCGCAGCAGTGGACCCCGGTGACCACGCCGGGGCCGAGGGCCTCGAGCCCGCCGGCGAGCAACCCGGACAGGCCCGGGCCGTCGAAGGGCCCGGGCCGGTGCCGCACCAGGCCGGGCTCGTCGAGCCACACCGTGAGCCCGCACCCGGGGAGCGCGGCCCGGGCCGCGGCCACGAGCCCGGCGCCCACCCGCCGCACGGCTTCCCGAGCCACCAGCGCGGCCACGGACGGGTCGGCCCCGGCGTCGACCAGGGCCAGCGCCAGCGTGACCGGTCCCGTCAGCTGCAGCTTCACGGGGCCGCCCAGACCCCCGCTCGCCGCCTCTCCCTGGCCGGCCGCCGCTCGCAGCGCCGCCGCTCGCAGGCCCGCCGCTCGCAGGCCCGCCGCTCGCAGGAACGCCAGCGCCCCGCCGTGGGCCTCCGGGTCGAGCGCCCCGGCGCCGCCCCCCCGGTCGGGAACCCGACCCGGCGCGCGCAGCGACCCCTCGACGGCCAGCCCGCCGGCGGCCGTGACCCGGACACCGGGGATCCCGACCGCAACCTGGGCCAGCATCCCCTCGAGCCGCGACCGGCGGGGCAGCTGGGGGGCGGCCGGGAGGTCGTGGGCGGCATCGAGCGCGAAGCGGACCGCGCCGTCGACCTCGACGTGGGGCAGGCTCCCGATCGTGGTCACCATCCCGGCAACGAGCACCACCCCACGCTTGGCGACGGGCGGCCGCGCCCGCAAGCCTGCTGCCCCGTGAACCGCAACCTCCTCCCCTGGCTGGTCCGCCTCGGGTGGCTCTCGCTGGCGGCGACGGCCGGCACGGCCCTCGGCGACGCCCTCGACAGCCGGTCGACCCCGGTGGCCGTCGTGGCCGCCACGCTGGCCTGGACCACCTGGGCCGGCGGGCTCCTGGCCCTGCTCGTGCCCCGGCCCGTCGGCCTCGTCGCGGTCCGGGTCGGATCCGTGGCCGCTGCCGGGGCCGCGGCCTGGTCGGTGCTCGACGCCGGCCGCGCCGGCGACGCCGTGCTGGTGGCGCTGAGCGCGGTGCCGGCGGTGCTGGCCTTCCTCCCGGCGACCGGCGAGTGGCTCGTGAACGGGGCGTCCTACGGCCACGAGCGCCGCTACCTCCTGCGGGCCCCCGCCGCCCTCCTCCTCGGCCCGGTGCTCCTGGCCGGGGCGACCGTGATCGCCGGCCTCCTCGCCGGGCCGCTGCTGCTGGCCGCCCGGGCCTGGGTCGCCGGCGGGCTGGCCGTGGCGGTCGGCGTCCCCGCCGCGGCGGTGGCGGCCCGGGCCCTGCTCGGCCTGGCCCAGCGCTGGATCGTCCTCGTGCCGGCTGGACTCGTGGTGAAGGACCACACCGCCCTCCTCGATCCCATGCTCTTCCGCCGGGAGGACATCGCCCACCTCCGCCCCGCGCCGGCCGACTCGGACGCCGCCGACCTGACCGCCGGCACGTTCGGCCTCGCCCTCGAGCTCCGGCTGCGCACGCCGAACGAGGTGTCGCAGGTCGTCCGCCGGGACGAGAAGCCGGTGGCCCGGGAGCTCGAGGCCCTGCTCGTCACCCCCACCCGTCCGGGCGCGCTCGTCGCCGACGCCGCCGGGCGGCGGATCCCGACCTGAGGGTCGCTCAGCCGGGCGCGGCGATCCCGCCGCCGAGCACCCGGTCGCCGTCGTACAGCACGACCGACTGGCCGGGCGCGACCCGGCGGGCCGGCTCGCGCAGCCGGACCAGGAGGCCGTCGGCCCCCGCCGCCTCGACGAGGGCCGGGCGGGGAGCACCGTGGGCGCTGCACTGCACCGCCACCTCGCCGGCGGCGGCGCCGTCGACCCACTCGAGCTCGACCAGCCGGAGCTCGTCGACCAGCAGGTCGGCCGCCTCGCCGACGGTGACGGTGCCGGCCACCGGGTCGACGGCCAGGGCGTAGCGGGGCTGCCCGCCGCCGCCCAGCCCGAGGCCCCGCCGCTGGCCGACCGTCACCGTCTGCACGGCGTCGACCGACCCCACCGCCGCCCCGGCCCGGTCGACGAGGCGGCCGGGCGAGAGCGCCAGCCGCCCGGCCAGGAACGAGGTCCGCCCGCCCCGGGTGATGAAGCAGACGTCCTGGCTGTCGGGCTTGGCCGCGGTGCGCAGCCCGAGCCCGGCGGCCCGGTCGCGTACCTCGGCCTTGGTGAGCTCGCCGACCGGCAGGAGGGTGCGGGCCAGGACGTCCTGGCCGAGCATGTGGAGCACGTAGCTCTGGTCCTTGGCCCGGTCCGCGCCCCGCAGGAGCTGCCAGCGCCCGTCGCCGGCCCGGCCGATCCGGGCGTGGTGGCCGGTGGCGACGGCGTCGAAGCCGAGGGCGGCGGCCCGGCGGTGCAGGCGGTCGAACTTGACCGTCCGGTTGCAGGCCACGCAGGGGTTCGGCGTCCGGCCGTCGCGGTGGGCGGCCACGTAGGGGTCGACGACCCCGGCCGTGAAGGCGTCGGAGAAGTTGAAGACGAAGTGGTCGATGCCGAGCTGCTGGGCCACCCGGCGGGCGTCGTCGACGTCGGACACGGCGCAGCAGCCGGTGTCGGAGGGACCGCCCCAGAGCCGCATGGTGGCGCCCGTGACGTCGTGGCCCGCCGCCACCAGCACGGCCGCCGCCACCGACGAGTCGACGCCGCCGCTCATGGCCACCAGCACCTTCACGGCTCGTACCGCCGGAGCCGGGCCACCGCGGCCGGCACCACCTCGAGGGCGTGGTCGACCTCGGCGACCTGCGTGTCCCACCCGAGGCTCAGGCGGAGGGCGCCCCGGCCGCAGGCGGGCGGGACCCCGAGAGCGGCCAGCACGTGCGAGGCCTCGAGCGCCCCGCTGGCGCAGGAGGCACCGGCCGACGCGCTCACGCCGGCGCGGTCGAGCAGCACGAGCAGGGCCTCGGCGTCGACGCCGTCGAAGGCCACCGAGCCGATGCCGGCCACCTTGGTCGCCCGGCTCCCCGTCTCGACCGACGCCGGAACGGTCGCCAGCAGCCCGTCGACCAGGCGGTCGCGCAGGGCGGCCAGCCGCCGCACCGTGGCCGCCCGCTCCTCGTGGCAGGCCCGCAGGGCGGCGGCCATGCCCACGATGCCGGCCACGTTGGGCGTGCCGCTCCGCCGCTCCCGCTCCTGGCCCCCGCCGAGGAGCTGGGGGTGGACAGCCGTGGCGGCCCGGACGACGAGCGCCCCGGTGCCCTGGGGGCCGCCGAACTTGTGGGCGCTCACGCTCACCAGGTCGGCCGGCGCCGCCTCGGCGGCGACGTCGAGCCAGGTGACGGCCTGCACGGCGTCGGTGTGGAGCACGGCGTCGGGTGCCGCCTCCCGCACCGCCCCGAGGGGCTGGACCACGCCGATCTCGTTGTTCACCAGCATCACCGAGACGAACCGGGCATCGGCCGGCACGGCCGCCACGTCGACCACCCCGTCGGCACCGACCGGCACCGTCGTGCCGCCGGCCGCCCGCACCGGCTCGAGCACGGCGTGGTGCTCGATCGCCGAGCAGGCCAGCGGACCGGTGCCGCCCCCGCCCCGGCCGTGGACGGCCAGGTTGTCGGCCTCGGTGCCCCCGCTGGTGAAGACCACCTCGCCCGGCCGGCACCCGAGCAGCTCGGCCACCTCGTCGCGGGCCTCCTCGACGGCCGTGCGGGCCGACCGCGCCGGCCGGTGCACGCCCGAGGGGTTGCCGTGGCGCCCGCCCAGCCAGGCCAGCATCGCCTCGCGCGCCACCGGCCGCAGCGGCGTCGTGGCCGCGTGGTCGAGGTAGGCCTCCATCGACGCGAGGCTAGAGCCCGTGCAGGACGAGGCCCCGAGCCCCGCGGACGACCCCCACCCCCCGTTTTTCGTCGACTCGCCCGGGACGACCCCGGCCGGGTCGACGAGGAACGAGCGAGGGACGGCGGGAGGGCGGCCCCACGAGGATCCGGCCGCCAACGGAGAGGCCAACGCCGACGTGTACGACGACAGGTACGCGACCGTGTCCGACGTCGAGGGGACGGTCGCCGCCGTGGCCCGGCTGGCCGCCGGTGGCCCGGTGCTCGAGCTCGGCATCGGCACCGGCCGACTGGCCCTGCCCCTGGTGGCCGCGGGTGCCGAGGTCCACGGCGTCGACGCCTCCCCGGCCATGGTCGACCGGCTCCGGGCCAAGCCTGGCGGGGCGGCGGTGCCGGTCCTCGTGGCCGACTTCGCCGAGCGCCTCCCCTCCGTGCCCGGCGGCTTCGCGGTGGCCTTCGCGGCCTACAACACCTTCCTCAACCTCACGTCGGGCGACGCCCAGGCCCGCTGCCTCCGGCTGCTGGCCGCCGCCGTCCGACCCGGGGGGCACCTGGTGCTCGAGACCGTGGTGCCCGCCGACGACCCGGCGCCGAGCGGGGTGTCGGTCCGGGCCGTCGAGGCCGACCGGGTGCTGCTCTCCGCCTTCCTGCGGGAGGGCGACCTGGTCCGGGGCTCGCTCGTGTCGCTCACGCCCGGCGGGGTGCGGCTCCACCCGTGGTCGGTGGCCCTGACCACCCCCGCCCAGCTGGACGAACGGGCCGCGGCCGCCGGCTTCGCGCTGGCTGGCCGCTACGCAGGGTGGCGGGAGGAGCCGTTCGACGAGGCGGCGTCGCGCAGTGTCACCGTCTATCGGCGGGACGGCGGTACCGTCGCGGGTTGATGGTGGCGTCCGGACGATGAGCGAGCTGCGGTTGAACCCACTGGCCGGGCGCTGGGTCACCGTCTCCGCCGACCGGGCCCTGCGGCCGCTGGCCTTCGACCCCCGGCTCCTCCCGGTCGAGTCCGAGGTCCGGACCTGCCCGTTCTGCCCCGGGAACGAAGAGACCACCCTGCCCGCCCTCGAGACCTACGGCCCGGCCGGCCAGTGGCTGGTGCGCATCGTTCCCAACCGCTACCCGGCGTTCTCGGGCCACGACCCCCTCCACGTCGAGCACCTCGGGCCGGTGTGGACCCAGGCCAGGGCCAGCGGCATCCACGAGGTGCTCGTCCTGTCCCCCGACCACGGCGCGTCGTGGGCCGACCTCGACGACAAGCAGGCCGGCCTCGTGATGGCGGCCCTGCGCGACCGCTTCGAGGACCACGCCAGCCTGAGCGGCATCCGCTACACCCAGGCCATCGTCAACCACGGCCGGGAGGCCGGGGCGTCGATCGAGCACCCCCACGGTCAGCTCCTCGGCATGCCCTTCGTGCCCCGCGACCTCACCGAGGAGGAAGCCGGCTTCGCCCGCTTCGAGGGCGGCTGCCTGCTCTGCACCACCCTGGAGGCCGAGGTCGAGAGCGGCCACCGCACCGTGCTCGAGGACGACGGGGCCGTCGTGGTCTGCCCCTTCTGGAGCGGCAGCCCGTTCGAGCTGCTGGTGATCCCCCGGGCTCACGAGGCCCACTTCCAGGACGCCAAGCCCGGCGACGTGGTGGGCGTGGGCCGGGCCATCGGCTCGATCCTGCGCCGGGTGCGCGACCTCCTCGGCGACGTCGCCTACAACGTGGTCTTCCACACCGCCCCGCACCAGCACGACGGCGAGTACCACTGGCACGTGCACATCCTCCCGAAGCTCACCACCAGGGCCGGCTTCGAGCTGGGCACGGGCGTGCTGGTGAACATCATCCCGCCCGAGCAGGCCGCCCAGGAGCTCAACCGAATCGCCGGCTGAGCCGGCCGATGAAGACCCGCATCCGCGTCTCGGTGACGATCCCCGCCCCGCCCGAGCGGGTGTGGGACGACGTGGGCGATCTGGCGTCGCACGTCGAGTGGATGGCCGACGCCGAGTCGATCACCTTCCGCTCGGCCCGCCGTGACGGCGTGGGCACCACCTTCGACTGCGTCACCAGAGTCGGGCCCATCCGCCTGACCGACCGCATGGAGGTGGTCGAATGGGCGCCCCGCCTGGCCATGGGGGTCCGCCACGAGGGGCTGGTGACGGGGGTCGGGCGCTTCACGCTCGAGCGCCGCTTCCGCCGGCGGACCCGCTTCACGTGGGAGGAGCGCCTCGACGTCCCCTGGTGGCTGGGCGGACCCCTCGCCACCCCGGTCCTTTACCTGATCTGGCGCCGCAACCTCCGCCGGCTCCGGGCCCGCTTCTGACGATCGGTCGGGGGGGCGCCTGTCGCTGCGCGGTCGGCGCCGCGCCGTCGCGGCCGGCGAAGCCGCCTGCGGTGCGGAGGCGGCCTTCGTGATGGGCTACCCGACCCCGGCGTCAGGGGGCGGGGATGCCGAGGGGGCCGGGTGACAGGCCGATGGCCAGGCCC
>JBFWQW010000098.1:0-10774 GCA_050249235.1 Acidimicrobiia bacterium | reverse complement strand
CGGGCACGTGCTGCTCGAGGACATGCCCGGGCTGGCGAAGACCCTCATCGCCCGGTCGTTCGCGACGGTGACGGGCCTGGACTTCGGACGGGTGCAGTTCACGCCGGACCTGATGCCCGCCGACATCACCGGCTCGGCGATCTACGACCAGCGGTCGGGCTCCTTCACGTTCCAGCCGGGCCCGGTCTTCACCAACCTGCTGGTCGCCGACGAGATCAACCGCACGCCGCCGAAGACCCAGGCCGCCCTGCTCGAAGCCATGCAGGAGCGCCAGATCACCGTGGACGGGGCCACCCGCCCGCTGGAGCTCCCGTTCCTCGTCGTCGCCACCCAGAACCCGATCGAGTACGAGGGCACCTACCCCCTCCCGGAGGCGCAGCTCGACCGATTCCTCGTGCGGGTGTCCGTCGGCTACCCGACCCAGGACGACGAGTGGGCCGTCCTGGCCGGGCGCATCGACCGCCGGGCGCCGGAGGTCGAGCTCCGGTCGATCGTCGACCGGGCCGAGCTGCTGGACATGCAGCACTCGCTCGAGGACGTCCACGTCGACGAGAGCATCGGCCGCTACGTCGTCGCCGTGGTCGACGCCACCAGGAGCCGGCCCACGCTCGAGCTCGGGGCCAGCCCGCGTGGCTCGCTCGCCCTGCTGCTGCTCAGCCGGGCCAAGGCGGTGCTGTCGGGCCGCGACTACGTGGTGCCCGAGGACGTCAAGTCCGTGGCCGTGCCCGCCCTCGCCCACCGGCTCCGCCTCCGGCCGGACCTCTGGGTGCGGGGCGTCCGGGCCGAGGACGTGGTGCGTGACTGCCTGGCCGAGGTGCCCGCCCCGCCGGCGCAGCAGCCCGAGGTCGGCGTCGGCGCGTCGACGGAGGCGGGCGCGCCCTGAGCTGGTCGGCCAACCCCCGGCTCTGGGCCGCCCTCGTGCTGGGGGCGGCCGGCCTCGTCGCGTCGGTGGCCACCGGGCGTCCCGAGCCGGTGGCCCTGGCCGCCCCGCTCCTGATGGCCGCCCTCGTGGGGGTGGTCGCGGCCGGGCCGCCGGACCTCTCGGTGACGGTCGTGGCCGAGCCCGACCGCGTCACCGAAGGCGACCGGTTCCACCTGGTCGTCCGCATCGACGCCGCCGAAGCCGGCCCCGTGGTGGTGCTGCCCGAGCTGCCCGACGGCCTCGTGCTCGACGAGCCGACCGGGCCGGGCGGGGTGTGGCTGACACCGACGGACGGCCAGGTCGAGCTGGCCGTGCGCGCCCTGCGGTGGGGGTCGTTCCCCGTCGGAGCCATCCGGGCCCGGCGCTCCGGCCCGCTCGGCGTGCTGAGCACCGACCTCGTGCTGCGCCCGTCGTCGCTCGTGCGGGTCTACCCGGCCCCGGCCACCCTGCGGCGGCTGGCGAAGGCCAGGGAGACCTCGCTCACGGCCGGGAACCAGGTGGCCCGGGCCAAGGGCGCCGGGGTGGAGTTCGCCGACATGCGCCCGTACGCCCCGGGCGACCGGGTGCGGGAGATCAACTGGCGGGTCACGGCCCGTCGCAACGCCCTGTGGGTGAACGAGCGCCACCCGGAGCGGGCCAACGACGTCGTCGTCTTCGTCGACGCCTTCCGGTCGGACGAGCTGGTCCGGGCCGTCCCCGCCGCCGACGCCGTGCTCCGCGCCTACCTGGCCCGCCGCGACCGGGTGGGGCTCGTCTCCTTCGGCGGCACGCTGCGGTGGGTCCGGCCCGGGTCCGGCCTCCGCCAGCAGTACCTGGTCGTCGACGCGCTCCTGGCCACGTCCGCCTTCACGAGCGTCGCCTGGCGCGATCTCGACGTGGTGCCACCGGGGGTGCTGCCCTCGCACGCCCTCGTGATCGCGGTGTCGTCGCTGCGTGATCCCCGGGCCGTGGCCGCCCTGTGGGACCTGCGGTCGCGCGGCGCCGACCTGGCCGTGCTCGAGCTCGAGCCCCTGCCCCGGAAGCCGCTGCCCGATCGGCGCGACGAAGCCGTCGCCGCCCTCTCCGACCGGATCCAGACCCTGCAGCGGGACGTGACCCGCGACCGCTTCCGGGCCCTCGGGGTGCCGGTGAGCCGCTGGTCGCCCGACCGGCCCCTCGCCCAGGCGGTGGAGGAGCTCGGTGTGTGGCCCAACCGGATCCGTCCGGCCGGGTGACCGCGTCGACACCCGCGCCCAGGGCGACCTCGCCCGGCGGCGACGACGAGGACCTGGGCACCGGGGGTGGTCGGTGGGTCGGCCGGGCCCGGCGGTCGGTCCCCGCGCTGCAGGCCGGCGGCGTGACCGCGGCCGCCGCCCTGCTGGCGGCCGCCCTGGCGCCCCGGGGCGGCGGCCTCCTCGCCCTCCTGGCCGTGCCGGCGGGGTTGCTGGCCGGGCTCGGCGGGGCCCGGGGCCGGGTCGGGCCCGGAGCGGTGGCCTTCGCCGCCGTCGGGGCGTCCTACTGCTCGGCGTCCGCCTCGAACCCGGTCGACGTCACGGCCACCTCGATCGTGGCCGCCGGGCTGTTCGCCGGCTTCCAGCTGGCCGTCGCCCCCGGGGAGACGACGCGCGACCGGGAGCCGACCTCGATCGCCCTGCTCCTGGTGGCGCTGGCCTCGGGACCGATCGTGCTCGTCGTCGGACGGGGCATGGGCGGCGTCGGTGGTCGCCTCTACCTGCCGGCGCTGGCGGCCGCCGTCGCCGCCGTCGCCGCACCCGTCCTGCTGGCCGCCCGCCGCGCCCGCGACCGCCCCGACTGACCCGTTCTCCGTCGACCGGGCGGGGATTGTTCCGGGCGGGTCGACGAAGAACGAGAAGAGGAGGGGTCAGGCCTGGGGTCGCTCGGGCTCGCCGTGGCCGAGGTTGCCCTTGCCGAGGCTCCAGTAGCCCTTGGGGTCGACGGTGGCGGGGTCGCAGCCCCGCTCGAGCAGGTCGCCGCGCATGGCGAACACCGCCCCCACCTCGCCGGCGAGGTAGACGTGGCCGGGACCCTCGGCGAGGGGATGGGCGGCGACGGCGTCGCGGAGCAGGGTGGTGCGGCCGGGCTGCTCGCCCGAACGGTGGAGCCAGCGGACGTCGACGGTGGCGCCGGCCGGGGCCACGAAGTCCTGCTCGTCGGCCGGGCCGTCGACCTCCAGGAAGGCGACCGCGGTGGTGCCGGGCGCCAGGTCCTCGATCATGGCGAGCACGGCCGGGACGGCGGAGTCGTCGCCCACGAAGAGGTGCCAGTCGGCCTGCTCGTCCACGACCACGTTGCCCCGGGGTCCGAGCGCCTCCAGCCGGTCGCCGGGCCCGGCCGCCTCGACCCAGCGGGTGGCCGGGCCGGTGCCGTGGAGGGCGAAGCCGATGTCGACGGTGCCGCGGCCGGGGTCGGCCCGGCGGATGGTGTACCGGCGCCGGGTGGGTGCGTCGCCCGGGAAGGTGATCATCAGGTCCTGCCCCGGGCGGTAGGTGAAGCCGTCCAGGCCGGGGCCGGTGAACCGGACGAGTCGCATCGACGGCGAGAGGTCCTCGATGGCGACCACTTCGAGCGTCCAGGTCGGGATGTCCGCGAGCCGGCCGCGCCGGGCGGAGGCACCGGCGGGGGCGGCGTTCGTTCCCGTGGGGGGCGGTTGCATCCCTCCGTGTCTAGCGGTTGCACGGCCGCCTCGTGTCCGCTTGCTCCCGATGCGGGACCTGGTGAATGGTGGGAGGAGAACGAAGCGAGGGAGGTCGTCCCCGGTCGTGGCGCGAGCGAACGCCGCACGGGGCCGGCCGTGACGACAGGGGAGCCGATGGCAGGCGACGCGACGATGGAGTTCCGGCGACTGGGCTCGTCGGGCCTCGAGGTCTCGGTGGTTGGGCTCGGGTGCAACAACTTCGGCATGCGGATCGACCAGGAGGCCAGCACCAGGGTCGTGCACGCCGCCCTCGACGCCGGCATCAACCTGTTCGACACCGCCGACGTCTACGGCGGCAACGGCACGAGCGAGGAGTACCTCGGCGTGGCGCTCAAGGGCCGGCGGGACGAGGCGGTCATCGCCACCAAGTTCGCGTCGCCGATGGGCAAGGGCCCGAACCGGGCCGGCGGGTCCCGGGCGTGGATCACCAAGGCCCTCGACGACAGCCTGCGGCGCCTCGGCACCGACTACATCGACCTGTACCAGCAGCACCGGCCGGACCCGGCCACGCCGATCGAAGAGACGCTCGCGGCGCTCGACGACGCCGTCCGGGCCGGCAAGGTCCGCTACCTCGGGTCGTCGAACTTCTCGGGCTGGCAGATCGCCGACGCCGACTGGACGTCGCGGACGGGCGGGCTCAACCGCTTCGTCTCGGCCCAGAACGAGTACAGCCTCCTCTCCCGCAACATCGAGCGGGACGTGATCCCGGCCTGCGAGCGGTTCGGGCAGGGGATGCTTCCCTTCTTCCCCCTGGCCAGCGGCATGCTCACCGGCAAGTACCGCCGGAACGAGGCAGCCCCGGAGGGCACCCGGCTCTCGAACCCCGGCTTCGCCGGCCGGATGCTCTCGGACGCCAACTTCGACGTGGTCGAGGGCCTCGAGAAGTTCGCCGCCGACCGGGGCCTGTCGCTGCTCCAGGTGGCGATGGGCGGGCTGGCGGCCCAGCCCACGGTGGCGTCCGTGATCGCCGGCGCCACCCGACCCGAGCAGGTCGCGGCCAACGCCGAGGCGGGCGTCTGGGTGCCCACCGCCGAGGAGCGGGCCGAGATCGACCGGATCGCACCGTCCCGCGCCGGGCGCCGCTGACGCCGCCGGCTGGCCGGCGTCACGCCGGGCCGGGAACGCGCCGCAGCGGTCCGCATGCTCCGGGTCTTCCGGGCCCGGGGCTTCGTCACCCGCTTCTCGTAGCCCGACCCCCCGACGACCGGCCCCGCGGGCCCTCGTCGTGGTCGAGGTCGAGCGGTTCGGTCCGGGGGCTGAGGATGGCGAGGTCGCGGCCCCGGGCCTTGGCCAGGTAGAGCGACCCGTCGGCCCGGGCGACCACGTCGCGGGCCGTCTCGCCGGCCTGCAGGACGGCGACCCCGGCCGAGCAGGTCATGGGGCGGGGGCAGGCCGCCCGGATCCGCTCGACGACCTCCATGGCCGTGGACTCGTCGGCTCCCGGCAGCAGGACGCCGAACTCCTCGCCGCCGATGCGGGCGAGGAGGTCACCCGACCGGAGCTGCCGCGACCAGTTGCGGGCCGCGCTGCGCAGCACCCGGTCGCCCTCGGCGTGGCCCTTGGTGTCGTTGAGGTGTTTGAAGAGGTCGAGGTCGACGAGGGCCACGGCGAGCACCCGGCCGTGGCGCCGGGCGGCCTCGACGGCCCTGGGCAGCTCCCGGTCCCACACCCGGCGGTTGGCGAGCGCGGTGAGCGGGTCGAGCTCGCTCAGCTCGGTGAGGGTGGCGGCATCGGCCTGGACCTGGCGAACGAGCCCGGCCATGCGGGTGAGCACGAGCAGGAAGGCGGCCCCGGTGACGAGCCCGACGCCGAGGCCGTCCACCGTGTCGTGGCGGAGGTCGGTGACGACCAGGACGGCGGGCGCCATGAGGGAGGCCGCGCCGAGCAGCACGAGCCGGGACGGCGGCAGGTCCGACCGGGGCGCGGGTCCGGCCTGGGCGGGGGCGGCCATGGGCAGCCAGGCCGCCATCGCGGTCAGCCCGAACCACAGGACCCAGCCCAGGTCGGCGATCCCGCCGCTCTGGTAGTCGCCCCGCAGGTCGAGCGCCACGAAGGTGATGTCGGAAACCAGCTCCGCGACCGTGGCGGCGGCGAGGATGCGGATCGGCCAGGGATGGCTGGCCGGGGCGAGCAGCAGTCGGGCGAGGAAGCCGAAGATCAGCAGGTCGCCGAGGGGGTAGGCGAGGCCGACCACGACCTCGAGCGCCGAGCCCCCCGTCCCCACGTAGGGCTCGACGACCAGGACGAGTGCCAGGGCGCTGGCGCCGGCCACCACGATCAGCGAGTCGATGAGGCTGGCCCGGTCGCCACCGGGCAGCTCCCGGCGCAGGAGCAGGACGAAGGCCGCGCCCAGCAGGGGATAGGTCGAGAGGTAGAAGAGGTCGGCCACGGACGGGAACGGGTCGGTGTGCCAGACGTGCTCGAACGTGAACCACAGGACCTCGCCGATCGCTGACTGGAAGAGGGCCGCGCCGACGAGCCACCAGGCGATCTCGGCCCGTCCGCGGGCGGCTCGCCACAGCACCGCGGTCGCGCAGGCCATGCCGAAGACGGGCAGGACGGCGTCGACCCCGTCGGGGGGGAGGAGCAGGTAGGCGAGCACCGCCAGGACGGTGGGCAGTCCTCGGGCGGCCGCGGTCGGGATCGGTCGCACGTGGATGCATCGGCACGACCGGGGCCGGGGTGAACCACGAGGTGGGCGAAGGGACCCGGACGGTCGTCGGCGAATCGGAGCCCGGCACCAACCGGGGAGGGCGCGGTTCCCGCCCTCCCCGCACCGCCCGGTGTAGACACGACGCAAGACGACCAAGGCGGAAGGTTCGTGACGGTAGCGGCGGATACTGACGACGAAGACGGCGACGCCCACGATCGGCTCGACGACGAGGACGGAGACGTGCTCGACGCCATCACGGCGCTCGTCGACGTGCTCCGCGCCAACGCCGGTCGGCTGGCCAGGGCCGAGGCCCAGGCCGAGCGGGCCATCCGGCTGCGGCGGGAGGGAATGGCCTACAGCGCCATCATCGCCTCGGCGGAGCGCCCCCTCCTGCTCGAGATCGCCACGATGGACCTGCAGGCCATCGCCGCGGCCGGCACCCGGCTGCGCCGCATCGCGGCCCGGGTCCTCCGCGACGAGGGCATGACCATCGAGCAGATCGCCAGGGAGTTCGGCGTCTCCCGCCAGCGGGTGTCCCGCCTGCTCCACGCCGATCCGGACACGCCGGGCCCCTCCTGGCGTCGCCTCCCGCCGGCACCTGACCTGACCTGACTGCTCCAACCCGGAACGGGCCGGCACGGCGCCGCCGTGCCTAGCGTGACGGCGTGCGGGCCGCGCTGACGCTTCCCCCCTTCGGCGAGTGGTCCGATCCCCGGACGATCATGGCCATGGCAGCGGAGGCGGAGGCGGCCGGGTGGGACGCCTTCTTCCTCTGGGACCACGTCAGCTGGAACCCGGTGTGGGGCGGCACGCCGCCGATCGCGGATCCGTGGCTCTGCCTCGCGGCCGCGGCCACGGTCACCGCTCGGGTGCGGCTCGGCACGATGGTGACGCCCCTCGCCCGTCGCCGGCCGCAGAAGGTGGCCCGGGAGATCGTGACCCTCGACCGGCTGTCGGGCGGCCGCGCCGTCCTCGGCGTCGGCCTGGGCGACGACCACGACTTCGTGTCGTTCGGGGAGCCGCTGCGGGGCCGCGGCGCCCGGCTCGACGAATCCCTGGCCGTCCTCGCCGGGATGCTCGGGGGCGGACCCGTCGACCTCGACGGCGAGCACCTCGTGGTCCACTGCCCGCCCCTTCTCCCGGGCCCGGTGGGCGCCACCATCCCGATCTGGGTCGGCGGCCACTGGCCGAACCCGGCGCCCTTCGCCCGGGCCGCCCGCCACGACGGGGTCGTGCCCCGCAAGCGGGACGACGTCGACGGCGGCGTGTTCACCGTCGACGACCTCGTCGCCGTCCGCGAGGCCGTGGGGCGGGTCGACGACGGCTTCGCCTACGTCGCCAGCGGCAGCACCGCCTCGCCGTCGGACACCGCCGCCGTCGGCGCCTGGCGGGACGCGGGGGCGAACTGGTGGCTGGAGTCGCTCCACCCCTGGGGCGGCGCCGCCCCGGCGATGCGGGACCGGGTCCGGGCCGGCCCGCCGGGGCTCTGACCCGGGCTTCCGACGGCTCGACGTCCGGCGGCTCGGCTTCGAGGCTCCACGCGGGTCTTCCACGCTCGGTTCCCCGCCGGGGGGACGATCCGTGTGCCGGAGCCGAGCCGGCGTGGAGCCGGCGAGGTGGGGAGCGGCCGCCGGTACAGTGAGCCGGTCGCCACGGCGACCTCCCATGGCACCCACGCTCCCGATCCCCGGCCCGCTCGGTGCCACCGCCGTCCCCGCCCGCCGGGCTGACGACGTCGGCGCGGGTCCCCGTTCCGACCAGCCCGATCGAGGAGCGTGATGGACGGATCGTCGACCACCCTGTTCGCGGCGGCGGCCAAGGCCGACGGCTTCGCGAGCTTCGACACGCCGGCGTGGGCCTGGGTCGCGCTGGTCGGCACCATCGCCGTGCTGCTGATCGCCGACCTCCTGCTGGTGCACCGCACGGCCCACGTGATCACGTTCAAGGAGGCCGCCATCGAGTCGGCGGTGTGGGTGGGCCTCGGGCTGTCCTTCACCTTCGTCGTGCTCGGCTGGCAGGGCGGCACGGCAGCCGGCGAGTACCTGTCCGGCTACCTGATCGAGAAGAGCCTCTCGGTCGACAACGTCTTCGTCTGGGCGGTGATCTTCGGCTACTTCGGCGTGCCGCCGATGTACCAGTTCCGCGTGCTCTTCTGGGGCATCTTCGGGGCGCTCGTCCTCCGGGCCGCGTTCATCTTCGCCGGCGTCGCGCTGATCGAGCGGTTCGACTGGGTGCTGTACGTCTTCGGGGCGTTCCTCATCGTCACCGCCGTGCGGATCGCCCGGCACTCCGAGGGGAGCGTGCACCCCGAGTCGAACCCGGTGCTCCGGCTGGTCCGGCGGCTGGTGCCCTCGACGAACGAGTACGACGGCCAGAAGCTGTTCACCCGGTCGACCGGGCGCCGGCTGGCCACCCCGCTGTTCGCGGTGCTCATCCTGATCGAGACGACCGACGTGGTCTTCGCGGTCGACTCGATCCCGGCCATCCTCGCCGTCAGCCGGGAGCAGTTCATCGTCTTCGCCTCGAACGCCTTCGCCATCCTCGGGCTCCGGTCGCTCTACTTCCTGCTGGCGGGGATGGCCGGCCGGTTCCGCTACCTCGACGTCGGGCTGGGCGGGATCCTCTTCTTCGTCGGCGCGAAGATGCTCCTCACCGACGTGTACCACGTGCCCACGTGGCTCAGCCTGCTCGTGATCTTCGGCGTGCTCGGCGTGGCCGTCGGTGCCTCGCTCCGGGCCGAGCA
Source organism: Acidimicrobiia bacterium (assembly GCA_050249235.1). Lineage (GTDB taxonomy): Bacteria > Actinomycetota > Acidimicrobiia > Acidimicrobiales > CADCSY01 > JAEKLB01. The sequence goes on along the minus strand of JBFWQW010000098.1, from coordinate 1,761 downwards.
GCGTGATGCCCGATCCGAGGAGGAGGCCAGCGCCGAGCCGCCGGCCACCCCCGGCTGACCCCCCTCGTTCTCCGTCGACCGACGCGGGCTCAGTCGACCAGCCCGGCGGCCGGGGCCGGGGTCGGGATCGTCGCAGGGGCCGGGAGGCGGCGGCCGGTCATGGCCGGGGCCAGCAGGAGGGTCACCGTGGCGGTGACGGAGCCGGCCACGGCCAGGGCCCAGCGGGGTCCGGCCACCTGGCTGATCCACCCCGAGACCACCCCGCCGATCGGCGCGCCGCCGAGCACGAAGAGGCCCCGGAGGGCGAGCACCCGGCCCCGGTACTGGGCCCGGCTCATCAGCTGCACGATGGCGTTCGAGGCCGAGAGGCTGACGATCATGAACCAGCCGACGGCGACCAGCACGGCGACCAGCGCCACCAGGCTGGGGACCAGCGCCGCACCGCACAGGGCCAGCCCGAAGGCCACCCCGGCCCGGGTCACCGTCTGGCCCGTCGGCCTCCTGCTCGCCAGGCGGAGGACGCCGAGCAGCGCGCCCACCCCCTGGGCGGCGACGAGGAGGCTGAAGGTCGCCTCGGTGCCACCGAAGGTGAGCTTGGCGAGGACCGGCACGACCACTTGGAAGCTCATGCCCAGCCCGCCCATCACGGCCGCGAAGGCGAGGTGGGCCCGCAGGTCGGGGGTCGCCCACATGTAGCGGATCCCGTCGCGGAGCTGCCCCGCGCCCCGCGCCAGGCGCTCGTGGGTCCGCAGCTCGGCCGGCCGCATGCGCAGGAGGGCGACGATGACGGCCAGGTAGGAGAGGGCGTTGACCGCGAAGCAGGCGCCGGCGCCGCCGGCCCAGAGCACGCCGCCGGCGATGGCCGGGCCGACGATGCGCGCCGCGTTGAAGGTGGCGCTGTTGAGGTTGACGGCGTTCGAGAGGTCCTCGTCCGGGACCATCTCCGAGATGAACGACTGGCGGGCCGGCGTGTCGGGAACGAGGGCCAGGCCGGTGAGGAACGCCGCGGTGTAGACGATCCAGAGCTCGGCCCAGCCGGCCAGGGTGACCACGGCGAGGACGGCGGCCACCACCGCCATCGACGCCTGGCAGGCCATGAGCAGGCGGCGCTTGTCGAAGCGGTCGGCGAGCAGCCCGCCCCAGAGGCCGAGCGCGAGGCTCGGCAGGAACTGCATGGCCGTGACGATCCCGACCGAGATGGGCCGGTTGCCCGAGAGGTCGAGCACGAGCCAGGACTGGGCGATGGTCTGCGTCCACGTGCCGGCCACCGAGGTGACCTGGCCGGCGAAGAAGTAGCGGAAGTTGCGGTGCCGGAGCGATCGGAAGGTCGAGCTCACGGACGGTCGCGGTCGAGGAGGTGCTCGAGCAGCGCGACCAGGCGGTCGAGCTGGATTCGGTCGGCGCCGTCGAGCTCCTCGACGCGGGCCGAGAGGAACGCGTCGCGGCGGGAGCGGCTGGCGGCCAGCAGCGCGCGGCCCTCGTCCGACAGCTCGACCCGCACGCAGCGGCGGTCGGCGGCGTCGGGCGTGCGGCGCACGTAGCCGCTCTCCTCGAGGCGGTCGACGATGCGGGTCATGGTGGGGGGCTTCACCCGCTCCTCGCCGGCCAGCTCGCCGAGCGTCACCGTCCCCAGGCGGACGACGGTCGCCAGGGCCGAGAGCTGGGAGAGCGTCATCTCGACGGCGGCCAGGCCCTCCTGGCGGAGCCGCCGGTTCAGCCGCGCCACCGCCACCCGCAGGCGGCTGACGAGGGCGTCGTCGA
>JBFWQW010000097.1:0-10900 GCA_050249235.1 Acidimicrobiia bacterium | reverse complement strand
AGAAGGCCTTGTTGTGCCAGCGGATCTGCCCGAACGACAACGCGAGACCGCTCATCGTCCCCGCCTCCGGCCCCGGCGCCCTCCGGCGGCCGCGGCCGCTCGACCGACGCCGTCGCCTCCGTCCCCGTCCGTGCCAGGCGCCGACGCGGTGAGCGACAGGTAGACGTCCTCGAGGGTGGGCTGCACGACCTCGAGGCCGGCCAGCTCGACGCCGGCGGCCACGGCCCAGGGGGCCAGCTCGGCGAGGAGCCCGGTGGGGTCGCCGGTCTCGCAGGTCCAGCGGCCGTGGGCGGTGGGCTCGGCCCCGGTGGCCCCCGGCGGGGCCAGGCCGTCCGGCAGGCCGAACGACACCCGCGTCCGCATGAGCTGGCGGTCGGCGAGCGAGTCGGGCGGGCCCTCGGCGACGATGAGGCCACCGGCGATCACGGCCACCCGGTCGGCCAGGGCCTGGGCCTCGTCCATGTAGTGGGTGGTGAGGAACACCGTCTTGCCGAGCGACTGGAGGTTGCGGACCATGTCCCACGCGCCCCGCCGGGCGCCGGGGTCGAAGCCGGTGGTGGGCTCGTCGAGGAAGAGCAGCTCGGGGTCGCCGGCCAGGCCGACGGCCACGTCGAGGCGGCGCTGCTGGCCTCCCGAGAGCCGCCCGACCCGCTCGTCGCGCTTCTCGGCGAGGCCGACGGTCTCGATCACCTCGTCCCGCGCCAGGGGGTGGGGGTAGAACGACCGGAACTGGTCGACCACCTCGACGACGGTGAGGTAGCGCTCGACGCTGGTCTCCTGGAGCACGATGCCGATGCGCCTCCGGTAGTCGAGCTCGGCCCGGCCCGGATCGAAGCCGAGCACGGCGACCTCGCCGCCGGTCCGCTGCCGGTGGCCCTCCAGGATCTCGACCGTCGTCGTCTTGCCGGCGCCGTTGGGGCCGAGCAGGGCGAACACCTCGCCCCGGGCGACCCGGAGGTCGATGCCGCCCACCGCGGTGTTGGCGCCGTAGGACTTCGTCAGCCCCCGGACGTCGATCGCCGGCGGGGCGCCTCCCGGGGGCGCGTCGTCCGGTCCAGCCCGCGGGGGTTCGTCGGCCATCGGCCCAGTAGACCCGATCCGGGCGCCCGGCGCGGGCGTGGACGGGCGGGCGGCGACGATGCCCCTCCCCGGGGCTCAGCGGGCGGCGGCGGTGACGACGCGGTCCCGGCCGGCCTGCTTGGCCTGGCGGAGGGCGCCGTCGGCGGCCGTGACGAGCACGCTCATGTCGGTGCCGAACGTCTCCGAGTCGGCGACGCCGAAGGACACGGTGAACCCGGGGGCGGAGCCGTCGCTCAGGTTCGACAGGGCGATCGACTCGCGGAGCCGCTCGGCCGCGGTGGCCGCCTCGAGGGCGCCGCAGTCGGGGAGGACGACGAGGAACTCCTCGCCGCCGTGGCGGCAGGCCAGGTCGCCGGGACGCAGCGCCCGGCGGATGGACGAGGCGAAGATCCGCAGCGCCCGGTCGCCGGCGTCGTGGCCGAACGTGTCGTTGAGGTTCTTGAAGTTGTCGAGGTCGGCCATGACCACGGCGTAGGGCCGGCGGTCCTCGAGGATGGGGCGGATCTCCTCCTCGAGGCTGCGGCGGTTGAGCATCCCGGTGAGGGGGTCGGTCGAGGCCTGCACCTGCGAGCGGGCCAGGGCGCGGATCATCCCGATCCGGGCGCCGGCCTGGTTGGCGATCGCTTCGAGACCGACGACGAGGTCCGGGCCGGGCGGGTCGCCGGGGGCGGCGGTGGCGTGCAGCACGCCGACGCTGGTGCCGAGGACGGTCACGGGCACGCACACGGCGGAGCGGTCGCCGTCGGGCCGGAAGCGGAGGTGGGGGCAGGCGTCGAGCTCGTCCGAGGACGCGAACACGGCCGTCTGGCCGCGGCGCACGGCCGCGCACTGCGACGGGGACGGGACCGTGCACCCGGGGCCACCCCCTTCGGGATGGCTGGCGACGATCCGGAGGTGGGCCCGACTCGAGTCGGCCAGGAGCAGCTCGGTGGGCAGGGTGGCGTCGAGCACCGCGAACGACCGGGCGACGACGCCGAGCGAGGCCGGTTCGTCGTCGGCGAGCTCGAGCGCACGGTGGAGGCGGCTCTCGAACTCGCGGCGGTGGCTGTCCTGGCGGAGCTTCTCCTCCCGGGCCAGCATCCGCTCGGCCGACTCGGCGAGGGTCCGGCTGATCGGGATGCCGACGACCACGAGCGTGAGGGGCAGGCCGACGACCACGAAGATGGCCGCCCCGCCCAGCAGCGCGCCCGGGCCGTCGAGGTCGAGGATGCCGGCGAGTGTCCACGTGACCGACCACGACACCATGACGGTGAAGGCGATCAGGCCGCCGAAGACGAGCCGCTGTCCCCACGAGGTGTTGAGCTCGGTCGACCCCACCCAGGTGCTGTCGGCACGAACGCACCGTGAGTTGAGGGTTCGAACCCCTCCGGAGCGCCGGGCCCGGACCCCTAGCCTGCGGGCCGTGATCCGCCTGCACGACACCGCCACCGGCCAGATCAGGGAGCTCGCCACCCGCGAGCCGGGCAAGGTGTCGATGTACGTCTGCGGGATCACCGCCGACAACGTGCCGCACCTCGGCCACGGGCGGTTCGCGCTCGTGTTCGACGTGCTCCGCCGCTACCTCGAGTGGACCGGCCTCGAGGTCACCCACGTGTCGAACATCACCGACGTCGACGACAAGATCATCGCCCGGGCCGAGCGGGAGGGGCGCACCGAGGCCGAGGTGGCGGCCGAGTTCGAGGCTGTCTGGTGGGACGCCCTCGACCGCCTCGACGTGCGCCGGCCGACGGCCGATCCGCACGCCACGGCGTGGATCGCCGAGATGGTCGAGATGGTCGGGGAGCTCGTCGACCGGGGCGTCGCCTACGAGACGTCGGACGGCGTGTACCTGGAGGTCGCGCAGGTCGACGGCTACGGGCTGCTGGCCCGCCAGCCCCTCGAGTCGCTCCGGGCCGGGGCCCGTGTCGAGGCCAACGACGAGAAGCGCTCGCCGGTCGACTTCGCGGTCTGGAAGAAGGCCAAGCCGGGCGAGCCGTCGTGGCCGTCACCCTGGGGCGCGGGCCGGCCGGGCTGGCACACGGAGTGCGTGGTGATGAGCCTCGGGCTGCTCGGCGAGGGCTTCGACATCCACGGCGGCGGCCAGGACCTGGCCTTCCCGCACCACGAGAACGAGCGGGCCCAGGCGGTGGCCCTCGGGCGGACCTTCGCCACCCACTGGGTGCACAACGGCTGGGTGGTGGTCGAGGGCGAGAAGATGTCGAAGTCGCTCGGCAACTTCACCACCCTGGTCGACCTGCTCGAGCGCACCGACCAGCGGGCCTATCGCCTGCTGGTGCTCCAGGCCCACTACCGGTCGCCGATCGAGGTGACCGCGTCCACCCTCGAGCGGGCCGTGGCCACGCTGGCCGGGCTCGACGCCTTCGCCCGGTCGACCGTCGACCTCGACGGCGAGCCCGACGCGGAGCGTCTCGACCGCTTCCGGGAGGCCATGGACGACGACCTCGACACGCCCCGGGCCATGGCCCTGGTCTTCACCGCCGTCCGCGACACGAACGCGGCCCTGTCGGCCGGCGACCGGGCCGCGGCCGCGCCCCTGGCGGCGACGGTACGGGCCGTCTGCGCCGCCCTCGGTCTCGAGCTCGACGACGGGACCGGTGACCGGGTCGACGACGACACCGCCGCCCTCGTGTCCAGGCGGGACGCGGCCCGCGCCGCCCGGGACTGGTCGGCCGCCGACGCCGCCCGCGACGAGCTGGTGGCCCGGGGCTGGGTGGTGGAGGACACCCCCACCGGCACCCGCATCCACCGGGCCTGAGCTCCTCGTGCGACGTCGGCGGCCCGGGCGGTCGGCGGCCCGGGTGGTCGGCGACCCGGGCGGTCGGCGGGTGCGCCCAGCGTGAGGGGACGGGGGGTCAGCGGCCCCGGGCGGTGTCGTCGCGCTCGGCGGCGTTCACGGCGTAGCCGAGGACGATGGCCGGGGCGAGGAGGAGCGAGCCGGCGACCAGGCAGGCGGTGGCGGCGGTGACGACACCGCGGTCGAGATCCGTGGCGAGGCCGACCACGACGAGGACGGTGGCCGCCAGCCACAGGAGGTAGCCGACCCGTTTGCCGAGCTTGACGGCGTGCGCCACCTGGCGGCGACGGGCACGGACGGGGTCGGTCGCCATCGCGGCCGGAGACTACCGATCGGCCTGGCGCACCGGCGGTGCGGCGGGCGCGCCGCGGGCGGCGACTGCCGACCCGGTCGGTCGCCCGGTCGGCCGCAGAGTCCGCGCGGATGGGTCACGTCCGACCCGGTTCTCGGCTCCTTCGTCGCCGAGAGGCGCGGCGTTCTCGGCTCTCGGCGCCTCCGGCGCCGGGCCGCTCGGGCCACGGGCGCGCCCATCGGCGCACCCTCTCGGACGGACGGTCACGGCTCGAGGAGCCGGGCGAGGACGTCGAGGAGGCGGGCGGCCACGGCCGCGATGCCGAAGTGGCCGACGGCGAGCGCCCGGTTGCGCTCGAGCAGGTGGTCGTCGGGCGCGTCCAGGAAGGCGTCGAGGGGCCCCGGGTCGTCGGTCGGGAACCACTCGAAGCCGAGGTCGGACAGCTCCACCGCCACCGGGTAGCGGTGCACGGCCAGCGGCCGGCGGGCCAGGGCCGCCTCCACCAGGGGGTTGCCGAAGCCCTCCCATCGGGACGGGTAGGCGACGGCGTCGGCGGCGGCGTAGGCCTCGGCCATCGAACCCGGTGCCGCCCGGTGGACCACCGGGCAGCCGGCCCGGGCCAGCACCTCCTGCAGGGTGTCCTCGTAGCCCTCTTCGGCCGGTCCGGTGAGCCAGTACGTGGCCCCGACGGCCTCGGCCAGCCGCACCGCCGCCGGCACGTCCTTGCGGGCGATGGCGCGCACCGGGTGCAGCAGCAGCCGGGCGCCGGCGTCGACCCCGATCGCCCGCCGGGTGGCCGACCCGTCGCCGGCGGGGGGACCGACGTCGAAGCCGTTGTAGATGGTGGTGGCGGCGATGCCCCGACCGGCCAGCTGGCGCCGGCTCAGCTGGTTGATCGTGACGTGGACCCACGCCGGGTCGTCGGCCGGCCAGCCCGTCACAAGCCGGAACCGCTCCCGTTGCCAGGGCAGGTCGTGGTGGTGGAGGAGCGCGGGGCGTCCCCGCAGGGCGTCGACGACCGACTCGGTCGCGGGCGGGTTGAGGGGCAGCGAGCACAGGTTCTCGACCACCACGACGTCGGCGCCGTCGAAGGCGGCGTCGAGCTCGGCCCGGGTCGGGGGTGGGCCGGCCGCCGGCCAGGCCAGGCCGGGGAGGCGGACGTCGGCGGTGCCACCGCCGGCCACGGTCCGGACGTCCCACCCGGCACCGACGAGGATCCGGCGCCAGCTCTCGGCGACGACGGACACCCCGTCGAGGCCGCCGAGGCGGAACGAGACGAGGGTGGCGGTGGGCACGGCTCAGGCCGCCGCCGACGGGGGCGGGCCCACCGAGAAGCGCCCGGCCGGCCCGGCCACCTGGGCCGCCCGCCGGCGTCTGGCACCGGGGGGCAGCACCATGCGGAAGGCCACGTCGGCGACGCCGGCGGCGAGGATCAGGTCGCCGAAGGAGACGACCTCGCCGAGCGGACGGACGGGCACGATGTCGGCCAGGCCGGTGAGGGCGTCGCCGGGCGCCTCCAGCCGGCGCTCGACGCCGAGGTCGATCCCTTCGAGCCCGCCGTCGTGACCGGCCTCGACGAGGGCGGTGGCCCGCACCGGCATGGCGTCGTTGGCGACCAGCACGGCCGCGTTGAGCCCCAGGCCGACCAGCACCACGGGCATGCCGACGATCCGGAGGTTGGCGGCCGCGAACGCGACCAGCGCCACCTGCCCGCCGAGCACGAGCGCCCGCCCCGGCCCGCCGCCGAGGTCGGCGAGCTCGGCGGCCAGGGGGCCGGCCACCCCGGCCACCAGCAGCGGGAGCAGCCGGAAGGGCCGGGTGCCGGCGTCGCCGAGGCGCCCGCCGGCCAGCAGCCCGAGCGCCAGCCCGGCCGTGACGGCGACGAGCAGCGAGCGCACGGGTCGAGTCTGGCCCAGCCCGACCGGGTCGACCGGGACGCTCCGGACAGCTCCGGACCGGACGTGTCGGGTTCGCGGCCAGGTCAGTGCCGTCGCCGCGGTCAGAAGTTGGAGGGGAGGAGACGGCTGACGTTCTCGAAGAAGGCGAAGAGCGTCACGCCCACGGGCACCGCGCCGGCGAGGTAGGCGGGCCACCGCCGCCAGCGGCGGGCCAGGAGGTGCACGGCCAGGGCCAGCAGAGCGCAGGTGAGCCCCCACACCACCGCCGGGGTGCGAGCTGCCGACTCGCCGGACAGGCCGGCCGGGTCGTCGAGGGAGGCCACCCCCGCCGGGGCCTCGCCGGGGAGCTCCCCGCCGGCGGAGGGTTCGACCACCGGCGGGGCCGGGGCCGGGTCGCCGACGAGGACGGCCGACACCACCAGGCGCTGCCGGCTCGAGAACCGGGGGTGACAGGTCGTGATCGTCAGGCGGCTCTCGGTGGTCGGGTCGAGGACCTCGGTCTGACTCGGCTTCACCACCTGGGTGCGGTCGACCACGAAGCGGTGCTCGCCCTGGAGGGTCGTGACCAGGATCTCGTCGCCCTCGGCGAGCTGGTCGAGCTCGAAGAACGGCGCGCCGTAGGTGGTGCGGTGCCCGGCGATGCCGGCGTTGCCGGGCTGGCCCGGTAGCGGCGTGTCCGGGTAGTGCCCGGGACCCTTCTTGAGGTCGGGCAGCCCGACGCCCTCGACCACGGCCTTCTCCACGCCGATCTTCGGGATGCGGATGACGGCGACGGCCTCACCGGTGGGCGTGGGGGGCGGGTACGTCGTCGTGGTGGTGGCGCCCGTGGTGCCCGTGGTGCCCGTGGTGCCCGTGGTCGGGTTCGGGCTCGGGGCCTGCGCCGCCAGCGACCGCTCGAAGTCGGCCTTGAGGGAGCGCTGGGCCCTGGCCTCGTGCAGACCCGTCCCCCACAGCAGGTAGGCGACGAAGAGCAGCAGCAGCGTCCCGCCGGCGATCAGCGCCTTGCCGACGCCCCGGACCACCCGCCTTGGTCGGCTTTCGCGACCGCCGGTACCGTTTGGCCGATCCTCATGGACCCTGTCGTCCGCTTCCGCGCCGCCGTCTGCCTGCTCGGCCGCTTCCCCGCTCTCGCCGGCCTCGACCTCGACGTCGCCGCGGGCGAGATCGTGCTGCTCAGCGGGCCGAACGGAGCCGGCAAGACCACCCTGCTCCGGGCCGTGGCCGGGCTGGTCCCCGTCATCCAGGGTGAAGCCGTCGTCTGCGGGCACGACCTACGCCGCGATCGCCGGGCCGTCCGGGCCCACGTGGGCCTGCTCGGCCACGCCGCCGGCCTCTATCCCGACCTCACCGTCCGCGAGAACGTGGCGTTCTGGGCCCGGGCCGTGGGCCGCGGCGCCGACCCGGTCGACGCCCTGCGCCGGGTGGGGGTCGACCCCCGCCTCGACGGGGTGGCGGTCGACCGCCTGTCGGCCGGCCAACGCCGCCGCACCGCCCTCGCCGCGCTCGTCGTGCGGCGACCCGAGGTGTGGCTGCTCGACGAGCCCCACGCCGGCCTCGACGCCGCCGGCCGCGACCTGCTCGACGGGCTCGTCACCGAGGCCGCCGCCGCCGGCGCGACCGTGCTCCTCGCCAGCCACGAGCTGGAGCGTGCCACACCGCTCGCCACCCGCCAGTTCGTCGTGGCCGGCGGGATGACGGCGGGGGAGGTGGCCCGTGTGGCGTGACGCCCTCCTCGTCGCCGGCAAGGACCTCCGGATCGAGGTCCGCTCCCGGGTGGGGCTCAACCAGGTCGTGCCGTTCGCGGTCATGGTGCTGGTGCTCTTCGCCTTCGCCCTCGACCCCGACCGCGACGTGCTCGTGCGGGCTGCCGCCGGCCTGTTCTGGGTGGCGGTGCTGCTCGCCACCCTCCTCGCCGTCCAGCGCTCGGCGGGGCTCGAGTCGGGTGAGGGCATGGCCGACGCCCTCCGCCTCTCGGGCCTCGACCCGGCCGGGATCTTCCTCGGCAAGGCAGCCGCCGTCGCCGTCCAGCTGGTGGTGCTCGAGCTCGTGCTGGGGGTGGGCGTGGTGGTGCTCTACGGGGTCGACCTCGACGGGGTCGGCACCCTGGCGGTCACCGCGGTGGCCGCGACCATCGGGCTCGCCGCCTCGGGCACGCTCTACGGCGTGCTGGCCGGTGGACTCCGCATCCGAGAGACGCTCCTCCCCCTGCTGCTCCTGCCCGTCGTCGCGCCGGTGCTGATCGCCGCCACCCGGGCGTCGGAGACGGCGCTCGGGGGGCTCGCCGTCGACGTGACCCCGGGCGACTGGCTCGCCCTCCTCGGCGTGTTCGCCGTCGTCTACCTGGGCTTCGGCGTGGTCGCCTACGGCACGCTGCTGGAGGAGTCGTGAGCCGGCCGCAGGCCACCGGCCCCGCCCCCGGCACCCGGACGTCGAGCGCGCTCACCTTCGGGCTCGGGCTGGCCGCGCTGGTGGCGCTCGGCGCGACGGTCGCGCTCGGGCTGGCCCTGCCCGACACGGTCGAGCAGGACGAGTTCTCCCGCCTGGTCGCCATCCATCCCGGCGTGGCCTGGGCGTCCTACGTCGCCTTCGGGGTCACCGCCCTTTCGAGCGGGCTCTGGTTGTGGACCCGCACCCGCCACGAGCGCTGGGACCTCCTGGCCGGCGCCTCGGCCGAGGTCGGCGCCCTCTTCGGGGCACTCACCCTGGCCACCGGCTCGATCTGGGGCCGGGCGGCGTGGGGGGTGTGGTGGACGTGGGACGCCCGCCTCACCCTGTCGGCCCTGATGCTCGCCCTGCTGCTCGGCTACCTGGCCCTGCGCCGGGTGCCGGCCGATCCCGAGACGGTGGCCCGGCGATCGGCGGTGGCCGGGATCCTGGCCTCGCTGGTCGTGCCGGTGAACCACTACGCGGTCGAGTGGTGGCGCACGCTGCACCAGGGCCGCTCGCTGCTGCAGGACGCCCCGGGCAACGAGGTGGACGGCAAGTTCATCTTCGCCATGGCCCTCGGCTTCCTCGCCATGACGCTCGTGTACGCCTGGCTCACGATCCACCGGATGCGGGTGGCCAAGCTCGAGCAGGGCGCGGTCGGCGTCGAGCTCGAGCTGGCGCTGGCCGCCCGCCGGGCCGAAGCGGTCGGGACCCGCCCGTGAGCTACGTCCTGGCCGGCTACGCCGTCACGCTCGGGGGACTCGGGGCCTACGCCGTCTGGGTCGTGCGACGGGGCCGGGCGCTCACCCGGTGGGAGCGGTGACGGCGCCGTGACCGCGGTCGAACCCCCCGTCCGGCCAGCGCCCCCGTCGAGGTCGGCCTCCCGCCGGCCCCTCATCGTGCTGGCCGTCGTCGTGCTCGCCATCGGCTTCCTCGCCTACAAGGGCCTCGAGGGCGCCACCACCTACTTCCGCAACACCGACGAGGCGGTCGAGCAGCGCGAGTCGCTCGGCACGAAGCGCTTCCGCCTGCAGGGCACCGTGGTGCCCGGGTCGATCGAGCGGTCCGGCGACGAGCTGCGCTTCGTCGTCGAGTACCACTGCGTGACGGTGCCGGTCGTCCACCGCGGCCCGCAGGGCGAGCTCTTCGAGCCGGGCATCCCCGTCGTGCTCGAAGGCGCCTTCGTGGCCGGCACGGAGAAGACCTTCGGCAGCGACCGGATCATCCCGAAGCACACGAACGAGTACAAGGAGACGCAGGCCGACCGGCTCGACGCCGCCGAGCGCGAGGCCTGCCCGTCGTGATCCCGCCCGTCGTGCGCCTCCCCGCCGTCGCGCCCGTCCCGGTCCGGGCATGAACGCCGCCCTCGGCACCGCCGGCGCCGCCCTCGGCTTCGCCGGCGCCCTCCTCGGCGCGCTGACCCTCGCCGTCGGCCTCCGCCGCCACCAGCCGTCGCTCCTGCGTCAGGGCCGGGGCTTCACCCTGGTGGTGCTGGCCGGGGCCCTCCTCGCCTTCCTCGTGATGGAGAAGGCGCTCCTCACCCACGACTTCTCGCTGGACTACGTGGTGCGCAACCACAGCCGCAACACGCCGGTGCTCTACACGATCTCGTCGTTGTGGGGCGCGCTCGAGGGGTCGATCATCCTGTGGGCGCTGGTCCTCGCCGGCTACCTCGTGGCCGTGGGCCACCGCTTCCGGGACCGGGCCGCCGACCCGCTGGTGGCCTGGGCGCTGCTGACGATCTTCGTGGTGGCCGCCTTCTTCTTCGCCCTCCTGCTCGGGCCGGCGAACCCGTTCCACACCGTGGCCGACGTCCCGGCCGACGGCGTCGGCGTCAACCCGCTGCTCCAGGACCACCCCCTGATGGCGATCCACCCGCCCATGCTCTACCTGGGCTACGTGGGCTTCACGGTCCCCTTCGCGTTCTGCGTGGCCGCGCTCGTCACCGGTCGGGTCGGCGAGGGCTGGCTGGAGCTCACCCGGCGCTGGACGCTCGTGGCGTGGGGCTTCCTCACCGCCGGCATCGTCCTCGGGGCGTGGTGGTCGTACGAGGTGCTCGGCTGGGGCGGCTTCTGGGCGTGGGATCCCGTCGAGAACGCGTCCTTCCTCCCCTGGCTCACCGGCACCGCGTTCATCCACTCGGTGATGGTGCAGGAGCGACGCGGCATGCTCCGCGTCTGGAACCTCTGCCTGGTGCTGGCCACGTTCGCGCTCACGATCTTCGGCACCTTCCTCACCCGGTCGGGGGTGCTCGACTCGGTCCACTCCTTCACCGAGTCGCCCATCGGCGTGTGGCTGCTGAGCGCCTTCGCCGTGGTCGTCGCCGTCTCGCTCGGCCTCGTGGCCTGGCGGGGCGACCGGCTGCGGTCACCGGGCCGGATCGACTCGCCGCTGTCCCGCGAGGGCGCC
>JBFWQW010000096.1:0-11040 GCA_050249235.1 Acidimicrobiia bacterium | reverse complement strand
CCGGTGCCCTACCTCCCGAACAGCGCCGGCTTCCAGCGGGAGGTGGCGAGCCGGCTGCGCCGGGCCCGGCTCGAACCCGCCGATCACCGCGCCACTGCCGGGCCGGAGGACGATCCCGGACTGGACGTGCTCCGGACGCTGGCCCGGGCCGTCGAGTCCCACCCGGTGGCGGCCTGCCCCGACCTGCCCCGCCACCGCCGGGCCGCCGCCCAGCTCGACCGCATCGACCGCGAGCGGGTGCTGCTCGAGCGCCAGATCCGGGGCCGGTCGACCACCCTCGCCCGGGAGCTCGACCGGGTCCTGCAGCTCCTCGAGGCGCGGGGCTACCTCGACGGTTGGGCCCCCACCGCCAAGGGCGAGCGGCTGGCCCGCCTCTTCCACGAGGCCGACCTGCTCCTCGCCGAGTCGCTCGACGACGGCGTCTTCGACGACCTGGCCCCGCCCGAGCTGGCCGGGCTCGTGTCGACGTTCACCTACGAGCGGCGGGGCTCGGAGGAGGGGCCGGCACCCTGGTTCCCCTCGCCCGAGGTGCGGCGCCGGTGGGGCCGGATCGAGGAGCTGCGGGCTGGCCTGGTCGACGCCGAGGAGCGGGCCGGGCTGCCCCCCACCCGCGACCTCGACCCCGGCTTCGTGGCGCTGGCGCACGCCTGGGCCTCGGGCGACGAGCTGCCGGCCGTGCTGGAGGACGAGGACCTCTCCGGCGGCGACTTCGTCCGGGTCGTCAAGCAGCTCATCGACGTCCTCCGCCAGCTCGCCGAGGCCGCGCCGCTCCCGGCCACCGCCTCGGCGGCAACCCGGGCCGCCGACGCCCTCTACCGGGGCGTGGTGGCGTCGTCCAGCGTGGTCGCCGGTGACGATCGGCAGGGGTGAGCCGTGGGGCCGACCGGGGGTCCTGCCGGCCGGCGGCGTCGTCGTCCGCACCGACCGGGAGGCCCGGGCCGCCGTCGAGCCGGCCCGTCGGGCCGGGTTGCCGATCCCGGCGCTCGGCCTGCTCGGCGGCGACCTGTGCCGGACCGTCGGCGGCCGGGGCCATGCCGACCGGCTCCACAACGGCGACGGCGTGGTGCTGCCCTGCGACCTCGTCGCGGTCGAGCTCGACGGCGGGCCGACCCACTGGTTCGTCGCCCACCTGGCCGCCCACCGGGGATGGTGGCGGGGCCGGGCCCTGGTCGCCATGAACGCGGCCTGGCTCGGGGGGTGGAACGCCGGGCCCAGAGCCCACCCGAACGACGGGCTGGTCGACGTGACCGAGGCCCGGGTGCCGGCGGGCCAGCGTCTGGCCGTCCGCCGGCGGCTCGCCACCGGTTCGCACCTGCCCCACCCGGCGCTGGCCACCCGGCGGGTCCGCACCGGCGAGTGGACCCTCGACCGCCCGAGCCCGGTCCGCCTCGACGGCGAGGTGGTCGGCACCGCCCGCCGGATCCGCCTCACCGTCGAGCCCGACGCGCTCCTCGTGGTGGTCTGACCATCACGGACAGCGTGGCCGGCCGGCCGCTGGGCGCCGAATTTCGGGTGCTCTACGCTGCCGCCGGTGGACGCCGGCACCCTGAAGCGACGGCTGTGCGCTCGCATCGACGAGCTGGCCCCGATGCTCGTCGAGGTGTCCCACGACATCCACGCCCACCCGGAGCTCTGCTTCGAGGAGCGCTACGCCCACGACCGCCTCACCGCGGTGCTCGAGCGGGAAGGGGTCGACGTCACCCGGTCGGCCCACGGCGTCGACACCGCCTTCGACGCCCGGGTCGGCGCCGAGGGCCCCGAGGTCGGCGTCTGCCTCGAGTACGACGCCCTGCCCGGGGTCGGCCACGCCTGCGGTCACAACATCATCGCCGCCGCCGGCCTCGGCGCCGGTCTCGCCGCCGCTCTCCTCGCCGACGAGGCCGGAGGGCGGGTCCGGATCCTCGGGACGCCCGCCGAGGAGGGCGGCGCCGGCAAGATCGTCCTCGCGGACGCCGGCGCCTTCGAGGGCCTCGACGCGGCGATGATGATCCACCCCGCCGACGCCGACCTGCTGTCGATGGACACCATCGCGGTCGTCACCCTCGAGGTCGAGTGGCACGGCCGGGCCGCCCACGCCGCCGCCTTCCCCTGGAAGGGGGCGAACGCCCTCGACGCCGCCGTCCTGAGCTACGTGAACGTCGCCGCCCTCCGCCAGCACATCGAGCCGACCGACCGCGTCCACGGGATCTTCCGTGACGGGGGCCTGGCCGCCAACGTGGTGCCCGAGCACGCATCGATGACCTGGATGGTGCGGTCGGCCCGCCTCGCCAGCCTCGGGCCGCTCCAGGAGCGGGTCGAGGCCTGCTGGCAGGCCGGCGCGGCCGCGGCCGGCTGCTCCTGCACCCACACCGTCGGGCACCAGGCCTACGCCGACATGGTCGACAACCCGGTGCTGGCCCGCCTCTACGCCGCGAACGCCGCCGCCCTCGGGCGGCCGGTGTCCGTGCCGGGGGAGCAGGGCCGGGTGGTGGGCAGCACCGACATGGGCAACGTCAGCTACCTGGTGCCGTCGATCCACCCGATGATCAGGGTGGCGCCGCCCGGGGTCTCGATCCACACCCACGAGTTCGCCGCCCACGCCGCGTCGCCGGCCGGCGACGAGGCGGTCGTGCTGGGTGCCAAGCTCCTGGCCACCACCCTCGCCGACCTGTGGGCCGACGGCGCGCTGGTGGGCGAGGCCCACCACGCCTTCGACACCGAGCTGGCCCGGCGCGCCGCCGGGGGACCGACGGGGGGGACCTGATGTACGACGGGATGCTGGCCGAGACGGTCCGGATCGCCGGGGACGGGGGCGACCTGATCGCGGCCTACGTGGCCCGCCCCCTGGCACCGGGCCCGCTCCCGGGCGTCGTGATCGCCCACCACATGCCGGGCTGGGACGAGTGGACGAAGGAGGTGGCCCGGCACCTCGCCCGGAACGGCTACCTGGCCGTGTGCCCCCACCTGTTCCACCGCGACGCCCCCGACGCCGGCCCCGACGACGCGGCCGCCGCGGCCCGGGCCAACGGCGGGGCGCCCGACGACCGGGTCATGGGCGACCTCGCCGGCGGGGCGGCGGCCATCCGGGCCATGACGAACAGCAATGGCAAGGTGGCCGTGCTGGGCCACTGCTCGGGGGGCCGCCAGGCCTACCTGGCGGCCTGCCGCATCGAGATCGACGCCGCCGTCGACTGCTACGGCGGCGGCGTGGTGCTGGCTCCGGACCAGCGCAGCCCGGCCATGCCGGTCGCCCCCATCGACCTCACCCCGCAGATGCGGGCCCCGCTGCTCGGCCTGTTCGGCAACGACGACCGCTCGCCCACGGCCGAGCAGGTCGACCAGACCGAGGCGGCGTTGCAGGCCAACGGCAAGACGTACGAATTCCACCGTTACGACGGCGCCGGCCACGCCTTCTTCTGCACGGTCCGGCCCGCCTACCGGGTGGAGGCCGCGCTCGACGGCTGGCAGCGCATCTTCACCTTCCTCGGCCACCACCTCGCCACCGAGCCCTGACCCGGGAGACGCCGGCCATGTGCAGCTACATCACCGAGCAACCCAGCCTCATCGGCAGTGCCAAGGGCGAAGGCGGCTGGTTCCGCATCCAGGCCGCCAGCGTCTACTTCGACCACCCCCAGCACGCCCTCGACGACCACACCCTCAACGTCGACCTCCTGGGCGAGGGGCCCGACCAGCGCCTGGCGGTCGAGCTCTCGGCCGATGCCGCCCGGGCGCTCGTGGCATCCATCGAGGCCGCCCTCGCCGCCGGCGAGGCGATCCACCTCCACGGGGCGACCGACCGGACCTGAGCCCACCCGGACCGGCCGGCGGGGCGGGACCGAGGGGATCGGCAGGACCCGCCCTCAGCGGTCGACGGGACCGGCGGGATGCGAGGCCGCCGTCGCGGCGGCGAGGTCGGCGGCGGTCCAGAAGCCGGCGATCGGGCCGGGGACCGACCCCTCGGCGTAGCGGCGCAGGCGGTCGGCGCCGGCGTCGTCGTGGAGCTCGACGGCGTCGAAGACCGTGCCCGGCCCGGCCAGGCGCAGGGCCCGGTCGGCCTCCGAGCGGCCCAGCGGCAGGTGCGTCGTGAGCAGCAGCACCGGCCGGCCGGCGGCCTCGCCCGACCGGGCCTGGAGGGTGGCCCGGCCCACCGCCCGCCAGGCGGCGTCTGGCCGGCGCAGGCCGCTCCGGGGGTCGGTGAACCGGCCGGCCACCTCGACGAGCCACTCCCGGCCGGAACGGGCCCGGACCACGAAGGGCACGACCAGGCCAGCGTCACGGAGGCGGTGGTCGCGGCCCACGACCTCGAAGCCGGCCGTCACGAGGGCCCGCTCGGCGGCGGCCCCGGCCGCCAGGCCGTCGGCCTCGGCCCGGGCCTGCCTGGCGTCGTCGCCGCCGGGCCGGGTCGACCCGGTGGCCAGCACCTCGAGCTCGGCCGCCACCCGCTGCCGGGCGATGGCGACGTAGGCGGGGTCGAGGTCGTAGCCGGCGTAGCGGCGACGGTGCCGGGCGGCGGCCACCAGCGCCGAGCCCGATCCCATGAACGGGTCGAGGACCAGGTCGTCCTCGTAGGTGAAGAGGCGGAGGAGCCGGGCGGGGAGCTCGACCGGGAAGGGGGCGGGGTGGGCCACCCGGCGGGCGCTCTCGGGCGGGATGTCCCACACGTCGAGCGTCGACGCCATGAACTCGTCGGCGGTGAGCGTGCTGCGGTGGGGGAGCCCCTCGGCCCGGCGGGCCGCCACCGACCGGGCCCGGTCGAAGCGGCCCTTGCTGGCGACCACCACCCGCTCGGTGAGGTCGCGGAGCACCGGGTTGGCGGCCGAGCGGAACGAGCCCCAGGCGCAGTTGCCGGTCGACCCCTCGCTCTTGCGCCAGACGATCTCGCCCCGGACCAGCAGCCCGAGATCCCCGAGGATGGCGGTGACGTCGCCGGCGAGGCTCCGGAACGGCTTGCGGCCGAGGTTGGCCACGTTCACCGCGATCCGGCCACCCGGCTCGAGCGTGCGGACGCACTCCGTGAACACGTCCCGGAGGAGCCCGAGGTACTCCTCGTAGGAGCCCGACACGGCCGGCCGGTCGGTGTCGAGCTCGTAGGCCTTGCCCGCGAAGTACGGCGGGGAGGTGACGACGAGGGCCACCGACCCGTCGTCGACGGCGGCCATGTCCCGGGCGTCGCCCAGCTGGAAGGGCTCGGCGAGCGGCGTCGGCGGCAGCACGGTGTCGTCGGCGCTGAGCCGGGGCGGTGGGAACCGGCCGTAGAAGGCGGAGGCGTCGTGGCTCTCCCGGCGGCCCACGCCGAAGGCCGAGGTGGCGGTCGCCCGGGCCGATCGTCGGGGCCCCGCGGCCGTCGGACGGCGTTCCCCGGCCATTGGCGCCGACCGTACCGCCCCCTCGGGCCGCCCGCCGGGACCGGCCGGGCCCGGGTCCTGCATCCCCCCGGGTGGGGAGAGCGCCGTCGTAGCCTGGCCGCCGTGTCGTCGCCGTCCGCCACCCCGTACCACCGCGAGGAGTGGACCGACGAGGAGGCCGACATCCTCCGGCGCTACGTCACCAACGTCGACGGCCCGGTCTTCGCCCTGGTCAACCTGCCCGAGGTCGTCAAGGGCGCCCTGTTCGCCCGCTACAGCCGCACGCACAAGAGCCTCCGGCGGCTCTTCCTCGACGAGTTCGTGGGCGACCTCGACATCGAGGGCGACGCCGCCATCGACGCCACCGTCGGCCTGGCCCGGGCCGAGCAGCTCTACGACCGGGTGTTCTTCGAGTACGGCGACGACTCGGTGGCCCAGCTCGGCGGGGTGCACCTGGCCTGCGAGCAGTCGTCGAACCTCCTCACCAAGATCCTCGAGTGGGGGCGGCTCATGTCGTACCTCGAGCAGTCCACCCGCTACATCGCCTACGACGCCCGGCTCGGCGGCCGCTACCGGTACTTCCGCGACCCGGACATCCTGGGCTCGTCGCTCGGCACCCGGTACGTCGGCGACATGGACCGGCTCTTCGACACCTACGCCGAGCTCCTGCCCATCGTGCAGGAGTGGTGCCGGGACGCCTTCCCGAAGCAGCCCGGCGACTCCGACTTCGCCCACCGCCAGGCGGTGCGGGCCAAGGCCCTCGACGCCGTCCGGGGCATCCTGCCGGCCGCCTCGCTCTCGAACGTCGGCATCTACGGCTCGGGGCAGGGCTACGAGTCGCTGCTCCTCCGGATGCGGTCGCACCCGCTCCCCGAGGCCCGCGCCTACGCCGGGCTCATGCTCACCGAGCTGCGCAAGGTGATCCCGTCCTTCCTCAAGCGGGTCGACCTCCCCGACCGGGGCGGGGCCTGGACCGACTACCTCACGTCGACGCGGGAGGCCACCGCCGAGCTGGCCGCCACGTTGTTCCCCGACGACGACGCCCGATCCGTGCCCGAGGTGACCCTCGTCGACTGGGACCCGGACGGCGAGGACAAGGTCCTGACCGCCATCCTGTATCCGCACCTCGACCTGCCCGAGGCCCAGGTGCTCGAGCGGGTGCGGGCCTTCACCGCCGACGAGCGTCGGGCGCTGGCCGACGCCTACACGGGCGAGCGGACCAACCGCCGCCACAAGCCGGGACGGGCCCTCGAGCGGGTGGCCTATCGCTTCGACGTCTGCTCCGACTACGGCGCCTTCCGCGACCTCCAGCGCCACCGGATGATGACCATCGAGTGGCAGTCGCTCGGGCCCTTCCACGGCTACGAGGTTCCCGAGCCGGTCGTCGGGGCGGGCGTGGCCGATCGCTTCCACGAGGCCATGGACCGCTCGGCCGAGCTCTACCACGCCGTGCACCAGCGCTTCCCCGCCTCGGCCGGCTACGCCGTCAGCCTCGCCTACCGGGTCCGCTACTCGATGCAGCTCAACGTCCGGGAGGCGATGCACCTCCTCGAGCTGCGCACCGGCCCCCAGGGCCATCCCTCCTACCGGCGCATCGGCCAGGAGATGCACCGCCTCATCGGCGAGGTGGCCGGGCACCGGGCGCTGGCGGCCATGATGCGCCACGTCGACCACGGTGAGACCGGTCTCGAGCGCCTCGACGCCGAGCGGCGGGCCGAGGCCCGGCGCCAGGGCGCCTGACCATCCCGAGCGGGCGACGGGGCCGATGGGGCCCGACCCCCGGACGGGCAACCCCTCGGAGCACGGGGACCGGGCGAACCGGATCAACCGGACGACAGAGCGGATAGAGGGGACAGAGGGGACAGAGGGAACAGATCGCTTCCGTCGTTGCCGTCGGCGCCCCGAGCGGGGCACTATGGATGCCGGCGGGCGGCCGGAGGAACCCGTGCGCCTGCGCCGAGCCAGCACCGCTCTCGTGAGCCTGATCGCGCTCGGCTGGGGCGGCTCCGCCGCCTACGTGGTGCAGCCGGGCGACACCCTGTCGGCCATCGCCCGCGACCTCGGCGTCCCCATGGGCGATCTCCAGGCCGCCAACGGGATCACCGATCCGGACCGCATCTACGCCGGCCGGGTGCTCGAGGTGCCCCAACCGCCGCCGCCGCCGGCCCTGCCCGGCTACCCGACCCGGCTGGCCTCGGCGCCGGAGCGCCTCGCCCTCGTCCCCCACTTCGAGAAGTGGGCGGCCGCCAACCAGTTGCCGGTCGAGCTGCTGATGGCCGTCACCTGGCTCGAGTCCGGCTGGCAGAACGACGTGGTCTCCTCCAAGGGCGCCCGCGGGATCGGTCAGCTGATGCCGGCCACCACCGAGTTCGTGCGGCGCTGGCTGATCGGCGTGCCCTCGCTCGATCCCGCCGTCCCCGAGGAGAACATCCGCATCAGCGCCCGCTACCTCGACTGGCTGCTCGACCAGACCGGTGGCGACGTGCCCACGGCCGTGGCCGGCTACTACCAGGGCCTGCGCTCGGTCCGCGAGAAGGGCCTCTACGAGTCGACGAAGGGGTACGTGGCGAACGTGCTGGCCATCCGGGAGCAGTTCGTGGCGTGAGAGGGCGGGCGGACCGCGGCCCAACCGTCATCGTCCGGTTTCTTGTGTGTCGATCCCTTGACACCCGGCGTTCCACGTGGGAAGAAGGGGCGCCTCGTCGCGTCTTGGCGGGCGGAGGTCCGGGCGTGGTCCCGGCGAGCTCAGTAGCAAACGTCGGTGTCCGCACCGATGGCCCCAACAGCTCGCCGGGACCCCTCGGGTGCCGGGTGGAGTCGGCCGGTGGCGTGTGTAGAGTCCCGCCCCTGCCCGCCACCCGAGGATGCCATGGCCGCTGACGAGGACGACCTCCAGGACGACGAGATCGACGTCACCGAGCTCGAGGACGAGCTCGACGTGGCCGAGCTGGACGACGAGCTCGACGAGGACCTCGACGAGGAGCTGGTCGTCGACGAGCTCGAGCTCGACACCGACGACGACACCGGGCTGGCCGGCGAGGCCGACGACGACGACGCCGACGACACGGTCGTCCTCGTGCCCGTCGTCGAGGACCCCGAGTCGGACGACGACGACGACGACGAGGACGTCGACCCCGACGACGTGGAGGCCGACCTCGACGCCATCCTCAAGGACCGCATGGTGGCGGTCGAGGACGACGAGGAGGAAGACGAGGAAGAGGTCGTCGACCCCGAGGACAAGGCCGAGGGCGGCAAGGTCCGGCCCCGGGCGCCCGGCGAGTTCGTGTGCCAGTCCTGCTTCCTTGTGAAGCACCCCAACCAGCTGGCCGACGCCGGCCGGCAGTACTGCACCGATTGCGTCTGACCGCTCCGGCAGAGGAGGCCCCATGACCGGCGAGCCCGTGACCGACGAGGCGAGCGGCGACCGCGGCCCGCTCGCGAGCGCCGCCGACCTCCTCGTCTACCTGCCGGTCGGCCTGGCGGCGGCGGCGCGTGACCTCCTGCCCTCGCTGACCGAGCGGGGGCGCGCCGAGGTGGCCAGCCAGGTGAGCCTGGCCCGCATGGTGGGCCAGCTCGTGGTGCGCCAGGGCCAGGACGAGCTCGGTCGAGCCGTCGACGGCGCCCGCCAGCAGGTGGGGGCCCTCGTCGACCACGTCGTCCGGGCCTTCGCCGACGACGGGCCGGTCGAGGCACCGGTCGCACCGGCGGCCCGATCGGGGGCCGGACCGGCCGGAACGCCGCCGGCGACCCCGGCGCCGGCCCGCGTTCCCCGAACGGCGCCCCCGGCATCGGCGCCCGCCCCGGCATCGGCGCCCGCGGTCGGGTCGGGTCCGATCGCCATCCCGGACTACGACTCCCTGGCCGCGTCCCAGGTGATCCCCCGGCTGGCCTCCCTCTCGCCCCGCGAGCTCGAGGCCGTCCGGCGCTACGAGGAGTCCACCCGGGCCCGCCGCACGGTGCTCGGGCGGATCGCCCAGCTCCAGGGCTGACGCCGTGCGGGAGGAGGCCAGGGTGGCCGTGCCCGCCGACCTCCCGCGCCTCGCCGCCCTGGCCGAGCTGGGCGTGGCCGAGCAGGCCGACGCCCGGGGCGGCGCCGTCTGGGCCGTGCGGGAGGCGAGGACCCTCCCGGCCGAGGCGTCGCTCACCGACGACCTGGCCTCGCCGTCGACGCTGGTGCTGGCCGGCACGATCGACGACGTCGTCGTCGGCTACCTCGTGGTCCGCACCGAGACCCTTCGCGACGGCACCGTGCTCGGGCGGGTGAGCGACGTCTTCGTCGAGCCCGATGCGCGCGACGTGAGCGTGGGCGAGGCCCTGGTCGACCGGGCCCTCGCCTGGTGCGACGAGCGGGGCTGCCGGGGCGTCGACGCGGTGGTCCTGCCGGGCAACCGGGCCACCAAGAACTTCTTCGAGACCATGGGCTTCACGGCCCGGGCCATCACCGTGCACCGGAGCCGGTGAGCGCCCCGGTCGTCTGCATCGGGGCCGTGGCGGTCGACGACGACCGGCTGCTCCTCGTCCGCCGCCGCCCCGAGCCCGGGGCCGGGCGGTGGTCGATCCCGGGCGGCCACGTCGAGCCGGGCGAGACGCTGGCCGAGGCCGTGGTGCGGGAGCTGCTCGAAGAGACCGGCCTCGAGGGTGTCTGCGGCGAGCTCGTCGGTTGGGTGGAACGGATCGACGAGCACCGCCACCAGGTCATCCTCGACTTCTTCGTCGAGGTCCTCGAGCCCGACTCGGCCCGGGCCGGCGACGACGCCACCGAGGTGGCCTGGGTGCCGCTCGACCTGGTCGCCGAGCAGGACCTCGTCGACGGCCTGGCCGAGTTCCTGCACGAGAACGGCGTGCTGCGCACCATCGTCTGAGCCACGGGCGGCCATCGGTACGCTCCCGGCCGGTGACCGACGAGGCGATCCATCGGCTGCGCTGCCCCTTCTGCGAGGGCTACGACGTCGAGCGCCTCTACCTGGCCTCGGTGCAGCTCGACGCGTGCGCCTGCCGGGAGTGCGGTGCCCGCTGGGACGAGCGCCGGGCCACCGGAGAGTTCGTGGGCCGGGGCAACCGCTCGTCGGTGATCAGCCCTCGCTCGGGCTGACCTCCCCGCGCTCACCCTCCAGCTCGACGTCGGCGACGGCCGGGCCCGGGTCAGCCACGGCCTCGGGGGCAACCGGCGCCGTCGGCGAGACGGGCGCCGCAGCAACCTCGACGTCGGACCCGTGGGGCAAGGGTGCCGCCGCCGGCTCCGGCGCGGGATCGGGCGTCGTCACCGCCGGCGACGGCTCGTCGGCGGAAGCCGGAGGCGATGCCGGAGCCGGAGCGTTCCCACCATCGGCGACAGGCACCTCGACAGCAGGGACCTCGGCGGCAGGCGCCCGGTCGGCTGCCGTTGCGCCCGGGGGCGCCTCGACAGGGGCGTCCGGCTCAGAGCGATCCGTGGCCGCCTCGGCCGGTGCGTTCTGATCGACATCGGACGGGGGCTCCGGGACAGGGGTGGCGCTGACGTCGGCGGCCGCGGTCTCCTCGTCGGCACCGGGCCCGACGGGCGGCGCATCGGTGATCGTCGCCGGGACCGCTGCCACCGACGCGAGGACGTCGACGGGCCCCCCCGCAGGGTCGGGCCCGTCGGCACCGGGTTCGGGCGCCGGACCGTCGACCGCTGCCACGACGGTGCCGGCCACATCGATCGGCCCGTCACCATCCACCGGAGCTGCGCCGGTGG
>JBFWQW010000095.1:0-11118 GCA_050249235.1 Acidimicrobiia bacterium | reverse complement strand
CGAACTCGTCCGGGCTGCCGATCCCCCAGGTCACGCCGACGGTGCGGAGCCCGTGCTGCCGGCCGGCGTCGACGTCGTGGTGGCGGTCGCCCACCATCACCGAGATGTCGAGCGAGGCCATGGCCCGACCCAGGGTCACGCCCTTCGGCTCGTGACCGGCGTCCAGGGCGGGACCCTCGACGAAGGCGAGGAGGCTTCCCAGGCCGAGGTGGTCGACGAGCGCGGCGGCCAGCGGCGCCGGCTTCGAGGTGACGACACAGACCGGCCGGGTGGCGGCCACCGCGGCGAGCGCCTCGGGCATGCCGGGGAAGGCCGTGGTCCGCTCGAACATCGTCTCCCGGTAGTCGGCCCGGTAGGCGTCGAGGAGGCGGGGAGCCGCGGCCGGGTCGCCGCCCAGGCGGGCGAGCAGCTCGGCGAAGCCCGTGAGCAGGGGCGGACCGATCAGCCAGAGGATCTCCCCGTCCGGCAGGGCGGGCAGGCCTTCGCTCACCAGCGCGGCCCGGACGGACGGGAGGATCGCCGGCCTGGAGTCGATCAGACACCCGTCGAGGTCGAACGCCACCGCGCCCCTGTCCCCCACGGCCCGCACGACCTTCACGGGTCAGGCGTCCGGAGGGGCGAAGTCGGGCCAGTTGAGGACGAGCTCGCCGAACGAGAGCGACCAGCGGTACCAGGTCATCCCGACCCGGAGCGGCACGTTCGGGCCCACCCGGACCCAGCCCTCGGCGCCGGCAGTGACCGGGCGCACCCGGACCTGGCCGAAGCCGGGGGTGGGAGGCTGGATCTCGAAGGCCATCGCCGTCTTCGGGTTCGGCGTCAGGAACCCCTGGTTGGTGGCGCCGATGGCGGTGTCGAGGAAGTAGCCCTGTACGACCTCGCCCGGGGGGTTCGACGCGACGAAGCGGTCGACGACCTCCTCGTAGCGCTCGCCGGCCCGGTCGGGCCAGTCCCAGACCTGGGCCCATCGCTCCGTCGTCACGAGCCAGAGGGCGTCGCCCGTGAGCGTCACCGGCCGGGCGGTGCCGGCCATCGCCGGGTGGGGCGAGATCGTGAGCCGACCGGCCTCCGGGTCGAGCCCGGTGACCGTGTACGGGACACCGAGCGACGCCAGGCACCAGACGTCGTCGCCGACCGAGAGCTCGTCGAGCGACGACACCGTCACGAAGGGAACAGCTCCCGGGCGACGGCGAGCACCTCGCTCGGGAGCGGCACCCTGGTGCCGCCGGCGTCGCCGAGGCGCCACAGCCAGCGCACGACGCCCTCGCCGTCGACGATCGCCCACGCCTGCCGGGGCGCGAAGAGCACGTGACCGGTGCCGTAGGCCCGGTAGAGGCCCCAGGTCGGGTCGGCGTGGAGGCCGTACTCGAGGCCGTGCGCGGCCGGGATGCGGGCGGTGACCTCCGGCGAGGTGCTGAACACCACCGCCAGCTGCAGGCCGGCGGCGGCGAAGTCGCCGTGGATGGCGTTGAACTCCCGGAGCCCCGGCGTGCAGAGCGGGCACACGAGGAGCTCGGTCACGGCGCGCGAGAGGCGCAGGACCAGCGGCCGTCCGGCGAAGTCGGCCAGCGTCCGGGTGACGCCGTCCGGGCCGATGAGCGCGAAGTCGGGCGCCCGGTCACCGACCGCGATCGGCGCCGGCAGGGTGCGACCCGCGAGCGGGGTGGCGTGGACCATGTTCTCGACCGGGAAGGCGTGGACGGACGAATGGATCGGGCCCGGCGCCATGACCTCCGTGAGGAGGGCTCCCTCCAGGGGCCAGCTCGACCCGCCTCGCGCGACACCCGTCACGATCGCTCCTCCGTCTGTGGCCGGCCCGTTCCCGCCCGGCCCCGAGATCGGTGCCGAGACGGCACCGACGCAGAGCTTCCCACGCCGGGCGGCGACGAGCGGAACTCCGGTACGGCTCGCTCCCGCGCCACGCGGCGACCGTCAGCGAGGCGGTGCCCCCGCCTCCGGACAGGTCGCCCTGCCCGGCCGCGCCGCGGCCCGGTCGCGGCGGCTAGCCCGAGCCGGCCAGGGCGGCCGTGACCGCCTCGGCCATGGTCGTGGCGGGCCGGCCGAGCAGGCGCTGCAGGTCGTCCGGGGGGACGTCCAGCTCTCCCTGGGCGGCGCCCCGGTCGCTGTCGGCGAGGATGGTGGCGAAGGCTTCCGGGAGGCCGGCCCCCAGCAGGACGCCCTTGAACTCGTCGACCGGGAGGTCGCGGTACTCGACGGGCCGGCCCGACCGGGTCGCGATCGCCGCGGCCAGCTCGGCCAGGGTGAACCCCTCCCCGCCGAGCTCGTAGACCGCGCCCTCGTGCCCGTCGGTGGTCAGCACCGCGGCCGCGGCCTCGGCCAGCTCGTCCCGCAGCACCGAGCAGATCCGTCCCTCACCGGCACTGCCGAGGATCGTCCCGCTGGCCACGTGCTCGGCCGCCCGGCCGGCGTAGTTCTCGAGGTAGATGTTGTTGCGGAGGACGGTGGCCGGCAGGCCCGACGCCGCCAACGCCTCCTCGGTGCCCCGGTGCTCGGCCGCCAGCAGGATCGACGTGGTGGCCGCCTTCGGGAAGCTCGTGTAGACGACGTGGCCGACACCGGCGTCACCGGCCGCCTCGATGGCGTTGGTGTGCAGCGCCACCCGGTTGCCGATCTCGTTGCCGGACACCAGCAGCATCCGCTCGGCGCCCTCGAACGCGGCCCGCAGCGAAGCCGGATCGCCGAGCTCGATGGTGGCCGTGCGCACGCCCTTGCCGGCCAGCGCCGCCAGCCGGTCCCGGTCGCGGCCGGCGGCCACGATCTCGCCGGCGGGCACGCCCCGACGGAGGAGGGAGTCGACGACGACGCCGCCGAGGTTGCCGGTCGCGCCGGTGACGACGATGGTCATGGGGAGGTACTCCTTGCGGTCGGTGCCGACGAGGGGGGTCGGGAATCGGGATCGGGAACCGGGGACGTCGGGATCGGTGCTCGTGGCCCGATGGGGTGACGGGCCGACAGTCTGCCGGGCGTCACCCCGGGGCGCGGCACGCCTCCTCGAGGGCGGGGCGCGGTGCGGCCCGGGCCGGCCCCGGCCAGACTGTCACCCCACGACAGGTTCGCCGCGAGCCGGCCCACGCCGCTCGACCGCCCCGAGGAGGATCCATGCAGGTTGGTGAGGTGGTCGCCGACTTCGAGCTGCCCGACGAGACCGGCACGCCCCGGCGTCTCAGCGACCTGCTGGCCGCCGGCGGCCCGGTCGTCCTGTTCTTCTATCCGGCCGCCATGACCGGCGGGTGCACGAAGGAGAGCTGCCACTTCCGCGACCTCAGGGGCGAGTTCGAGGCCGTCGGGGCCCAGCGGGTGGGCATCAGCGCCGACGAGGTCGACAAGCAGCGCCAGTTCTCGGAGAAGCACACCTTCGACTTCCCCCTCCTCTCCGACCCCGATCGCGCCGTCGCCGGCGCGCTCGGCGTGCGGAGGATGTTCCGGGTCGGGCCCAACCGCCGGACCACGTTCGTCATCGACACCGACCGCACGCTCCTGGCCGTGCTCGACAGCCAGACGAACATGAACGCCCACGCCGACGGTGCGCTCGAGGTCCTCCGGAGCCGCGCCTCCGCGTGAGCGGCCGACGTCAGGCCCCGGGCGGGCGGGCGACCGCCACGCCCGGCGGCACGGCGGCACCCATGGGCTGCACCGGGAGCCGGAGCTCGCACAGGACGTAGCCGGCCGACGCGTAGTCCCGCCCGGCCTCGGCCGTCAGCGCCCGGTTGCCCCAGGCCAGCACCTCGGCCGGGCCGAGGTCGGGGAAGGGGTGGGCGACCACGTCGACCGCGCCGAGGGGCCGCAGCCCGTTGGTGCAGGCGACCGTGCAGCAGAACTCGTAGAGCCGGTCCGTGTCGGCGAGCTGGTCGGGGGTGGCCAGCTCCCAGAAGACCAGGTGGCTCGGCGTCAGCTCGCAGCCGTCGGGCAGGGCCATGACTCGCGCTCCTCCCCCGCTCAGGTCCGCTCGCAGGTGATCGCCCGCTCCGGGCAGTTCGCCTCGCCCAGCTGGGCCCGGCTCTCGAGCTCCGCGGGCACCTCCTGCTCGAGGACGACGCTGTAGCCGTCGTCGTCGGCCGAGAAGACCTCCGGCACGAGCACGTAGCAGCGGCCGTGCCCGGTGCATCGGCTGCGGTCGACGGTCACCTTCATCGCGTGCCTCCCGGGCTCGCCGACCACGATGCCAGAAATCGTTGCCGGATCGCTGTTCCCGGCGTCACGGCTGGCGTCGCGGTCGGCCATGACGTCCGAGCGATGCCTCCGCTCGGTCTCCGTGCCGCCCGGCATGGCCGCCGATGCCCCCGGGGGGGGGCGCCTTCAGGCCCGCCCGTCCCGCCGAGGGGGTCGGCCAGCCGCCTTCTTCACCGCCGCCTTCCTCGGCGCCGTCTTCTTCGCCGCCGCCGTCTTCTTCGCCGTCTTCTTCGCCGCCGCCGTCTTCTTCGCCGTCTTCTCCAGGGCCGGTCGCCTCGACGTGCCCGCCGAACCGGCGCCTGCCCGGGTCAGGTCGCCGAGCATCGCCAGCGAGTCGACCAGCACGACGGAGCGGTTGCCGCCCACCTCGAGCCAGCGCAGGAAGGCCCAGCCCGAGATGCTGGCGATGGCCGTGGCCCAGACCTGGACCCGGGCGTCGTCGGGGTGCAGGCCGGTGCGGGCGGCGATGACGGCGCCGTACGCATCCACCATGGAGTTCGTGACCCGACCCTCCTCCGGCGGGAGGACGGGGAGCACCGCCCGGCCCCAGAGGAGGATGAGGTCGTCCTGGGTCTCCTCGGCGTCCTCCTCGATGACGGCCGCGATGAAGGCGTCGAGCACCGCCTCGCCCGGTGGGCGGGCCGCGAACCGCTCGCAGAGGCGCCGGACGTGGCGCATCGGGAGCGCCGCGATCACGTCGTCCCGGGAGGGGAAGTACCGGAAGAACGTGCGCTTCGAGATCCCCGCCGCCCGGGCGATCTCCTCGACCGTCACCTCGTCAGCGGAGCGGCTGGCGAAGAGCTCGAGGGCGGCCCGCTCGATCTCGAAGGAGATCCGGGCACGACGGCGGAGCCAGCCGTCGGACACCGACCGGGCCTCGCCGTCGCTCGCCATGACCGCCACTTTCTACTCGCCCCGCCCGTCGGCCCCGGCTGTCGGGCGGGTCACGACCGCGGGCCGCGCACGCTCCCCGGCCGCTCCGGGTCACGACATCGGTCTGGTCATCCCGGGCCCGGTGGGCAAGGGAGCTCAGTAGCGCCCCAACAGCATCTTGATCATCGGCGTCCCGGCACCCCACGACTCGGTGAGCGAAGACATGACATGGCCCTGGTCGACGAGCAGGTTGACGCCGCTGATCCCGCTGGCCGCCGGGCTGTTCAGGAACACCATGGCCTGGCCCATCTGCTCGGCGGTGAGCTGGGCCGCGCCGGTGGCGTCCCGGTAGTCCTGCGCGAACGTCAGCCACGTGTCGGCGTTGGCCCGGGCCAGCGGGGTGTCGGTGGGGCCGGGGCAGATGGCGTTGATGCGGATCCCCCTGGCCAGGAGCGGATACGACTGGCGGGCGACGTAGCAGTTCATGGCCTGCTTGCCGAAGCCGTAGTTGTCCGTGCCGGGATGGTCGTCGACCCACGCCGCGGCCGCCTCGAAGTCCGGCGTGGCCAGGAACTCGATGAGCGTCGGCATGGCGCTCTCCCACCCGAGTCCCGCCACCGACGAGATCATGCAGATCGCCGAGCCGGGCGGCATGGCGTTTCGCTGCAGGAGGCGGTCGACGATGTGGCGATGGGCGATGAAGTTGATCTTCATCACCCCGGCCCCGTCGGCGATGCCTGCGGCCGAGAAGAGGGCGTCGACACGGCCGCCGACCTCGTCGAGGGCGGCATCCACCCCGGCCCGGTCGCGGAGGTCGACCTTCACGGCCTTGGCGACGTCGAACTCGACGGGCGCGTGGTCGAGCACCACGACCTCGGCCCCGAGGTCGGCGGCGATCCTGGCCGCGGCCGCCCCCATCCCGGTCGCCCCGCCCACGACGAGCACCCGCTTGCCGTCGTACCGGTACAGCGCATCGGATCCAGCCATGATCCCCTCCCCCACGCCGGTCACCCGGCCTCGCTCCTGCCGGGGACCGCGCCGGCCGCCGGGCCCTCACCGTAGATCCCTCTGGCACATCGTGTCATTCTTCTTCGGTTCGCGCCTCGCACTGCCGAACTGGGTGCCCCTGGAGCCGCCTGGCGGCTTCGGCGGCACCCAGAAGGGGCGTCGGCCGCGACCGGGCGCGGTCAGTCGCCGGCTGGGGCGATGGTGACCCGGATGGCCGGCACCTCGTCGGGGTCGAGGGGGTCGTCGTCGGGCCGGGAGAGGTCGCGGTCGAAGGGGCGGGCGACAGCGTTGCCGGCCACGTCCTCGAGGCGGGGGTCGACGACGACCTCGACGGTGCCCGGGGCCCACGGCCCGGCCGGGTCGAATCGCCACGACGCGCCGTCGGGCGACGCTGCGCCGGTGCCCGGGACGCCGGTCAGGCGGATGCAGCGGTCGGCGAGCGGCCGGTCGAGGGTCCGGTCGAACTGGAGGCGGAGGGGATCGAGCGACCCGGCCCGGGGCCGGTCGACCCGCCACCGCGCCGGGCGGACGAGCCCCCGCAGGTCCGGCCCGACCTCGAACGCCGCTTCGGCGCCGGACCGGAGCCCACGACCGGCGGCGTCGGGGAAGCCTGCGTCGACGGCGAGCCGGACGACCTCGCCCTCGACGAGCGGGTAGCCGGCCTCCCGGTGCGGGACCAGGCCCCGCTTGATCCGGGCCGGATCGAGGAGCACCGTCAGGCGCCGCCTCTGCGGGTCCCACAGCTCGGGATCGAGCGACAGCAGGGCGCCGGGCACGGGCTCGCCGGTTGACCGGAGGAGCCGCACGTGGCCGGCGGCCCGCCCCTCGCTCATCGGCGCGGAGAACCGCACGTGGAGCCGGAGGAGGTTGCGGGGGACCACCGCCACCGCCGGCTCGATGCCGAGCACCGTGGTGGTGGGCGCCCCCCCGACGGGCGGCAGGGCGATGGAGGCCGAGATCGGCTCGCCGTCCTGCCCCGGTCCGGCGACGACCACGTAGGACGTGGCGGCGAGGAACGGGAAGCGGGGCACGAAGACCTGCTCACCCGGCCCCGGCCCGGCCTCCCACCGACCCGCCATGGCCGGCCCGGCCCCCGGCGTCCGGCCGTCCCGCAGGACGCCGGCCGGGTAGACGCGGGCCGGCGCGGCGTTGCCCGCCACGCCGCCGGCGGGGCGGCGGACGACGAGCACGACCGAGGCGCCCCGGGTCTCCCAGGCGAGCTCCACCGAGCGGGACCGGCCCCAGGCCCTAGAGCGACGCGGTCTTCAGGGAGCGCAGGTGGCGGGTGCCGTCGTCGTCGGCCTGGATGGCGAGGATGTGGTCGTCGTCGAGGTTGGCCATGAGCGACACGCCGGCCAGGTCGGGCAGCGTGCGGGGCACGCCCTCCGGCTCCTTCGGCTCGGTGAGCGCGTCCTGGCGGTCGACGTCGGCGGCGGCGATCTTCATCAGCGGGTGGGCGGTGTGGGACACGAGCAGGTGCTCGGCGCCGCCCTGGCGGAACGAGACGATGTCGAGCGGCTGGTTGCCGGCGCCGAGCTCGGCGACGGTGCGGCCCTTCGCCCTGGCACCGGGCCGGAGGTCGGCGAGCGGGAAGTGCACGAGGGGCGTGCAGGTGTAGCTGGCCAGGATGCTGGCGCCGCCCTCGTAGGGCACGAAGGTCCGGATCGGCGCCGCCGTCTCCCACAGGCCGTGGGAGACGTGGAAGATCTCGAGCCCGGTCGAGCCCTGCTCGCCCGTGAAGGGGAAGGGGATGCGCCGCAGCGTGGATGCGAACTCCTCGTTGGACAGGCCGGCCACGAGCACGGTGCCGTCCACGTAGGCCAGGTCGGTGATGGCCGAGAGCCGGGCCGGCACCCGGGCGATGCGGATCTTCCTGCCGCTGAACTCCATCTCGTCGCCCTCGCCGAGGCGGAAGTCCTTGCGGGGATCGTCCTCGGACGGGGCGTCGGCCAGCTCGACGTCGGCGAACGCCAGGTGGTCGAGCGCCAGGTCGGTGATCGACCCGTCGGCCCGGTCGATGCGCACGAGCACCGGCCGCTCGGCGTCGCCCGCGCCCCGGGTGACCGAGAGGTAGATGTTCCCGGTGCGGGGGTGCACGGCCAGATCGCGGACCCGCACGTCGGCCAGGTCGCATCCGAGGTACGCCGCCAGCGTGGCGTCGAGGTCGCTCAGGTCGAAGGGGCCGGTGGCCGCCTCCGTGGACGGGTCGGCCACGTCGACGGCCACCACCCTGGCCCGCTTGCTGTCGGCGACGAAGAGGACGTCGTCCGGCCCGAAGGCCAGCGCGCCCACCGACTCGATGCCGGTGTCCCCCACGACCAACCCGTGCCCGCTCGTGCCGCCCATCTCGCCACCCCTTCCCCTCGACCGTCCGGCCGGGTTCCCCCGGAGCCTAGGACCCGGGGCCCGGCTCCGCCCGGGGGCCGATCCCTCGCGGGGCCGGCCTCGTACCGCCGGCCGGCCTCGCACCGCCGGCCGGCCATGACCGCTCCGACCATGACCGGTCTCGGAACGGTCGGCCACCGTGCCGGGACCGACCTCTAGCCTGCGGCCCATGGCCACCACGTCGACGGACCAGGTGGAGAAGGCGGAGCGGGAGGCCCTCTGCGACCTCTTCCTGGAGCTCGGCCCCGACGCCCCCACCCTGTGCGCCGGGTGGACGACGGGCGACATCGCCGTGCACCTGATCGTCTGCGAGGCCCGGCCCCACGCCTGGCTGGCGGTGCCCATCGGCGACCGGATCGGCCTCCTCGACCGCTACTTCGAGCGGCTCGTGGCCAAGGAGCGGGCCCGGGGGTGGGAGGGGCTCGTGGACCGCGTCCGGCGGGGGGCGTCGTTCGGGCCCACGAGGTACCAGCCCGTGCGGGAGCGGATGATGACCCGCGAGTTCGTCATCCACCACGAGGACGTGCGCCGGGCCAACGGCCTCGGCGTGCGGGCCGGCATCCCGGCCGTCCAGGAGGTCGCCTGGCGGAAGCTCCCGGCGTTCGCCAGGCGGATGCTGGTGGTGGCCGACCAAAACGGCTTCGAGCTGATCCACCCCGACGGCCGGCACCGGACGATGAAGCCCGGGGCGCCCGTCGTCCAGCTCACCGGCGAGCCCCTCGAGCAGCTCCTCTACGCCTTCGGGCGGACATCGGCGGCCCGGGTCGAGGTGGTCGGCGACGCCGGAGCCCTCCGGGTGCGCGACACCTCGGCGCTGGCCGCGCTGCCCCGGGTCCGGACCGGGACAGGGTCCGGGGGCTGAGCCCCGGAGGTTCGGGCGGTCGCCGGGCCGAGGCCCCGGGCGTCAGATGCCGGCGATCCAGTCGGCGAGCGCGTCCTGGGCCTCGGCCAGCTGCTCGGGCTGGCCCTCGAAGTAGTGGGTGGCGCCCTTGACGAAGAGCAGCTCCCGGGGGGCCTTCACGGCGGCGTCGTACATCTGCTGCGCCATCTGGGGCACCACCACCGGGTCGGCCGTGCCGACCGCCACCATCACCGGGGTGTCGAGCTGGGGCAGCCACCGGATCGAGTCGCCCAGGGTGTGGTCGAAGGACCACTGGTTGAGCCACGAGCGCAGGGTGGCGCACCGACCGATTCCGGCCGGGAGGTAGTTGGCGACCGCCGGTGGGCCCCAGAGCGAGACGCCGATCTCCCGGTCGCTCGGGTCGATGGCGCCGTCGAGGAAGCGGAGGTCGGCGGTCGTCCCCTGCACGGTGAAGGCCATGTCCTCCAGGCCACCCGGGAAGTGCCCGTCGGCGAGCAGGGCGTTCAGCTGGCCCTCGGCCCAGGCCGAGATGCGCCGGTTGCGGGCCAGCTGGGCCCCCCGGTAGCGCTCGATGAACTCGGCCGAGAAGGGCGGCCCGTTGCGGGGGTCGTACATGTCGAGGCCGGCGTCACGCTCGAAGGGCTGGTGCTCGTCGACGATGGCGGGGTCGATCCACTCGACGCACAGCCGGGCGCGGGACGGGTGGGCGTTGAACATGACGATGGCGACGGCCGGCGCCAGGTCGGCCTGCGTGAGGTCGGGACCGCCACCGGGCGGCGAGGTGACCGAGGGGGCCAGCGCCTGGGCCTGGTAGTAGGGCACGATCGACGCCCCACCCGAGTTGCCGACCAGGACCACCTTCTCGTAGCCGACCGACCGGAGGTGGGCGACCATGGACCCGATGTCGAGGAGGCAGTTCTCCATGATGAGGGCAGTGTCGTTGCCGACGTAGCGGGTCGTCAGGCCGATGGCGCCGAGGCCCCGCTCGGCCAGGCCGGGCAGTGCGTAGTGGCCGAGGAAGTTGGCGGTCGGGTGGCACCACACCACGGCCGTGGTCGGCGACGTGCCGGCCCGCTTCACCTCGCTCCCCCACACCGTGCGGGCCAGGCGGGCGACGCCGGAGTAGATCTCGACCTTGGCGTGGGCCTCCTGCGGGGCCGCGATCAGGTTGCGCTCGAGCTCAGTCACGGCGTCGGCATAGCACGGCCGGGGACCCCGCGATGAGCCAGGTAGTCCGGTGACAGCCCGGGCACGGGCAGGCCCAGGCGCCGGGCCAGCATCTGGGTGACGGTGTTGTCGTGGCCCATGCGGGTGCCGGGCGGGGCCAGGCCCCGGTCGACGCGGGCGTCGGCCTGGCGGATGAGGGTGCCGGCCATGAAGAGCCCGTCGAGCACGTCGAAGAGGGCGAGGTCGCCGAGCCGGCGGCCGGACGCCGCCTCGTAGCGGGCGATGGTGGTGTCGCGGTCGGGCCAGCCGGGAAGCCGGTCGATGCCGACCGCCGACGTGCCGAACTCGTCGAAGAAGAGCCAGTGGGCCACGTCGACCTCCGGCGGCCCGATCGACGCCGTCTCCCAGTCGATGGCGGCGGCGACCTCGAGGTCGTCGCCGAAGATCATGTTGCCGACCCGGGCGTCGCCCCAGAGCAGCACCGGCTCGCTGGTGACGTCCCGGGCCCCGGCCAGGAGGCGCTCGGCGGCGGCGTCCGTGACGGGGAACTCGCGCCCGGCCGCGCTCCACCGGTACCAGTCCACGAGCCGGTCGACGTAGGCCGAGAAGCCGGCCGCGGCCTCGCCGCCGTCGAG
>JBFWQW010000094.1:0-11219 GCA_050249235.1 Acidimicrobiia bacterium | reverse complement strand
TCGACCTCGACCGAGGGTCCCGGCGGTGGGAGGACCGCGAGCAGCGCGGCGGAGCCGTCCCGATCGCCGATCGATGCCATGCCAGAGACGGGACCTGGGTGCCGCCATTCGTGGATGGCGTCGTCGGTCACGCCGGCGTCGGTGGCGATGGCCACGGCGGTGTCGGTGTCGTGGTCGCAGCGAGCGTCGAGCGTGTCGAGGACGACCTCAGGGTTGGTACCGACGGCGACGAGAGAGTTGGCGGTCTGGGCGGGGGAGAGCCCGTAGGCCTCGGAGGCTGCGGCGAGCTGGTCGCCGGTGGCGCCGGACCGGGCCGCGGTGGCGAGCCCGGCGTCAGGGCTGTCGATGCCGATGGTCAGGCCGGCGGCGAAGGCGCCGAGGGTTGGGGCGTGGGCGACGAGGTGCGCGGCGATGACGTGCGGTCGATGCCCGACGGTAGCCATGGTGCCGGCGGCGAGCTCCCAGAGGTGGGGGTCGTCGGGTAGGGCCCGAAGGATGTCGCGGGGCCGGGCGGCCATGATCTCGGCCACGCTGCAGCCGGCGTCTCGCATCTCTAAGGCAGTGGCCCTGAGCGCGGTGGCGGCGTTGACGCCGGGGAGGTCCCAGCGGTCCCGCAGGACGCGGATGCCGTCGGGGATGGGGACACCGATGGTGGGCAGCAGCTCGGCCATGGTGTCGGCGTCGACGTGCTCGGCGCGGAGCACCGCGACGGTGGCGGCGGGTGTGAGGCCGGCGGTGCCGAGCAACTCGACCAGCTCTGGCGACGAGGTGTGTTCGAGACGGAGCCGGTCGGGTTCGTCGAGATGGTGACCGATGAGGCCGGCGAGCTCGGTGCGGGTGTAGTCGCCGCTGTCGGCGAGTTCGGTGACGATCGTGTCGAGCCGGACCGGGTCGGCGACCGCGATCGCCCGGGCGGCTCGGTGGCCGGCGAGCTCGGCGGCGTCGCGGGCTTCGTCGATCGTGCGGGTGAGCGGGAGTCGTTCGAGCACGCCGGTGGGTCCGGCGTGAACGGCAGGCATCCACCGGCCGCCGGGGCCGGCGATGGCGTACAACGTGACGTGGTCGGTGAGGTGGCGGAGCTCGGCGGCGCTGCGGCCCGGTCCGGGCATCGCCTCCCATCCGCGGGCTGCGCCGCCGGGCGCGGGGCTGG
Organism: Acidimicrobiia bacterium; assembly: GCA_050249235.1. Lineage (GTDB taxonomy): Bacteria > Actinomycetota > Acidimicrobiia > Acidimicrobiales > CADCSY01 > JAEKLB01. Next base: position 10,069 of record JBFWQW010000094.1, on the reverse strand, counting down.
CGAGGTCGGTGGGCGCGGTGAGGGCGGGGTAGCGGTCGCGGATGGTGGCGACGGCGTCGGTGCGGGCGGTGTCGAGGTCGGGGGCGGTGCCGGTGGCGAGGAGGCCGTGGCCGGTTCGGGCGGCGACGTCTTCGAGCCGCCAGCGGGCCGTGTCCCCGGCTTCGACGGCGACGAGGTAGGCGGTCTTGTTGAGCCGGAGGTAGGCGCCCCGTCCGGCGGCGTCCTCGCCGCGGGCGGCCCACTCGGCGCGGGTGTAGGGGCCGACGCTCACCCACCGGCCGACCGGGAGCTGTTCGAGCGAGGCGGGGGGAAGTCGGTGGCGGCGACCGGCCGGAACGACCCGGTCGTCGACGACCACCATCCGTGGCAGCGGCGACGCCACCAGATCGACGCCGACGACGACGCCGAGCCCGGCGGTCAGCTTGCGAGCCGGCTCGAGCACGTCGAGCAGCCGTTCCCACCGCTCCCTGGCCGGCCACCCCGATGGGTCGACCGTCGGCGGATGGCTGGCGGGGGCGCGGCCCACCCGGTCGGCGACCAGCCAGGCCGCCTGGTCGCGCAGCGCACCGTCGAGCGGCGGGCGTGTCGACGTGCGGGGCAGTCGACCGGCGGCATCGGCGAGCACCTGATGGGGGTCGTCCAGCTTCGGGAGCCGGCCTCGCACCGTGGATGTCGCGACCCGCCGGGCGGCGGCGAGGAACTCGGTGTCGCCGCCCGGCCCCTTCAGCGCTGCGGGGACCTCGACGGGAACGAGCGCGTCGGGCGCGGGACGGCGAGCGAGCTGGTCGACAGCGAACACGGGCCGCCACTCCCACCGTTCCACGGCCGCTCGAGTCGGTCGCGTGCCCCCGAGGTAGGGGTCGGGTTCGGCGCCGCCGGTCGTGACCGGGACCCGCACCGGGTAGCCGTGCTCCCCGGCCCGCACCGCGCAACCTCGATCCGGCTCGGCGGAGGGAACCAGCCGCCATGTCTCGATCCCCGCCACCGGACCGTCGGCCCCGTAGGAGGCGAGCAGCGCCTGGTTCCGGGCCGAGTAGTCCAGCCAGGATTGCGCACCGACGAGCACCGCCTCCCAGGCGTCCGGGTCGGTCAGTGAGGCCCCGGCCCACCGGTCGAGGTGGGCAGCCATATCGGTGAACGTGTCGAAGCGGAGCCGCTGGCCCTGGCGTGCCATGGCCGCAGGATCCGCAACCAAGGTCCCGGACCTGCTCCCGGCCGCGGTCCCTGACTCACTCCCGACCCGCTCCCGTGGCGGATAGTTCGCTCGGCGGCGGGCACGACGGGCTGCAGAACACCACTGTCCGGGCCCCGAAGCTGGTCGCTCGTCCCGCACCGACAGAGACCCGGGCGCCGCACCGCTCGCAGTACCCCGCCACCCGGTTCCCGTCCGGCGGAGCGGGTTCGACGGCGAGGTCGAGCTGGCCCTGAGCGGGCCCCCGGCGGGCGTTGGGACCGAGCGGTCTGGCCGGGTCGTCGGGCGCGCCGCGCAGGCGCGGCAGGCTGGCAACCGACTCGGCGATCACGACCGGGTCGACGACCGGCTCCGCCTCGGGCCGTGGACCAGGGGTCACCAGGCAGGTCCCGCCGGCCGGTGCCGATCGGGGCTGGCCGTCTCGGTCCGTCGGAATCAGGCCACGCAGCGCGTGGTCCTCCCACCAACGGACGAGTCGGAGGTGGATCGGGGGCAGGGTGCCGTGGAGCAAGACCGCCTCCTGGCGGCGCATCTGGCGGATGACGTGGGCGGGAAGCAGGTCCTCCCGCTGGGGATGTTCGGACACGGTCTTGCGTCCACCGCCGGTGTCGGCCGACCAACCGCGCTGCGCCACGTGCTCGGTGCCCGCCACCCGAGACACATAGTCGAGGGTGGACGGATCGTCGGTCCCGTTGAAGATGACCTTGGAGCGGTGACCGCTCAACACGGCGTCGGCGAGAGTGCCATACCGGTGGTTGATCTGCGCCTTGGACTGCCAGCTGGTCACGAACATCCCGCCGAGCCCGGCGATCGTCGACACCTCCTCGGGCAGCCACTGCAGCTCGAGCTGGCCGGCCTCGTCGATCACGACCAGCAACGGTTTGGACAGCCGACGGCCGGCGATGTCCCACGCGTGGATCTGCTCGCGCAGGTCCCCGAGCAGGCCACCGAGCACGGGGGCGAGCCGATCGAACTCGGTCGACGGCGCTGCCAGGTACAACGTGTTCGCCCGGCCGGCAGCGCCGTCCATGAGCCAGTCGAGGTCCACGTACCGGGGTCGATGCTCGTGCAGCTCGTCGGACCAGTAGAAGTCCCTCGGGTCGAGTGATGCCGAGTGCGCCACTGCCGGTTCGGTCCACGCCTCGAACGCCAGCCGCGCGGTGGCGTAGATCGACGCCCGGATCTTCGGGTCCTCACCCTCGAACGCCATCAGCTTCGTGAGCGCATCCCGAGCCAGCAGGCGCACCTCCAGCGGCTGATCGTCGGCCAGACCGCGGCGCACCAGATCGTTGACCAGCGGGTCGCGGATCCCGACATGCAGGTACGCCCACGACGCCAGCCGGCCGATCGTCAACGGCTCCGATCGCTTGCCAGCCGGTGGGTCGAGGAGCTGCGAGAGACCGGCCAGGCACATGTACGAGGAGGTGAGCGTCTCGCCGTGGGACTTCCAGTAATCCCCGCCCGTCACCCCGTTGCGGGGGATGGCCTGGGCAAGCGCCCGCCCCGCCCGCTTGGCCCCCGACGTGGTCGTCACCTCTCGCAACGGCGTCCACCGCGCCGTCGGCAATCCCGTCACGCCGCCCGGGTCGAACACCGCCAGAGCACCCCGCCCGGCCCGGGCCGCCGCGGTCGTGTCGTACAGGTCCCGCTTCACCGACAACGCCACGACCGGCCCGTCCCAGCCGATGATCCCGGCGGACGCCAACACCGTCTTGCCCGACCGGGTCGGCCCGATCAACGCCACCGACCCCCGGTCACCCTGCTCCCGCACCGCCCGGCGCCCCCGGGCCGGGTGTCGCTCCCGGTCCTCCGTCGCCAGGAACGGACCCCTCGGCGCTAACCGACCCAACAGCAGCCGACCCGTCGGGGGCACCGCGCCCGACACCACCAGCGGTCCCACATCGCGGGGCCTCGCCACTCGGGCATCAGCGGGAACCCCGAACCTCGACCGAGACGGCGACCACACCCGCCGCCACACGACGAAGCCAGCGGCCACCGCGGCACCGACCACGAGCGCGACCACCAGCGTGCAGGCCCAGTAGACGGCCGGTCTCGGGATCCCGGTCGCCAAGTCACCCCACGCCGCCCGCGGGTCACCGGGCGACGACGCCAGTTGGCCTGTCACTGCCAGCCAGTCACCGAGCCCGCCCGACACCCGCCCGCCGGTCAAGCTGGTCGCCAGCCACGCGCTTCCCGCCACCACCAACGACAGCGCGGTCACGGCACCGCCGACGACGGCGACGACCACCTCGAACCCGTTGCCAGCGGGCTCCCTTCCGGCCGGCGGGAGCATCAGCCGCACACCCGGGCTCCGCTCAGAGGCGCAGCTCGGGAGTCCCGACGCGACATCGGGACGGCTCCCGGGACGAACTCCGGGAGCAAACCCGGGACCTGCCTTCCGGACGCTCGCTCCTGCACACCTGATGCGAGAAGGAGCGAACCGTGAACCCGTACCGAGACCTCGACGCCGCCTACCGGCGCTTCCACCGCCACGCCGGCAGCCGCCAGCTCAGCGACCTGGGCAACCTCGACCACCTCGTCGAGGTCATCCGCCATGACACACCCGACACCGCGGCGTCCGACCGGGCCCTCCGGGAGCTCATCATCCGGGGCCGCAGCGTCCCCGAGGCCACCACCGTCGCTCTCTACGCGCTGGCCCCCGCGCTGCGAGCACGCATCTCCCGGACGGCCACCGCCGAATACCACCACGACGCCGTCACGGAGCTCGCCCTCGTCATCCTCGACAGCGACATTGACGGCGCCCGCCTCGCCCACCGGCTCGTCAACCGCACCCACAGCCGCATCTGGCGCAGCACCCGCAGCTTCCGGACCCACGGCGTCCTGAACGTCACCACCACCGTGCCCTGCGAACCCGACCGGCTGGCGCTCTTCCTCGACCGCAAGCCAGCGTGGTCCGACAGCATCGACGACGTCGTGGTCAACCGACTCGCCCTCGAACGCTTCTGTGATGCCGTCGAGGACGCTGTGGCCGATGGGGTGCTCCCGCTCGACGTGTGGACGGTGTACCGCGACCACCGGATCCGGCGAGCCCTCGTCACAGGTCTCCCGGCGAGCACCGGCCAAGAGCGAGTCGCCGCCCACCGAGCGGCTCGTCGACTTGCTCCCTACGTCGATGCCCATCTCGGTGTTCACGCCGCATGACGCACCCGTCGGCCTGGTGGCCGTTGCACACCGGTCTGGACGACGCGGCCCGGGGCCGGATCAGCCCTGAGATCCAGCCGGGGCCTTCGGAGGCGTCGTGACGAGTCCTTCGGGGACTGCATGGAACTTCGCGCCGTCCTCCTCGAGCCGGCGTTACGGGACTGGAGGTCGGGATCCGAGTTCGATCGCGTACCGGATGTTGGGACGACCTGCTTCATTGGTGTACTGCTCGACGAGCTGCGCTCCTGCAGCGGTGGCGACGCCCTGAGACGCAACGTTCTCGGCGTCGATCGCGAGGTACACCCGCTCCGTTTCGGTGTGGCGCTCAAGCCAGTCCACGAGGAGCCGGACTGCTCGGGTGGCGTAGTGGTTCCGCCGGTCCTGTGGGAAGACGTTGTAGCCAACGTTGACCTCCCCTGGCCGAAGCCATGTTGGTTCCGGGTCGTAGTCGATCCAGCCCACCACCTCTCCGCCGGCGACGATGACCGCGGTCGGGTTGGGCTCGTCGCTTCCGGGACCGAGCCAGCGCTCCCACTCGCTGTCGCGTCCTGCTTTCAGGATCACGGACTCTCCGGTCTCGGGCGGACGAAGCTCGACGACGCCGTCGGCCACGGGCCACGGCAGGATCCCCGGTTCGGGCATCGGGAGCGACAGCGCTGGCGCCCTGTTGGTCGGGCTGGCCAACGCTTGGCGCCACGGGTCGAGGTCGAGTTGCGGATAGCGCTGCTGCACTCCCGTGAGCGTGGCGAGGGTCCAGTAGCGATTACCCGGCGGCGGCCAGCCGAAGAGGGCGAGTTGGCGGGGTGAGGCGTGGGAGACGAAGGCGTTCCATGCCGGGGGGCCGACGTTGCGGAGCCAGGAATGGCGGGCCTGCCATTCACTCTCCGCAGGGCGGAAGTTGATGTGCAGCGTGTACCGGGCGCCCCGGGGCTGGGTGAGCTGGGTGCCGCGGTGGAACGTGCGGTTGCTGTAGGCGACGGTCGTACCGGCCGGTCCGACGGCGCGGATCTCCCGCTCGTAGAGGTCAGGCCGGGCGGTGGTGGAGATCCAGGTCGGTCGGTCTGGGTCCCGGCGGCCGTCTGGCTCGCGGGGGTACCAGTTCGGGATCATCGGCAGCTCGGACGTGTAGCGGAGCGGCACGTATGCCGGCGCGCCAAGCTCGGCTGGAACGTCGACGAGGTAGAGGAACATCTCAACCTGGTCGAAGTCATGGTCGTCGCTCGGGACCACCAGGGTCTGGCCGAGGTAGTCGCGGTGGAGTTCCTGCTCGTAGTCGGCGGCGCCGGTGTACTTGGCCCACGCTTCTACGGAGTACACCCGAAGTTCAGCCGTGGCGAGCAGGCGTTCGGCGAGGTCGATCAGGCCGTGGTGCACGGCGAGCAGGTTCAGCGCCGGGCCGGCGAACGGGAAGTCGTCGATCCCGCCGAACTCGTCATCGAACCGGCGGTTCCGGTCGGCATCCACGCCGTCGTGGTAGTCGTCTGCGGTCGGGTAGAGGAGCGGGATCTCCGACGCCCCAGGATCAAGATCCGCGGCGGGGATGTAGCCGGGGAGGATGGCGAAGCCGTCATCGGTCCAGGCGCGAACGGCCGCATCGAGGTCGTAGTTCATGTCTGCTGTCCTTGGTTCGGAACGGCGCAGGCGCGCCGCTCACGGGCCGGCCGCATCGGCCTGGCCATCCGAGAACCACAGGTCAGCAACAGACGGCGTGACGCCGCCAGCGGCCTACCCCAGAAGGGTCACCCGCCCGTCGAGGGTTCTCGGCAGTCCCATCACCATCTCGGCCATCGCTGACCCCCCATCTCGTAGCGGTCTTCGAAGTCCGACGCTAGGAGATCAGCGCCAGGGCCCGCACGCGATTCGGCCCCCTGCAACCGGCGATCGGTGGCACCGGGTCATCGGGGAGCCGATGGCACCGATGGCCTGGCTCCGCTTCTAGAGGCCGTCTGGTTCCGTTTCCTCGTCGACGGGGATGCGGTTAGCCAGGAGTTGGCCCCGAGTCCGGTACTCGTTGGGCCACATCTTGTGTCCGAACCCCAGCGGAAGTTCCTCAAACGAGACGTCCTGCTGTCGGTCGACGTCGATGGTCGTGAACTCGCTGACATCAGCTCCGCCCGTGTCCATCGGTGGCCCTTCAATCTGCAACATCAGACCAAGGGGTGGATGGTCGAGTTGCAGTACGCGTCGCACCTCGCCGGTGGTGAGATCGACTCCGGGGCTGCCATTGGGGCCACCCATGACACGCGTTGTGGCATCGCCGTAGAGGTGCAGATAGAGCCGAACGTCGTGCGGCACCTCGGCTGGCGGACCACCGAGCACCAGATCACGCAGGACTGGGAACCTCCGTGCCAGCGCGTCGCTGCCGCTGATGCTCAGCATCATGCTGATGACCTGCCGAATGAAGCGACCCGGATACACGCGCTTGAAGGTGACGTCGAACATTGGGAACCCCGCGTGGGCGTCCATCTCGTCAACCGTGGGACTGGCCTGAGATAGCAGCGCGTATCCCCGCCCTGCCCAGCCCTGGTACTCGCGGCCCCAACGGATTCCAGTGAAGTTGTTGCACTCGGCACATAGGACAAACGCCCGCACCCCGCCTTGGATGACAGGACCTGATACCTCGACATCCAGGTCGTCGTTACCAATGCGTGTCTTCGGATCAACGTCCATCCCGCGGCCCTTGTTGAACGCACCTCGGGGTGGGAGATGCTCAGCGGTGAGGGGACCGACCCGGCCACAGATTCGGCAGGTCCCGTCGCGTGGCTCCCGCGGTAGCAGCTCCCCGTCACGCTCCTCCGTCATGTCGTCCGGCCACGCGATCTTGAGCGCACCTTCCATCACCTCGAGCGGAGTGCCAGGAGCAGCCACGATGAACCGCCCCGACCGGTCTTCATCGGGCGCCACGGACCTGATCCTGCCCTCCGGTGGCTTGACATGCCCGTCGTTTCGGCGATCCACCAAGCCGCTCGTTGCCCCGACCTGCCCCCCGTCGGTTCGCACCTGCACCCGGCGTTTGGGGACGCCTCCGTCGCTTGTTGGGCGGAACCTTCGCTAAGCCCAGTGGCGTAGCTACGACGATGGCCGGTGGACGCGAACGAGGAGGTCAGCTCACCCGCGACGTGGACTAGGGCGACCGCTACAGGACTCGGTTGACACGCTCGGCCAGGTTGGAGAACCGCTCGCGGGTGGCATCGTCGATGGTGGGCACGAGCTCAGCCTGGTTGCGGAGCAGGACCACCGCCGGCCGGTAGTGGTTCAACACCCCGCCGGCGATCTGGCGCTTCGCGAACGCGGCGTTGATCTTCTTCGTGATCCGCCCTGCCTTCTTCGGCAGATCAGCCAACGTGAGCGGCGTGCCGTCGAGTTCCTTGGCGTAGGCGCGGTTCACGAGGTCCAGGTAGAAGGCCGGGTCGAACAGGTCCTCGATGTCGCACTCGGGCTCGCCCGTGATGTCAGACATGTGGATCAGAGCGCCCTTCTTCAACTTCTCGGCCTGCTGTAGCCGCTCGACGGCCTCGGCGTCCTTCGTGCTGGAGTCCACGAGCACCGCCATGTTCAGCTGATTCGACCCGATGAGCGACACGAACGTCGACAACTTGCCAGCGCCACCCACCGGCACGCGCGTCACGTCATCGTCGATCGGGGTCAGGTCGTGCTGCCGGAGGTCGTCGTCGAGAACGTCGAGGTAGATGAGGTCGCTCGGTCCCTCGAGCAGGAGGTTCTTCGGGCCGATGAACAGCGTCTGCGTGAGCGTGTATCCGAGAGCGGCCTGGAGGGGGAAGACCGTCTCGTTGTCGACTCGGAAGACGTCGGACGACACCTTGGTGCCCTCGTTGTCAACATCCATGACGGTCCGGGTCCGCTCGATGTGGGTGGCGTCGATCATGAAGGGCGAGTGAGTCGTGTAGATGACCTGATGCTCAGGAGCGAGGCGCTCCTCCATGTAGCGGAGAAGATCGCCCTGCGCCGTTGCGTGCAGCGCGAGCCCGGGCTCGTCGAGCAGCACGATGAGGTCGGAGGTCTTCGCCGCGTCAAGTTCGGAGAAGTAAGCCACGAAGGAGAAGAACCACACGAACCCCCGCGACCGCTCGTCGAACGGGACCGAGACACGGTGCCGCCGGTTGTGGACTCGGACATGGAAAATCGGGCCCACGTCGAGCGGAGGCTCGGCTCCCGCCTCCGGCTCCATCACCTTGAGCTCGACGGACAACTCCTCGTTCTGCGACCAGTAGTGGAACACCTCGTCGCTGATGCCGTTGGCGGTGTTCTCCAACTCGCGGATCAGCCGCTCGTGGTTCGCCGAGTCGTTGAAGTCCTCGGGCTTGCCGCTGCCCAGCTTGAGGAACGACAGCAGTGCCCGCAACCCGCGGACGAGGTTCCCCGCGTCGCGCTTCTCGATCAGGCTCGGGATCGAGACCTTGCCCGGCATGGTGCTGTAGTCGTCGAAGTACACGAACGTCGGCTCCCACCTCTGCAAATAGGCGTCGATCACGTGGAGCGACAGCCGGCCCTCTCGCCAGTTGCCGATCGCGGTCGCAAGTGCCTCGGCCTTGGCAGGGGGCTCTTCAAGCCCGGCGAGTGCCGCGGCGAGGTCTGCGATCGTCGTCGCAGCGTTGACGGCCTTCCCCGCCGCAGCGGCGAGGTCGAGGTCCGCGCGGAGATGCGCTACAGCCACAGCCTCGTCGAGCTCGACGGCGATCGTTCGTCCCTTGAACCGGTAGCCCCCTTCAACCTGGACGATGCGGGACTTCAATACGCCGGTCCCGAGGTTCGCCTCGATCTCGCCGAGCTCGTCGTCACTGAGCTCGTACTGGACCGTGGTGACGGGGATGGGGCCAGCGGTGTCCTTGCGCTTCCTGGTGAGCCTGCTCGGGAAGTCGACGACCTCGTCGTAGGTGGCGGGCTCGACCGGGTGCAACTTGAACAACGCCTGCATGAAGGCGGTCTTGCCCGACTCGTTCTTGCCGACGAGCGCGGTGATGTCGCCCTCGATGTCGACCCACCCCGAGTCCTCGATGCTCCGGTAGTTCTGGACCCGAGCCTTCATCAGCCTCATGACGCACCAGCCTTCGAAGGCCAGCGGATCGACGTGGGACTGGCCAAGAGCCAGCCTACCGAGGGGCTGTGACAACTACACAGGTGTAATTACAGGACGAAATGATGAGACCTCCTCGGAGCCCTTGGCGTCCCCGAAGTGCCGGTAGATGTCGTGCTAGTCGCCTGTCCCATATCCGCGTGGAGCGACGACTGCCTGCGCTCCGCTCTTAATGACAGGTCAGCGATGCTCGAGGGTCGGGACCGGCTCGACCTCGACAGCCGCGCCGTCGATATGCCGGTGCCACTCCTGGTCCTGCGAAGCCCACGAATTGAGGTCGAGATCCTTGGTCGGCGGCACGATCACCCGAAGCTCCTGTCCGGCATCACAGACGAGGCCCGAGAGGCGGTCACCCCATGCGAGTCCTGCGGAATCGTTGTCGACGACGGCGATCAGCGATAGGTCATGGCGCTCGGCGAAGGCCGACAGCCGCGCCGCGACCGAGTGGTCAGGGGCCTGCGAGCCGAGGACCGCAGCTGATCGAAGGCCGGCCTGAGCAGCGGTGAGGGCGTCGGGGATCCCTTCGCAGACGACGAGCAGTCCAGGTCTGGCGGCGCCGACCGGCCGGGTCCATGCGAGTCGAGGGTTGGACCCGAGAGTGGCGGCAGGGTTGTCGTACT